>PMVV01000203.1 GCA_003166475.1 Bryobacterales bacterium | reverse complement strand
CTGTAATCATTGACGTTCGTGTTTGGGCCTATTAGGCGGAAAGTTTCCGAAAAAGCGGATTAACCAAAGGTAGTATTTACCCGCACACAACAGATATGCGAGCGTGTACGTGTACCCAAACAGAAATGGTCAGATCGGAGTGCCGTTTATGATGCGAACGCTAAAATGCCGCGTCAAGGTGCCTAAGAATCCGTTCCTGGCTGGCGATAGAAACGGCAAGGAGATCACACTATGAGCCCAGTTTCTCTTAACACGAGCACAATACACGAATCGTACGCGCCGACGGCGTCGCAAATGGCGAGCTCTCCGTCGGGCTCCGCGCCCAGCGACAGCGTGCAGACCGTCGGCGAGCCGGCGGACAGCGTGCACCTCAGCCCGGCCGCGTTGCGCGAGGTTGCGCTGACCGGCCGTGTCGCCGGGAACGTGGCGGCCGGCAATCTCACGAGCAACCAACAACAGCAACTTTTCGGCGAGATATCTTCCATCCAGAGCCAGATTACGGCGGATCGGCAGGCCGATGGCGGGACGCTGTCATCCACCGATGCACAGACCATCAAGCAATTGCAAGACCAGTTGAGCGGGACGATTTACAGCGACGCCCACAACGGCGCCGCTCCGCCCTCCGATCCGTATGTGCCTCAGGCCACCACCCGCGAAGCTCTGGAGGCGGGTCGCATCGTATTGAATGAAAAGGCCGGGAACCTGAGCAGCGATCAAGCGCAGCAGTTGGGTTCGCAGCTCGGCACAATCCAACAGCAAATCGCAACCGATGAGCAAGCCAATGGAGGGACGTTGAGTCCAACCGCTGCGCAAGCCATCAACCAACTGCAGAGCCAACTCAGCCAACAGATTCAGGAGACGGCCCGCCCGGCCTCTGGGACTTAATTAGCCGATGGTGAGCCCGGCGTAACGCGATACGCCCCCACGAACAGCACCGCCAGCGGCGCGTCCGGGACGGCAGTTGCCGCTGGCACCCCGAAAATCCTCTGCGTAGCCGCAGCAGGCACGACTCTAAACAGGCCGGTATGAGGGTCGCAGCAGGCGCCCAACGACACCAAAACCGGTCCCACGAGTCTGCTGGGACACGCGAATCGCGGAAGCGGGGCTGGATAACCGCCTCTTCCCGGCCTGCTCGATACCGACGCCCAGGCAGTATCCCGCCTATGCCGAATGTGCGGCATTACCTAACAACATCAATAGTATCAGCAGCTTAATTGGCTTACACTCAAAGTTCGTCCAGCCCGTTTTCAGCCTGTTAGCAGGCATCGTTAGGCTGCTCCAGGTTCCAGCCGCCGAACTGGGGAATTCCTGCAACACGCCGAGAGCATCGCCAGGGAGTTGGAAGGGTGGTATTACCCGCCGTTCCTCCGCTGCCGCTGCTCCAGCGTGGGGGGGAGTACCAAGAACGGAATAAGTACGGTTAGAACTAGCGGCAAGCTGAACGACCGCCGATAATCGGTCTTAGAACAAATGCCGCAGCCACCCTTGCGCCGCCTGGAACGCCGCTTAGACCTCCGCTATTGCTTTGACCAGCCCTTGCTGTTTTCGTTCGGACAGTATCGTGCGGCCCGTCTGGGAGCTGGCCACACCATTGAACTCGGGGCGGGCGGCCTGATGTTTCAATGCGACTGCCCTCCACCAGACGGGGCGAACATAGAACTTCAGATTATGTGGCCCTTCCTAGTGCAAGGCGTCTGTTCCGTCATGCTCGTGATCGAGGGGATGGTGGTAAGGACCGATGCGCGAGGCACAGCAGTGCGAATGCGGCGGTGGCTCTTTCAAACCACAGAGTCGCGTGCAGCCGACTGCGCGATCGATAGTGGAGCGGCGTGCAATCTGATCGGGTGACAAACTGGGGGTGTCAGGGGCAGGTACGAAAGCGGGGCGCCGGTTTGCCGCTCTATGAGACAACGGTCGCACCCGGCCCAGCCTTCGACAGACGTTGTACCCTGGCTTTTTTTGACCTCAAAGACAACTGATGCACCAAACTCCGCGGTAAGGGCTGCCAGCGTCCAGCCGGTCGGATCGAGCATGCGCATGCCACCCTGGCGGTCGATCAGGATCATCATGCCGGGCCCAATGCCGGCGCGACTGGCAGTGTCCAGAATCTCCTCCGCCTGCTGCAATAGCGCCGTCACATAAAGCTTATCGGCGGCGGCGCGCTGCTTTTCCTGTGAATCTGGGCGCTATTGTTTCTCGAGGTCCGGGTAGAAGATGCGCTTGATGTAATCGATGGTCTCCGGGATTTGCGGGATTCCATCCACGGCGTCCACCCGGGCCGGGCCGGCGTTATAAGCGCTGACCGCCTTGAGAACGTCGCCGTTGTAGCGCGTCAATAGCTGCCGGAGGAATCGCGCGCCAGCGTCCACGTTCTCCAGCGGATCAAAAGAGTCTTTCACCCCGAGTTGTTCGGCGGTGGCAGGCATAAGTTGCATCAACCCGATGGCGCCTTTCTCCGACACAGCGCAGGGCCGAAAGCCGGATTCCTGCCGCATGACGTTGATAAGCATCTCCGCATCCAGGCTTTCTCGGGTGGCCGCCTGGCTGGCCAGCGACCGCACCTCGCCGTCAGGTAGGGGTGCGCATTCCGCTGTCCCACCGTCGTGTGCAACGCTTCGCATACGCTCCGGGGGCAGGAGAATGAAGAAGGCGTCGGTGCTCTGGCCCAACTGTTTCTGCACCGACTCCCGCTGCTTGGCAATGGACTCCTGCATCTGCGCTAGGGCAGCTTGTTGCCGGGCCACGGCATCCTCGCCCGCCGCCTGCTGCGCCGGCGGTCGAGTTGTCTGCGCTTGCATCCCGGTGCCACCGCCGGCGAGGCAGCTACAAGCGAGCAGGGCCAGAACTGTATCTACTATTGTTCCAGTTGTCATTTTCATAGGAGAATCGCTCGAAATTAGCGCCTACGGCGCCGATGTGATGGATTGAGAGCTTGCGGGCAAGGACCCGCGCGTAACTATCGAAATGGAGTGCCGCTATGGAAATCGGGCCAGCCAACCGAGTGGATATGAGCGCTCCAGTCACATCGCAAACGGGCTCACAGGATTGGCTGCTCAACGATCGGCAGGCGATCGCGGCCGTCCAATGGCTGAACCAGGCGGAATGGCTGGGGCAGGATCGGGAACTTATGTACAGGCGCGACTCTAAGACGGGCAAGCTGGTGATCCAGATCCTGGAACGCCAGACGGGCGATGTCGTAGACCAGATCCCGCCGGAATCGGTCTTGCGCCTGGTCGCTGAACTGCAAGCGGAATTGAAAACGAAGGACGAATAGCCAGCATGCCAGAACAATACCTGGAGAACCGGATTTTGTCGGCCGACCCCGTCGAGTTGATTCGGATTCTGTATGAACACGGCATCAAGTTCGTGCGGGAGGCTCGCGGCGCTCTGGCCGCCGGCGATATCGTAGAGCGCTCCAAGGCGATCTCCCGAACCATTGGTATTCTGGGTGAATTGGAGGGATCTCTCGACATGCAGGCCGGTGGTTCGATCAGCCAAAACCTGGCGGCTCTTTACCGATACATGCGAACCAGGTTGACCGTGGCCAACCTGAAGCAGGCAGACGGCCCGCTGGCGGAAGTGGAGTCGCTGATGCAAACGTTGGGTGGAGCGTGGCAGGCGATCGGTCAAAGCCCGGCGGCGGTGCCCGCCAACGATGCGGCGGTTCCGGCGGGCGGCCTGCCGCCGGGTTTCGGCGACGGCCGGTTCTTGCCCGATGTCAACTCCGCATTCGTCGACCATAGCTGGACCGCCTGATTAAGGCTCCGGCGGTTTTTGCAGACCTCGCACAACCATTGAGGCGAGCCCCAGTCCGCCGTTGTTGGACAACGCCTGCGCGAAGATCTCCTGGCCGTATTCCATGGCGGAAGAGGCGGACTCGTCGTCTCCCGTGCCCAACCATCCTCCTTCGGAGTCGTGCATCGACTTGAGCATCTGCCCAATGAGCAGAGCTTCGAACTGCGTGGCGGCAGCCTTGATCTTGGCTGGTTCGTCCTTGGGGCGGGCGGCTGAAAGGTCTGCCGGCATTCCCGCACTGATGGAATTGGTTGTTGGCATTTTTCAGATCACCTTCAGCTCGGCGTCCAATGCGCCGGCATCCTTGAGGTTTTGGAGGATCGAGATAATATCGCGGGGCGTGGACCCGATGGCCGTGAGCGCGCGCACCAGCTCTTCGACCGTTGCTCCATTTTTGAGAAGCACATTACGGGTCTGCTCCTGCTTTACATCGACGCTGGTCTCGGGCACGACCTGAGTGGTTCCGGAGCTGAGTGGATTCGGCTGGCTGACCGCGAGGCGCGTCTGAATCTCTACTGTGAGACTGCCTTGCATCATGGCTACCGGGGCAATCTGTACGTCCTTACCCATGATGATTGTGCCGGTGCGCTCGTTGACGACAATCTGGGCGCCGCGATCCGTCTCAACCGTTAACTGCTCCATATCCGCCACAAATCCAGTGGTGTTCTGGCGGTAATTGGCGGGCAGTCTGACGCTGATAAGAGCCGCGTTTTCGGCTTGGGCGATGGAGCCGAAGCGTTTATTCAAGACTTCCACGACCCGGGCCGCGGTGGTGAAGTCGGCGCGCCGCAACTGCAGGCGCAAGAGATCTCCCAGATTGCGGGATGGCGCGGCCCGCTCTACGATTGCGCCATTCGGAATGCGGGCGACCGTCGGATGGTTGACGACGCGGACGTTGGTGCCCCCTCCCGCGACAAATCCACCGAGCACGGTGGGGCCTTGGGCAACGGCGTAGACCTGCCCGTCCGGACCCTTGAGTCCGGTCATGAGAAGCACTCCGCCTTGCAGACTAGGCGCATCACCCACCGCGGCAATGGTCACATCGATACGCGCACCCGGCTCGATAAACGGGGGAAGAGTGGCGGTCACCATCACCGCGGCCGTATTCTTAACTTGAATCGTCGTGGGTGAGACCGTCAGCCCCATACGTTCCAGCAGGTTCGTTAAGCTTTGCGCGGGAAAGAGGGTCTGCTGGCGGTCCCCCGTGCCAGCCAGACCGACTACCAGCCCATAACCCAGGAGTTGATTGTCGCGCACTCCTTCCAGAGAAATCAGCTCTTTGAGCCGCGTGGCGGCGTCCGCGGACGAAAGCGCCGGAAAGCCGGATAGGAAAAGTAGAAGGAGTGCTCTTTTCATGGGCGATCTCAGAAGGGCAGCAGTCCGAGCAGAAAGCGGTAGATGAAATTCGGGCGCCGCACGGCATCGTTGACTACGCCTTTGCCATCGATCTTGATCTCCACTTGCGCGATCTGGCTGGAGCTGATGAAGTTTCCGGGACTCAAATCGGTGGGCCGAATAACGCCTCGTACCTTCACTGTCTGGTGCTCCGAGTTGACCACGAGGTTCTTGGTTCCCTCCACCACCAGATAGCCGTTAGGGAGCACATGCGTGACGCGAGCGCTCAGCGTATCGGTCAACGTAGTTACCCGGCTGGTGGTACCCTCACCGTCCAAAGCGGTCGCCGTGTTGGCGTTCAAGAGGTTCGACAGGGCTCCGGTGGCGCTCTTCACGCCGAGCAGTGACGCAATCGAGCTTTGTGCGGAAGAAGCGCGGGACGTTTTGGTCGTCCCCGTGGCCACGGCGGAGGCATTCTCGTTCACCAGGATAGTCACGAGGTCATCTACTTGTGCCGCGCGTACATCGCTACCCAGATCGGTCAGGCGCGATGACGCCGACCAGAGCGAACCGGGTGCGGGTTTGGGAGGCGCCGGCGCCTCTTTGAGGGCTTCCTGCAAATACAGATCGAGCGGGCTGGGCTCAGCCGCTTTCTTCTTTTTGCCCGCGCCGTGCGCCGGCAGCGCCAGCACCAGCAGAATCGTCATCAGCCAGCGAGTCTTCAAACGCATGCTATTCGGCCTTCATGAATTCAGTCATTACAATCGCTTTGCCCTTTCCGGCCACCTGGGCGGAAAAGACTTTGTTGCTTTCCAGATTTCGGACGGCGATGGTTTCCCCGCTGCGGCCACCGGATTCCGCGCGCGCCGTCAAGACCAATCGCGCGGCGCCACTGCGGACTTCGATCTCGACCAGTTCGCCGCGGCCGACATCGTTGGGACGGGAAATGAGTTCGGGGCGAAGCACGCTGCCTGCCGCGATGGGCCGCACTGGCGTCATTCCCACCACCTGTTCCATCGAAAGCCGCTGCTTGAGAGAAACTGGAAAACCCTCTTCCGCCGTGACACGTAACTGCGCCGGTTCGATGACGCGGCCTGGCCTAAGATCCTCCGCGGCCACGATCTCTTTGCACTGCGCCAGAATGCGAACTCTGGCCCAAATTGCGAACCGGTGGCCTTCGCCGTAAACGACGTCGCCGCGCCACAGCACCGGGGAGCGCTGATCCGGCGACGCCGGGGTTCCCAACCGCTCCAACCCAAATTCGATTTTGCCTAGCGGAACCGGATAGAGGCTGGTTTCCGCCAGTTCAATGCGGGCATCGGGGATCTTCAATGCGGCGCGCATGGCTTCCAGAAGGCGGTTGCGGTCCAACGGCTCCATGGCCCGTTCGAAGCAGGCGCTGGCGTCCCCTTCCAGAGGAACCGCGTAACGTTGCGCGAGAGACAGTAAGTCGGAATGGTGAAGAATGTGTTGCGAACCGGGCGGGGGTGTGTTGCCCAACAACGTCTCGGGCGGTATCAGGAGGAACGCGGGGATTACCGCGGCCAGGTCCTTGGCCAGAATACGGTCGTCCTGCAAAGGCGTGCAGGCTGGCGCTTGCGCCCAAGCCCGCGGCGCGAACCAGCAGAGGAGCACCAGAAAGTACCGTCTCATTGCCGCAGATTATTCACTTGCTGATACATGTCGTCGGCTGCCTTAACCACTTTGGAATTGGCCTCGTAAGCCCGCTGGGCGACAATCAGGTTGATGAACTCTTCCACGATACTCACGTTGGATTGCTCGGTATAACCTTGGAGCAACGAGCCCATCCCCTCTTGGCCGCCAGGGTTGGCCACTGTGGCGTCGCCCGAGGCGTCTGTCGGCTGATACAGATTCTTGCCGATACTGTTCAATCCAGCCGGGTTCTGAAAACCCGCTAGCTGGATTTGGCCGGCCTTCTGCGCGGCCGTCTGACCCGCTAACGTGTAGCTTACGGTACCGTCCGAAGCCACCGTAATCGACTGCGCTCCGGCGGGGACGGTTATCTGTGGCTCGAGCGTATCGCCGTTCGCGGTGACCACGTTGCCGTTCTTATCCAGTTGAAACTCACCATCCCGCGTATAGGCAAGTTGGCCTGTAGACGCCAGCCGGATCTGGAAGAATCCGTTTCCTTGAATGACCAGATCCAGAGGATTGTCCGTCTCCGTGAAACTGCCTTGCGTGAAGATAATCTCGTTGGAAGCAGCGCGCGTTCCGAGACCGAGCTGCAGTCCGGCTGGAACCGTGGTCTGCTGGCTGGCCGACGACCCGGGCTGAGTCATGGTTTGGTAGAGCAAATCCTGGAACTGGGCGCGGCGCGTCTTGTAGCCGGCGGTGCTCGCGTTGGCGAGGTTGTTGGCGATATTGTCGACGTTGGTCTGCTGGGCATTCATGCCGCTGGCAGCAGTGTATAAAGCGCGGATCATTTTTTGTGCTCCTTAATCGATGTCCCGGTTGCGCGCTGCGCGCCAGTCGATTCGATCAGCCAACGCGCGCCACCTCTTGAATGGCCTTGGTATCCATTTCGTTGCTGATCCCAATGGCCTTCTGCAGCATTTCGAATTGCCGCATAACTCCGACCAGTCGCATGGCAGACCCGGCCACGGGCACATTGGACTGTTCGATTTTGCCCTGCTGCACTTCCACGCCGGTGGCAACCGCGGGGCGATTGTTGGGATCCGTGTCCTGAAAGCAGGCGTCACCTACTTTTTGCAGCGATTCCGTCGCCGGAAGATCTACAACCTTGATCTGCCCCAGGGTGCTGCCATCCTGCTGCACCGTGCCGTCTACGGATATCTGGATTGGCCTTCCGGAGGTGACGTGAATGGCGTTGCCCGCCGGGTCTTGCAGCGGGTACTTTCCTGCGACCGCGAGTTCACCCGATGGCAACACCTGCAGGCTGCCGTTGCGCGTATAAAGAGGACCGTTGGGTCCGGTGGCCACAAAGAAACCCTTGCCGGCCAATGCCACATCCAGCGAGTTACCGGTGGATTGAAGGGTCCCCTGCGAGAAATCCGTCCACTGCCGCTGAACGACCGGTAAGGTGGCCCCTGGTCCGCCGTCCGCGCCGGAGGACTGTTCCGAGCTGAAAAGGCTGTAGAACTCCTGGTCGCCCTTGTAGCCGCTGGTTCCGGTATTCGCAAGATTGTTTGCGAGCAGGTCGAGTGACTGCATGCGCGACCGGAGACCGCTGACGGCGGCGATGGCTAACGAGTCCATGGATTGCGCGAATCAACATGCAACTCTCTGGCCTAACCTGCAAGAGCGGCCCCCTGGCGGGATCGCTCTGTAACGCCTGGAGATACTCTGGAAAACCTAAACGGCCGGCCGATATTACAGGATAAGGAGTCCTGACTCTCGTCAATCCCTTGACGGCGCTCCTTGACAGTCAAAGTCCTAACACCGGCTGCGGAAATCTATCCGATTGAGAGAATTGACCGTTCAACTTGGCTGTAAATTTGCATTTGCCTGAGCCGTGACAAGCGCTTCTGCCATAAACGCTCTCGCATCCTTCGCACCGGATAGCGCCTGGCAGCGGCTGCCGGTCGCAAGCAGCAGCGCGTTCGCGCAGGAATTCGAAGGATGCGCCGCGTTGCAGGACCAGGGGCTGCCACACGGTTCCATCGTCCAGGACCGCAAACCAGAGCGGCACACCACGGGCGCAGCCCGGCAACAGAAGGGAAATAACGTCGATCACGCGGCGGCCGTTGCCACTCCTGTAACGGCCGCCAACCCCCTGGCATTGTCGGATCTTCGCAGGAACGCCGAGGGGACGCAGGACGATGTCTCGTCGCAGGATGACGAGGGAAACGCCAGTCTCCAGCCCGCCGCCGGCTGCCGTCCGCAACAGCCGAGCTTAATACCAGGTCCGGAATTAGCTGTGGACCCACAGACCACTGCATTCATGATGCGAATGCAGGTTGCGGCCGCCGCCGACGACACCACCCTGCAACAGAGATTAACAGACGCGGGTCTGCCTGATGTTAATAAAGCAGACGAAGGGAACACGCAAGAGTCGCCCTCGCTGACTCAGAGCGCTCTGGCGGCTTTTGACCAGAGCCAGCAATTGGAGACTGGAGCGGAAATTAAGCAGGCAGCCGCACCGTCCCAGGCCCCCGAACTGCGCGACTTGCGAGCAGACGAACAACTGCGACCTCCGCAGCCGCTCAACAACCTTGTGCTGCAGGTGAACCAATCCGCGAATGAAAAGGTGCTGGTGAGCCTGGTTCAACAATCCGGCGAACTGCGCATGGCCGTTCGCACAGACGACGCCGAGCTAGCGCAAGGCCTCCAACAGGGACTCTCGGACTTGGTCGGCAAGCTGCAGGGAAATGGCTATCGAGCCGATACGTGGCACCCTGTGCAGGCTTCCGTAGCAGCCGGGCCCGCTCTAGAAAGTCAAAGCGCGTCCAATCATTCCCGCCAGGGGGACCCACAATCGCAACAGGGCTGGTCACAGCAGGACGGCGGCCAGCAACGCCAGAATCAACCCAACCGCCCTCGCTGGGTAGAGGAACTGGAATCCAGCCTTACCAGCAGAGGGCAAACTCCAGGAGAATCGTATGGCTTCAGCAGTTAGCGCACTCAGCAGTTCAAACTCGAACGGAACCGCCTCTTCGTCCGCGGGGAGTTCCAGCAACTCGGCGGATGCCAGCCAACAGGTCTTTCTGCAATTGCTGGTGTCTCAACTGCAGAACCAGGACCCGCTCAATCCGACGGACAGCACCCAATTCGTCACGGAGTTGGCGCAGTTCAGCCAGCTTGAGCAGACCATCGCGATCAGAAGCGATATCGAGACGTATGCAGCAGCTCAGGCAGCGAGCGCGGCGGCCGCATCAAGCGCGGCTACCGGTCAAACAGACTCAACCAACCAGACGCAACCTTAAGGAGGATATCAATGTTTCCAGGATTTTCCGCCGCTCTTTCCGCACTATCAGCCGATTCCAACGCCATTGACGTTTGCGGCAACAATCTCGCAAATCTGAATACGCCAGGCTTCAAGGCCGCGCAGGTTGAGTTTTCGGACCTTATGTCGGAAACGCTCGGCGGAGCCTTAAACCCGGCTCAGGTCGGTATGGGCGTAGGCCCCATCCAGACAAACACCAACTATATCCAGGGAGGCATCACGACGACCAACGGACCCACCGATGCCGCCCTTGAAGGGAATGGCTTCTTTGTAGTGCAGGACCAGAGTGGCCAGACGCTCTACACGCGTGACGGCAGCTTCCAAGTCGATTCCGCCGGCAATCTGGTGACCGCTAGCGGCCAGAATGTGCAAGGGTGGCTGGCGACCAACGGAACGGTCAGCCCGAATGGTCCCCTCTCCAATCTGACGGTCCCCACGGGAGCTCTGATTCCGGGCACGACGACCACCACGATGAGTCTGGATGTCAATCTTAATGCGGGGGCGCCTACCTCGGGTACCGGATCTTCATTCTCAGCTCCGATTCAGGTGTTCGATTCACTGGGCACCGGTCACACTTTGACCGTCGACTTTACCAACACCGGTTCGAATTCCTGGTCTTACACGGTGGCGATTCCGGCTTCCGACCTGAGTTCCGGAGGCAATGCAACGTTAGCGACCGGGACCTTGACCTTCGATGGAAACGGCAATCTTACGAGTCCCGCGGCCGGCTCCGGACCGCAAACGGTCGCCATTCAGGGCCTGGCGGATGGCGCCAACAACATGAGCGTTAACTGGAACCTGTTTAACGCCACGGGCAATTCCAACGTTACCCAATTATCGGAGACTTCCTCGTTGGAAGGTGAAACTCAAAACGGCACGGCTCCTGGCCAACTCACCAACCTCAGCCTTCAGAATGGCGGACTACTGGTCGCCAACTACTCGAACGGACAGCAAGTAACCGTCGGTCAACTGGCGGTGGCGGCGATTCAGAATCCGGAGAGTTTGATCTCCGTGGGTGAAAACAACTTGCTCGCTTCCGCCGCGACTGCCCCACCTGTCGTCGGCGCCGCCAACAGCGCCGGGCGCGGACAGATTCTAGCTGGTTCTCTCGAGGGATCGACTTCGGACATGGCCGCTGAGTTCACGAACCTGCTCACTTATGAGCGAAGCTATCAGGCGGCCGGTAGAGTGATCACCACCGGGGACCAAATGATTCAGGACACGCTGAACCTGATTCAAGGGTAACCCAGATGGATTCACCGCAACTAGACCGGCTGCTGGACCTCCCGTTCGAGGTTGAAGCCAGGCTGCCCGGGCCCACGCTTCGTGTCAGCCAGTTGCTGAACCTGAGAGCCGGCAGCCTGATTTGCACGGCGCACCCGGCCGGAGCAAGCGTCGGTGTATTCGCCGGGAATGCTCATATCGGATCGGGTGAGCTGTATATAGTGAACGGCCGCCATGCCGTGCGCATGGTGCAATTCAGCGAGAAAAGCTAAGAATGGAACCGATACGGCAAGTTCTCGCGGTGTTGCTGGTGCTCGGGTTGCTGGGCGGCGCGCTGTACTGGCTCCGCACCAAGGGAGCCGCCCGGCTTACCGTAAAAGGTTTTGGCCGGTCCGCCAACCGGCAGATGCGGTCCATAGAACAGCTTCGACTGACTCCCCAACATTCGCTGCACATGGTGAAGGTTGGAGACCGGGTTTTGCTGGTAGCGCTCTCTCCGGGCGGATGCTCAGTACTGAGCGCCAGCGGGGTGGAGATTCAAGTTGAAGATCGTATGGTGACTCGGTAATGCGCCGAATTGCGAACACCATGTCGATCCTTTTGCCGCTGGCGAGCCTGGCAATGGCCGCCGATGGACCAACCTCGATGCTGGGCGTCAGCATGGGGAAGAACGCTGGATCCATGAGCGTCCCGATGCAGATCGTCATCATGATGACGCTGCTGACCTTGCTGCCGGCACTGCTGATGGCGGTTTCCCCATTCCTGAGGATCGCCATCGTACTGCACTTCCTGCGCCAGGCTCTGGGAACTCAGACTACTCCTTCGAACCAGGTATTGGTAGGAATCGCATTGTTCCTCACTATATTGGTCGTTTCTCCTGTAGCTGCCGACATATACCACCAGGGATGGGAGCCGCTCCAGAAAGATCAACTCACGACCGCGCAGGCCTTCGACGCCGGGTCCAAACCACTGAAAGCCTTCCTGACTCGTTTTGTGCGCGAAAAGGACGTCAAGCTCTTTCTGGATATCTCACACGCGCCCGCCCCGCACAATGCATCCGAGCTGGAACTGCGTATCCTGATCCCGGCCTACATTCTTTCCGAACTGAAGACCGGGTTTCAGATCGGCGCAGTCTTGTTCCTACCGTTTCTCATCATCGATCTGGTGGTGGCGTCGGTGACCCTCTCGATCGGGATGATTCAGTTACCGCCCGTAATGATTTCAGCGCCGTTTAAGATCCTGCTGTTCGTGCTGGCCGACGGTTGGAATCTGGTAATCGGCTCGCTGATGAAAGGCTTCTACACATGACCCCGGAATTTGTAATTCAGATTCTTCGCCAAGCATTGATGACAGCGTTTTGGCTGGCTGCTCCGCTGCTCGCAGTCGGATTTGTGGTTGGCATCCTGGTCAGCCTGGTCCAGATCCTGACTTCGATCCAGGATTCGGCATTCAACGCTATTCCGCGTTTAGTGGCCTTTCTGGTAACGTTCCTGTTGGCGCTGCCATGGATCGCGCAAAAGATGACCGCATACACGATCGCGGTGTTGAGCGATTTCAGCCGCTATGCGCGGTGATCTGGTCGTCCCCATTCCGGTACTCCTTGGGTTTCTGTTGACGCTGGTGCGGGTTTCCGGCGTGTTCATCTTTGTCCCGATTCCCGGTGTATCCAGCAGCCTGCCCCCGGCGCGCGTGCTCCTGTCGCTAGGCATCACCATCGCCCTCTATTCGCATTGGCCCATGGTGGCCGGCACGCCCTCGGTGGAGTCGTTCGTGGCGTGGATCATGCTGGAGGCGGCCCTCGGCGTGGGCACAGGCCTGGCAGTGGCTTTTGTGATGGAGGCATTCGGGGTAGGAGCCCAAATCATCGGATTGCAGGCAGGATATGCATTCGCCTCCACCGTCGACCCGAACACGCAAGCGGATTCCACCGTGCTGGTAGTCCTGTCGCAAGTCGCAGCCGGATTGCTGTTCTTTGCCACGGGACTGGACCACCAGGTGATTCGGATTCTGGCGTGGAGTCTGGAAAAGCATCCCGCCGGCTCTTTCACCCTGTCGCGGGGAGCCGGCGAGCAGATGCTGCTGATCGGCTCCACGATGTTCACGACTGGACTGCGCCTGGCGATGCCCATGATCGCCGTCCTGGTGATGCTCGACATCTCGCTGGCACTGCTGGGCCGGGTGAATACGCAACTGCAGCTCCTGCACATTTCATTTCCCGTAAAGATGGTCGTTGCCCTGGGTCTATTGGGATCTTTGGCCCTCGTTTTTCCAGCACTCTTCCGGCTCAGCGCCGCAGGCACATTCGCTGCCGCCCGCGGGCTGCTTGCACATTAGAAAGATGCATGGCTGACAAAGACCAAAAGACCGAACAACCTACACAACGCCGTCTGAAGAAGGCCCGCGAGGAAGGCCGCTTTCCCTCCGCCCGCGTGTTCGTCAGCGCGTTGCAGTTCCTGGCATTTGTGGCCATGCTTCGGGCCTTCGGTATGCCGTGGATTATGGATCTTCGCAACGTGATAGCCGAGATCCTGCGTCACGCAACGGCACCAGGTAAGCCTGCTCCCGATGTGATCTATTCGGGCCTCCGTCTCTTGCAGCATGTAATGACGCCGCTGTTGGTGTTGGGCGGCGTCATGATCGGCATCACTCTCGGAGTGCAGCTCGCAGTGACCCGCATGGGCATGAGCCTCAAGGGTCTCACGCCCGACCTGAACCGGCTTAACCCGTTGAATAAGCTGCGGCAGTTGCCCAAACAGAACCTGGCTTCGCTGCTGCAGGCCATAATCATGATTCCGGTATTCGCCGTCGTTCTTTATCACCTGGTGCGGGACAACTTCGACAGCTACCTGATGCTGCCACTTAGGTCTATTTCATCCGGTGCGCTGCTGGTGGCCACATCTATTCAGGCGCTGCTGTGGAAGGCGTCCATGCTGTTTGTCGTATTCGGCGCGGTGGATCTGATCCGGCAGAAACAGCGCTATCAGCAAGAGCTGAAGATGAGTAAGCAGGACATCCGCGATGAGTTCAAGGAGATCGAGGGCAACCCGATCGTCAAGCAGCGGCTGCGGCGGTTGCGGCGCGACATGGCCAGGCGCCGCATGATGCACGCGGTGCCCAAAGCCACGGCTGTTATCGTGAACCCCACGCACTACGCGGTGGCGTTGACTTACGCCATGAACACGCCGGGGGCCCCCAAGGTGGTCGCCAAAGGAAAAGACTACCTGGCACTGCGTATTCGCCAGAAAGCCGTCGATAGCCAGGTCCCCTTGATCGAGAATCCGCCGTTGGCGCAGGCGCTGTATAAGTCGGTTGATGTGGGTCAGGAGATCCCGGCGGAATTCTACCGGGCGGTGGCAGAAGTACTGGCTTACATCTTCAAGCTGATGAATGGCAGGCGGCCTGCATAGAGACAGGAAAACGGAAATGGGAGTGTACCAATCTTGACACCGGCACGGACGATCGCGGCGGCGCCGCCGAAGCAGTTTAACTGGACTACGGCGGTCGACTGGAAAGAACTGGGCGTGCCCGTGGCAGTGTTGGGCATTGTTCTGGCGCTGATTACGCCCGTACCTCCGTTTCTGCTGGACGTGCTGCTGGTTTTCGACATTATGATGTCGGTCACCGTGATGATGGTAGCGCTGTACATCCGCAAACCCGTGGAATTCAGCGTTTTCCCGACTACGTTGCTGCTGCTGACGCTGTTCCGCCTGGCTTTGAACATTTCCTCCACGCGCCTCATCCTGATGAACGGAAACACCGGGACCAGCGCCGCGGGCGAGGTGATTCAGGCCTTCGGGAACTTTGTGGTGGGTGGAAACTATGTCATCGGCGCGGTGATCTTCCTGGTACTCATCGCGATTCAGTACGTGGTCATCAATCATGGCGCAGTCCGCATTTCCGAAGTGACGGCCCGGTTCACTTTGGACGCCCTGCCGGGAAAGCAGATGTCCATCGACTCCGATCTGAGTTCCGGCCTGATCCAGGAGGCCGAGGCGCGCAAGCGCCGAAAGGACCTGGCGCGGGAGGCCGAGTTTTATGGGGCCATGGATGGCGCTTCGCGCTTCACGCAGCGGGATGCCGTAGCCGCAATTCTGATCACGGCCATCAACATCGTCGCGGGATTTCTGATCGGCGTGCTACAGCACGGCATGGATCTGGGGCACGCTCTGGAGACCTACACAGTGCTGACCATCGGCGACGGCCTGGTGACGGTTATCCCCGCATTAATGATCTCCATTTCCGGAGGCCTCATCGTTACAAGGGCCAGCTCGGATGAACGGTTGGCCGTGGATTTCGCCAAGCAACTCTTCGGCAGTCCCAGTCCGTTGCTGTTGGCCAGTGGGGTGCTGGTGATCCTGTCGGCATTTCCCGGCCTGCCAGGCCCCCCGTTTCTGCTCTTGGGGGGCGGTCTCGGTACGGTTGCCTGGAGGATGAAAAAGCGGCAGTCCCAGACGGAAAAGGCGGAAGCCATGGCGCAGCCCGCCGCCAAGGACAATGTGGAGACACTGCTGCGCGTGGAACCGTTGACCGTCGAGATGGGCCTTGGTCTGGTGAAATTCGTAAGTGGCGGGCAGGAGTCTCCGCTCATCAAGCGAATTGGCGGAATTCGCCGCCAATTAGCCAAAGAGATGGGGATCGTGCTGGGGCCGGTGCGGGTGGTGGACAACGTGACTCTCAAGGCGAACGAATATGTCATCCTGCTCAAGGGCGCGGAGATCGGCCGGTACGAGTTACCCTCCGGATGCGAACTGGCAATTCCCGTCGGCAAACTGGAACCGGCCCCCGGCGGCAAGCAAACCAAAGAGCCGGCCTTCGGCATGACGGGTTGGTGGGTTCCAGCCGAACAGGCCGACGCAGCCCGGCGGCGCGCTTTCACAGTAGTCGATCCCGTCAGCGTACTCGGAACACACCTGGCAGAACTGGTACGCCGGTACGCCCACGAGTTGTTTTCGCGCCAGGATGCGAAAAGATATCTGGATCGCGCCGTGGTGGATTGTCCCAAGGTGGTGGAAGACTTGGTGCCCAAACTGCTGCCGCTCTCCACCGTGCAGCGCGTGTTACAGAACCTTCTCCGGGAGCGCGTAGGCATCCGCGACTCCGCCACGATTCTGGAGGCGCTCGGAGAAGCCGGAGTTACGACCAGGAATACGGTCCTTTTGACCGAGTACGTGCGTCAGGGTTTGCGCCGCACCGTAGTGAAGCCCTTTCTGAACGCCGCCGGCGATCTTACCGCGTACCTCTTGGACCCAGCCCTGGAGCAGGTTGTCGAATCCGCCATTCAGCACGGCGAACAAACCAGCCACCTCACTCTGGCGCCCCCGGCGATACGCGATTGTCTGCAGCGCATCGCCAGGAAAGCCGGGAATCCCGAAACAGCGGTCGCAGCCATCTCGGGATCTGGTTCCAGGTACTTTCTAAGGCAAATGATTGAGCCGACCATACGGAATCTCTATTTCATTTCGCACAACGAAATACCCCCTGAAGTCAAGATTGCCTCATTGGGAGTCATTCAATAACCATGGCTATCGCCGGCAACACACAACATCTCCACGTGAAGTCCTTCTTCGCGGCAACGGTAAAGGACGCGCTCGCCCGGGCGCATCGGGAGTTAGGACCGGACGCCCTGCTCCTGCAGGCACGCGAAGCGCCGCCCGAAGCCCGCCATCTGGGCGCCTGCGAAGTTGTGCTGGGCCTCGCGCGGGAAACCGGCACAAGGCCGCCCAAGTCTGTCGTCGGCGATCCTGCTGTCGCTTCCCAACACGGAGCGATCGAGGATGCTTTGGTGCAGTTGAACGCATTCATGCGGACGCTGCCCGCTCCCGCCCGCGACGGCGGCATAGAGGAAGCGCTGCGCGAGGCCGGCATCGTTCCCGAGATGGCTCGCCAGATCGCTCAGGCTGTCCGGCAACGCGCCACCCGGGGGCCAGTGGTGCAGATGGCACGGCCCGGCGGAGTCTGCTGGGCGGCCACAGCTTCGGAGATTGCCGCCGAGATCGCGAGCCGGCTGGAGGTTCGTTCCGGGATAGGCCGGGTGACGGCCCTGGTAGGTCCTCCGGGAGCGGGAAAGACCACCACGCTGGTCAAACTGGCGGTCCTCGAGGGTCTGCGCGCGGGCCGCTCCACGCGTCTGATCTCCGCCGACACCCAGCGTATCGGCGGTGCGGAGCAGCTACGCGCCTTCGCGGCTATTCTGGGTGTTTCTTTTCTGGCCGTCGAAAGCGCCGCAGCCTTGGGTCAGGCCATTGAAGCCGCCCCGTCCTGCGACCTCGTGCTGATCGACACGCCGGGATATGGCCCTGTCCTGCAAAGCGAGCTAGGAGGCGATTTGGCCGATTTCCTGAGCCGCCGTCAAGACATTGACACCCACTTGGTTCTGACAGCGTCCACCCAACATTCGGTTTTGCGAAAGTTAGTAGATCTCCATCGAATCTACCGGCCTTCCAAACTGCTCTTCACCAGACTCGACGAGGTAGAGTCTTTGGCGTCTGTATATTGCGAAGCCGTCCAACAGCAGATGCCGCTCTCTTACTTCGGACTGGGCCAACTCATTCCCGAGGACCTGGAAGCCGCCAGCAAAGAACGGGTAGCGGAATCATTGGTACGCCAATTGCCAGAAGACCTGCAGGCGGTGGCCTGATCAGGCGACATGGGAAGCAGTTCTTACGGCCCGCAGTCGGTCGTCGACGACGATATCGCATTTCGGCGCGAAGCGCTGGTGCTTCAGCACTTGCCACAGGTGCGGCTGATCGCCAAACGCATCCACGACCGTTTGCCGAGCTACATCGCGGTAGAGGATCTGGTATCGGCCGGGGTGGTTGGTTTGATTGGAGCGATCGATCACTTCGACCCCATGCTCAACGTCCAGCTCAATACCTATGCCGAGCGCAGGATTCGTGGCGCGATCATAGACAGCCTGCGTGAAATGGATTGGGTGCCGCGCGAAACAAGAAAGAAGGACAGGCTCATCGGGGCCGCCATTCATCGTGCCAAGCAACGTCTCGGCAGGGAACCCTTGGAAGAGGAGATTGCCGCGGAATTAGAGATCCCGCTTGCAGAGTACCAGAAATGGCTGTCTGAAGTGCAGTCCGCCGAGTTGGAGCCGCTGGAGTACGTGCCGGGCGACGGGACCCGTGGCGATTTGCTGAACTTCATCTCCGACGATGAGGAAGACCGGCCTTCGCACATTGTGGAACGCTCCGAGTTGGAGAGGGTCTTGGCGCTGGCCATCGATCGCATACCAAAAACCGAACGGACGGTGTTGACCCTCTACTATTACGAGGAACTGAATCTCCGCGAAATTGCCGAGGTCATGGGTCTGCATCTCTCGCGCATCCACCAGTTGCGTGTGCAGGCCGTCCTCAGGTTACGCAGCCACCTGGATAGAGTCTGGCTATCCCAGCCAAGGAGCAAATCATGAGTGAGAGTCCGAATCGAACATCCGGGTTGAAGGGCTGCGGGAATGCCGCGGCCACCACCATGGACATCCTGTTAGACATTGAGCTGCCTGTTACCCTGCGCTTCGGAAGCAGGCGAATGTCGTTGGAGGATATCCTCCGGCTGGACACCGGCTCCATCGTCGAATTCGATCGTGCGGTAGCGGACCCCGTGGAGGTGCTGGTGAACGACCGGGTGGTGGCCCGAGGGGAAGCGGTCGCGGTGCATGGACATTATGGCGTCCGGATTCTGGAAATCGCCAGCGCGCGGGAGCGCCTGGACTCGACCGGCGATTCGCACGTCTCGCCGGGCGCCGTTCCCGCCATCGCAGGGGAGCAGGCATGAACTTGGATTGGATCGTGAGCCCTCTCACCCAGTACTGCGTCCTGGCATTGGCATTCATGTCGTGCATGGGATTGTGCTTTTCAACCAGCATCCGGATGCGCATGGAGCGGCGCCGCATGGCGACGTCCCAAGAGTCGCTGGATCAGACTGTAAAGGCGCTCTCCACGGCCGTAGAGCAGATTCGGCGGGATGGTCCGGAGCCGGAGACGCGCCGCCCGGCTCCGCTTGAAGGGCTGAACCTCACCAAACGCGCGCAAGCTTTACGCATGCATCGACGGGGCGAGTCCTTGGCTACGATCTCGGCTGCATTGCAATCGCCGCGCAACGAGATCGAACTCCTGCTCAAGGTGCACGGCTATCTGAACTCGTAGATTCTAACAGGCGCGGAGCGCATTCGAGTTCTCGAAGCTGCGGAGTTTCATGATCAGCGTCGTGCGCTTCATGCCCAGCAGTTCGGCGGCGGCCGTCCGGTTGCCGGCGGTCTTGGACAGCGCTCTTTGCAGCATGCAGTGCTCGAACTGGCTTACAGCCGTCGCAAAATCCGTCCAGTCCGGCGCCTCCATCGGATCCGCGTGGAGTCTGGTCGGCAGAAGTTCCAGGCTGGGGGGCTTGGTCAGGCCGAAATCGCTGGCATACAGGGTATCGCGCTCGCCACTCATGGCCACCGCCATTTCTACGGCGTTCTCCAATTGCCGCACGTTGCCCGGCCACGGGCACAGACGGAGATGGAGGAGGGCTTCAGGCGTCACGTGTTTAGGTGTTATGCCTTCGAACTGGCAGACCTTCCGCACGAAATGCTCCGCCAGCAGGGGGATGTCGCTCTCCCGCTTGCGGAGTGGCGGCACCTCAAGGGGTACCACGTTCAAGCGGTAGTAAAGGTCTTCCCGGAACTTGCCCTGGCGGACGCGCTCGACCAGATTGACGTTGGTAGCGGCCAGGACCCGTACGTCCACCCGAATGTTTTCGGAACTCCCCAGCCGCTGTATTTCGCGGTCTTGAAGCACGCGCAACAGCTTGGCTTGCAAATCGATCGGCATATCGCCTATCTCGTCGAGAAATATCGTTCCGCGGTTAGCCTGCTCAAAACGACCCATGCGGCAGTTAATGGCGCCGGTAAATGCGCCTTTGACGTGTCCGAACAACTCCGCTTCCAAAAGGTTCTCGGGCAAGGCGCTGCAATTGATGGCTACCATCGGCTGGTTCATTCGCGGGCTAGCCATGTGCAACGCCCGCGCAACTATTTCCTTCCCCGTTCCAGTTTCACCGCTGACTAATACGGTACAGCGTCGCGGCCCGATTAGCCGAATGGCTTCGACGATCGTTTCCATCGCACTGCTTTGGCCTACCAGAAGCTCACGCCACGGTTCCCGCGGCGCCGTTGCCTGCGAGCGGACCTTTGAGGCCTGCCGTCTGAACTCAACCGCGTTGGACAGTGTGTCTCGCAGCGCCGCATAGGAATCCCGGTATCCCAGGCAGTGATAGGCTCCGGCGCGAATCAGACATACCGCGTCCGTGGCGCGCATCTCAGGGTCCCAGAAGATCACCGGCATCAGAGCATCGAGCACATGCAGCGCACCGAGGGCGTCAACAGCGTCAGCGAGTGGCGTGCACCCTGTGATCAACACACAGTCTGTGCCTTCGAGATTGGCCTTACTAATGCTCTCCAAGCCTCCGGTCGCCTGAATCAGGCGGATACCCGAAAGGAATTCCCGCAAATCGAAGTCCGGGGCGGCCGGCTGGTTCTGAAAACATAGGACTTGGGGTGGGGTCATGGAGTACTTATAGTATTCGAAACTCACGTTTGGCACTACTATCTAGTTGCCAATTATTTGCGGTTCACCGCAACTTTAGTTAACCGGGGCTGAATATCGGAAAAAAACGGCCCATCTGCCTTGTGCTTTCAGGTTAAGATATCAGCTGCTTTTGAAAGTTGTTTGATTTTATGCATTACCGCGTAGCAATCGCCGAGTTCGGCCTATGAGCATAATCATTCAGAACGACAGCCTGGTGGGCGGCGCCGCGCCCGGGGTCGGGCGCGCGGATGAGATTTCGCGCCCGGCAAGTTCGCCAGGCGAATCCACCGGCAGCTATGGTAGTCGGGGAGCAGACCGCGTAGATCTTTCCTCTCTGTCGCAGAGTGTTGCCGCTGCCAGCACGGCGCAGGAAGCGGAACAGGCCGGACGGATCTCACACCTGACGGCGCTCTATCGGAGTGGTCAATACAGCATCGATTCAGTTCTGGTGAGCCGCGCCATGGTTTCGCACACCCTCGGTGACGGGCCGAGCGAGAAGGGTTGATGGCTGCCAGCCTAGTGCAATGCATCGCGCATGCGCGGCGTCGGGTGCGACTGGCACGACAACAATGGAATGCGGCCGATCTGAAGAGGGTCGAGGAGTCCCGCAAGCTGCTGGAACAATCCGTAACCGCACTCAAAATGGCCGTTGACTTGCTGCGCAATGGAGATTCGACCATGACTAGCGGCCTTCAGTCCGCGATTGCGAGCCTGCGGCGCGACATCTCGATGATGCTTCGCGTAGTCGACGCTTGCTCCGCGTTCCATCGCGGCATGGCGCTGCGCCTGGGTGGGGCGCTCCCCGCCTATGATGCGTCGGGCAAGACGGTCGGGGAGCCGGACATTTTGCCGGCTCGCGGTGTCCTAGGCTAAAATCCATGCCTGGTATCAATGCCTCCATGTCCACGGCCGGAAATGCGCTGGAAGTTCTGCAGCAGGCCCTGAGTCTCATCCAAAACAACATAGATAACGCATCGACTCCAGGATACGCGAGCCAGCAGCTCAATTTGGAAGCCATGCCCCTGGATGTAGGCGGAGGGCTGGCGGGCGGCGTGATGGCAGACGGTTTGGACAACTCGCGCGACCAATATGCGGAGGAGGCCGTGCAAAGCCAGACCCAGGCGCTTGGCCTCTATACCGCGCAGGCCCAGAGTACCGGCGCGCTGCAGAGCCTCTTCGATGTGACCGGCACCAGCGGTGTCTCAGCCTCGCTCAGCGCTCTGTTTCAAAGCTTCTCCGCCTGGAGTACCACGCCGGACGACGCCACCGCTCGGCAGAACGTGCTGGCGGCGGCCAATACCGTCGCCCAATCCTTCCAGGGGCTTGCCAATTCGCTGACGCAGACCGCCCAACAGATCGACGGCCAAGTCGGCTCCACCGTCCAGCAAATCAATACCATTGCCGCGCAAATTCAGCAGTACAACGTTCAGCGCCTCCAGTCGGCACAGCCCGACCCTGGACAGGACGCGCAGTTGTACAGCGCTTTGGACAATCTATCCCAACTGACGAATTTTTCGACCGTCACACAAAGTGACGGGACGGTGACGGTATTGCTCGCCGGAGGCACTCCTTTGGTTGTTGGAAACCAACAGAATGTCCTCAGCTCGAGCGTCTCGGTGGACAGCCAGCCGACGCCGGTTTATGCCCAATCGCTGCCGACGGCCCATGTGCTGGATGCCCAAGGCGACGACATCACATCGGAAATCACCAGCGGCCAATTAGGGGGCTTGCTCGACACGCGAAACCGGGTGTTGGCGTCGATCCTGGGCGATTCGCAACAGCAAGGAACGCTCAACCAGCTCGCTCAGGGGATGGCGGACACGGTCAACCAGATTCTGACATCCGGCACGGTTTCTACGGCGGCCGGCGCCGCGAACGGCACTGCGCTATTCACCTACGACAGCAGCAACCCGGCCACGGTAGCCTCCACCTTGGCGTTGAACACGGCGATTACGCCAGATCAGTTGGCGCCCGTGGATGCTTCCGGCAACTCCAATGGAAACGCCAATACGCTTGCCGCACTCGAAGATGCGACGGGCAAGCAGGGCACCATCGGTGGATTGAGCTACCTCGCGTACTTCGGGCAGATCGCCGCAAGCGCTGGGCAAGAAAATCAGACTGCAACGGCTAACCAGCAGACCCAACAGCAAGTGACGGCCCAGGCCACGACGCTGCGCGATCAAGTCTCCGGCGTGTCGCTCGACCAAGAAGCTAGCGCGGTGCTCCAGTTTCAACAGGCTTATCAAGCTACGGCGCAGGTGCTAACGGTCTTGGACAATCTAGGCGCGGATTTGATGAATCTGATCGTCCCAACATAAAGGTGGTCACATGTTTCCCGACATCAGCGGATCTACTCAAGCTTTTCTGGCCAGTCTCGACGCGACACAGTTGCAGATGCAACAAGCGCAGACCCAAGTCAGTTCGGGACTGCGAGTGCAGCAAGCCTCCGACGATCCTACCGAAATCGCGGAGATCTTGCAGCTCCAGGGGGATATTTCACAGAACCAGCAGATCCAATCGAATTTGAACGGCGTTTCATCGGAGCTCGGTACGGCCGATTCCGCTCTGCAGACCGCGGTCCAAGCCGTTGAAAGCGCGACGTCTCTCGGTACGCAGGGCGCCACCGCCACATCGACGGCGGATCAGCGGACGATTCTGGCGCAGCAGGTCACCGGCATACTGCAGACTTTGGTGGGCATTGCCAATACCAGTGTCGGCGGCCGCTACATTTTTAGCGGCGACCAGGACACGCAACCGGCGTATCAGGTTGACGCAACCCAGCCGGAAGGCGTCAAGCAACTGGTATCCGCGCCGGCCACGCTGGTCATCGTGGATGCCAGCGGCACGTCGATTTCGGTTTCCAAGACCGCGCAGGAAATCTTTGACGCGCAGGATGCCAACGGCAAGCCAACAGCGGGCAATGTCTTTGCTGCGGTGAATTCGCTGGCTACGGCTTTGCAGAACGACGATCAGGCGGGCATCTCGCAGGCAGTAATCTCTCTGCAGTCCGCGGATCAATACCTGAACGACCAGCTTGCCTTTTATGGCCAGGCGGAGACCAGCATATCCACCGCCACCTCCGTTGCGCAGCAGTTTCAGACCCAGGAGACATCCAATCTGAGCCAGTTGCGCGACGCTGACGTTGCAAAGGTGGCCGTGCAGTTGAACCAGGACCAGGTTCAGAACCAGGCAGCGCTGTCGGCGGAATCCACGCTGTTGCAGCAGAGGGATCTTTTTAGCTACATCGGTTAGAGGAGAAGGGCCTCATGAGCGATCATTCCCCATTGGCCGGAGTTGGGACGGGCTTAACCGGTCCGCCTCAATACGAGGTTTGCACGCCCGGCGTCCTGCCGGTCGATCAGATCGGCTTTGTGGAGGCGATCCACCGGCAGTTTCTGCAAACATTGGCGCGGCGGCTCGGCGATTGTCTCGCAACGCCTGTCGGCACCGACCTGTCGGGAATCGAACAGATGCAGTTTCCGGACTTTCTCAACTCCTGCGATGGCGAAGCATGCCTGATCCCGCTGAACGCCGAACCCACCGGTGGACGCGCCATTCTGGAACTGAGTCCGGGATTCGTGCAGCGTGTCTTGGGCATTCTCATTGGCGTTCCGCAGAACGCCGTCCGGCAGGAGCGCCGGGTCACCGGCATCGAACGTCATATCTTGCGCGAGTGTTTCGATAACATCGTTCTGGATCTGCGGGACGCGTGGGCGATTCGCGGGGTCGATTTCGCGCCGGAGCCGATGACTAATGGCGATGAGCAGACTCAGTTTGTGATGGAAGGAAGCGCCGTCGTAGTGAGCTCGCTGTTGAGTCTTGGCGGAGCCCAGGAATGCATGCGCCTGGCTGTACCGGCGCTGCTGGTGCGGCTGGCGGTGAAGGACCCGAATGCGACAGTGGTTGCGTCGCAAGCGGCAGTGCGGCCGCGTCTGTTGGAGGGCATGCGCACGGCGGACGTCCGGGTCGAGGCGGTCTTGGGTGGGTCGAGCCTGCGCATGCGGGACCTGCTGACGTTGGAGCCCGGCCAGGTCCTGACGCTGGGACCTCCCGCTAACTGTTCCGTCGAATGTGTGATCAATGGAGTGTCAAAGTTCCGAGGCGAATTGGTTTCGAACGGACGGAACCAAGCGCTTCAGATCGGCTCGCCGATCGAAACTCGGAGCAGCCCGCGCGCTTAGCCTGCCCCGGCATGGCGGAACAGGCCAGATGCGAGAGCAGGCCGACACATACGCCGATTCCCAGGTCTCGACCGCCCGCCGCAAAAGGGTCGGCCGAAGCCCTCATGCGGGCCGCAATCGCGCCTAACATCTGTAGCCGCTCCGCTTCACCGGTGTCCCGCGGGTCCGACGAAGTAAGGCTGCTGCGGTCCAGTTCCGCTTCGAAAGCGAGACGGTCACGTCTTGCCCAGGCGCGGAGCAGCGCCCCGGCCAGCTCAATGGAGGCCACTTGTAGCCGTTGGTCAATCGATTTCATACCTAAGTCATGTCGGCGCGTCTGAACAAAATTCTACCGAAGTTTTAGCTGGAGACATGGCGCAATTCGCTCGAATTCACCGGCGTAATACCCGATGTGATTCTAGAGAGGCGCCTATGATCCACCTCACGCGGCTAAGCCACACGCCAGTCGTGCTGAACGCCGATTTGATTGAGCACATTGAGACGACTCCGGACACTGTCATCAGTATGACATCCGGCCAGAAATTCATGGTTTTGGAGTCCGCCGAGGAGATCATACGGCGCATCATCGACTTTCGGAGAGCGGTCATGAGGCCGTCCGTCGCGGGAGCGCCGGCCCCGTCGGGGACCAGGGGGTCTTCGGCAGGCGTGCCGGAAGACAAGATTTATGGCGAAGATTAAAGCGGCAAACAGCGGCAGCACACGTCCGGACTTGGCTACTCTCGGCGGACTCGTGCTGGCCGTGGGCGGCATTCTTACCGGGCTGATGATGGACGGCGGCAAGATCAGGGACGTAGCTCAAATATCCGCCGCCATGATTGTTCTCGGCGGTACGCTGGGCGCTGTGATGGTCACTACGCCGCTGGCGGTGCTGCTGCGCGCTGCAAAGAGGCTGGGCATGGTGTTCTTCGACAGGAAACAGTCGCTGGCGGCAACCATCGAAGACATCATTGGCTATGCGACACAGGCCCGCAAACAGGGCATCGTTTCCCTGGAGCAGCAGGCCGGCGCCATTACCGACCCTTTCCTGCGTAAGGCGTTGAATCTGGCGGTGGACGGCATTGATTTGGATCAGATCCGCAGCATCATGGAGCTGGAAATAACCCTGGTGGAACAGGATGGAGATGCCGAAGCCAAAGTCTTCGAGTCGGCGGGCGGTTATGCGCCCACGATTGGCATTATAGGGGCAGTTTTGGGTCTCATGCAAGTGATGAAGAATCTGGCCAACATCGACGAGGTCGGCCGCGGAATTGCCGTCGCATTTGTGGCGACAGTTTACGGCGTTGCATCCGCCAACATATTCTTTCTGCCCGCCGCGGGCAAGCTGCACGCCCGCGTCAAGGATGAGGTGCGGCGGAGGGAACTGATGCTGGAGGGCGTGCTCTCGATCGTCGAAGGACTGAACCCGAAGCTGATCAGCACTAAGCTCGAGGCCTACGCACAGCAGCCGGCTGCCAAAGCAGCGGCGGCGCCGAAGGGGCGCGTGGCCGAACAACCGGCCACCGCGGAGGGTTGATTTGGCCCGCAAAAAAGCTCAACCGGAACATGCGAACCATGAACGCTGGCTGGTTTCTTACGCCGACTTTATAACCTTGCTCTTCGCGTTTTTCGTGGTCATGTTCGCATCCTCTCAGACCGATAAGGCCAGGGCCCAGCAGGTGTCCGATTCGGTGAAGCAGGCTCTGGAGAAGGGCGGCGTGTCCGCCGCTGTCCGGGAGATACTCGGTGGAACAGTCGACGACAGAGGCAAAGGCAACGCCATGATGAAGGGCCCCGGCGGTTCCCAGCCGAAAAGAAAACAGGAGGATGCCAACGTTCAGGCAGAACTGGTCCCTTCGATGCAATACCTTACAAAAACCTTGCAGGCTGAGATCCAGCAGGGCCAGATTGAGGTTCATCTCGAGCCACGGGGACTGGTGGTGAGCCTGCGGCAGGCCACGTTCTTTCCATCCGGCGGAGACGCGGTGGATCCCAATACATTCCAGAGTCTGGACAAGATCGGCGGGACGCTTCACGAACTGCCCAACCTCATCCGTCTGGAGGGGCATACGGACGCAGTCCCCATTCACACGGCTCGGTTCCGGAGCAACTGGGACCTTTCCGCCGCCCGGGCCATCGCCATGTTGGAGTTGTTCGCCGACCGCTGCGGCGTACCCACCCAGCGACTGGCCGTGGCCGGCTATGCCGACACCACGCCGGTGGACTCGAACGACACTGAGCTAGGCCGGGCCCATAACCGCCGGGTTGATATTGTCATTCTGGCGCAACGGGTCGACCTGAACCCCGCGTTGGCCGTAGAGCCACCGCGTCCATCGCCGACGGCACACAAGTAGCCCCGCCGCTCGGGTAGTGTTTGGTATCCAAATTGCTCCCCAAATGCCTCTTATGCCCAGCGTTCTGACGACGTGCTTCCATGAGATCGATTACACGAATTCTTCCGTGTTTCATTTTCCGTGTGGGCTGCCAGGATTCGAACACGAACGCGCCTTCGTGTTTCTTAACCGGCCGGCCAGCCACCCGCTCATGTTCATGCAGAGCGTCCTGACCCCGAAGTTGTGCTTCGTCTTACTGCCGGTCTTCGTCGTGGCTCCCCAGTATCGATTGTTTCTCGACGAGGAACCCCTGGCCGAGCTACAGTTGCCTCTTACGAGCCAGCCGGAAATCGGCAAGGATATCTTGTGCGCCGTCATCGTGTGCGCCAGGGGAAACCAGGAGCCTCCCACCGTTAACCTGCTGGCGCCTGTAATCGTGAACCTGCGCGATCGCATTGGCATACAGGTCATCCAGACGCAGTCCGGCTATTCCCACCGGCATCCCCTGGTCCCGCAAGAGGAGTTGACTTCATGCTCGTGATGCGCCGGCGCGCCGGCGAGAGTTTTCTCGTGGGCGACGACATCGAAATCCAGGTTCTTCAGGTAAACGGCACGCGCGTCAAACTGGGCATCAGTGCGCCGGTTTCGGTCGTCATCGTGCGCAGAGAAGTGCAAATCACGCAAGACGAGAATCAAATAGCCGCACGAGGCGTCAGTCCGTGCGCCATAGACTCTCTCTTGCAGGTACTGCCTGTGTTGGCCATACCCTCACCTGTCTCGGCAGGGTGTCAAGATTTTGACGAATCGAATAACCTAAGTCAATAATCTAAGTTGATCTTGACAGGTTTTTTTGGCATTCTCATTCACTTTCATTAGAATGTGCGGGTGTCTCCCCCGATATGAGCGAATGAGAGTTGATACTTCCGGGTATCCTGTGAATCGGAGAACCCGGACCCGTACAGGATGTCCGGGCATGTATCACACAGGACGTTAAAACCAAATGATTACGTTTCAAACGAACTACGCTTCGATGGTTGCTGAGAACAACCTGAACACGAACAACAACTTCCAGACGTCGACGGTCGAGGCTTTGACCTCCGGATACCGGATTAACAATTCCGGCGACGATCCGGCGGGCCTGGCCGTGGCGAATCAGTATCGCGACGAGGTTTCACAGCTCACCCAAGGTGTGCAGAACGGCAACAACGGTGTGAGCACCCTGCAGATCATCGATGGCGGCTTGAACAACATCAGCACCATGCTGGATCGCCTGCAGACCCTGGCCACGGAGTCGGCCACCACCACCTTTACCGGGGACCGCGACAACATCAACGTGGAGTACCAGCAACTCGTTTCGCAGATCTCACAACAGGCCTCCACCATCGGCCTGAATACGGGCGGCACCTTCAACGTTCAGAACCAGGTCTTCATCGGCGGCGGTAACAGCCTGACGAACTCTCAGGTCGAGGTGGATCTCAGCGGATCGGCGAACGCCGTAGACAGCACCGCCCTCGGGTTGACCAACACCACTGTGGCGGCGGGTGGTACGGAGCTGGCGGGCAATCAAACGCGGCTGGATGCGCCAGGCGCCACCTTCCTCGCCGGCGGCAGCCAAGGTTTCGCGTTCAATCTAATCAGCAACAACGCCGCTACCACCTTCACCGCCACGGTGAATGGTGGCGCAAACGGTCTGACCGAAGCCCAGGTGGTCAGCTCGTTGGACAGTCAACTATCCCCTTACGGCATCACCGCGCAGGTCGGCGGCGACGGCCAAATCCAGTTCGGCGGTGGCACGCCGTTCACGGTGAATACACTACCCCCAGGGGGCGGCAGCGAGATCGCCGGCCCCAGCGACGCAACTAACGCGGGCATCTACAATACGGTTGGCAACGCTTGGGCCGCCAAGGCTGAGAATCTGACCTTCCAGAATGGACAGGGCACCGCAACCGTCGCCTTACCAAACGCCGCAGGCGGGGGCACGCTGACCTCCGATATCGCTGCCATCAACGCCAAAACCTCGGCGATCGGGGTCTACGCGGTGATGGATGCCGCCGGGACCGGAATCTCTTTCCAAAGCGCCAATAGCTTTACGGCCTCCACGGACACAGCGGGCGGCGTATTCACCAACGCCGGCGCCCAGACGGTCAACGCGCCCAGCAGCACTGCCAGCACCACCAGCAACGCCCTAGCCGCTGTAACCGCCATTCAAACTGCTTTGAGCCAACTCGGCAAGGTTCAGGCGGCTGTCGGAGCAGGCGAGAACAAGCTGCAGTACGCCATCGATCTGGCTAACTCTCAAATTACCAACGTGTCCTCCGCGGAATCCAACATTCGGGACGCCGATGTCGCCACGGAAGCTGCCAACTTGACCAAGTCACAGGTCCTGGAGCAGGCTTCGGTCGCTGCCATGGCGCAGGCCAACTCTGCGCCGCAAGCAGTCCTCAAACTGTTAGGGTGATCTCCTGTCAACTAGCTAAATGGGCCAGGGGCCGAACCTGATTGAGTTCGGCCCCTCTTCTGCAAGGTGATTTCATATGGGATCTATATCCAGTTCGCTGCCCTCGCCTACTTTCAACGGCCAAAGCACGTTTGCGAGCGATCTGCAGACGGCGCTCACCAACGCTGTACAGATTGCGTCCCTGCCGGTCCAACTGATGCAGGCCAGCGTATCGACCATGCAGAGTCAACAGCAGGCGCTGAGCGGTCTGCAATCCGTGTTCGGTTCTTTACAGAGCGCTCTCGGCAGCATTGGCTCAGACTCCAGCGGCACGTCGTCGGCCACTGTTTCCGACACGTCGGTGGCCACGGCGACGGCAACCTCCAGCGCATTGCCCGGAACCTATTCGATCCAGGTCGATCACGTCGGAACCCCTACCACCACTCTCAGCTCCACAGGCCTGACCACGGTAACCGACCCGACCACCGGTAACATCAGTTCGTCATCGGCGTTCACCCTGACCGTCAACGGCGCGACATTCAATCTTTCACCCGCCGCCAATACTTTGGATTCGCTCGCCGCCGCGATCAATGGCGCCGGCGCCGGAGTCCAGGCGACCATCGTGAACATGGGCGGGTCCACCCCGGACTATCGCTTGGCGGTGACCAGCACCAACGTCGGCACAACCGCGATCCAGTTGAATGACGGCACCCAGAACCTGTTGGATGACCCGCCTACCGCGGCAGGCACCGACGCGACGTATTCCGTGGACGGCAGCAGCGCCCAGGTTCAAAGCACCTCCAACCAGGTCACTCTCGCGCCTGGCTTGACCGTAAATCTCCTAGCGGAAAGCTCGTCTCCGGTCACCATCACGGTGGGGGCGAATTATAGCTCGCTCTCGACCGATTTATCGAACTTTGCAAGCGCATACAATTCGGCGGTGAGCACGCTCGGCCAGCAAATCGGTCAAAATGCCGGTCCCTTGGCCGGACAGAGTCTCGTTTACAATCTGCAAAACGCGCTGAACGGTCTGGTCAACTACAGCGGCGGCTCAGGCGCCGTAAACTCGCTCGCCAGTCTGGGCTTGACCCTGGATTCGACCGGGCAGCTATCTTTCGATTCGACCGTCTTCAATTCCCAGAGCATCAGTGCGATTCAGCAGTTTCTGGGCGGAGCCAGCACCGGCGGGTTCCTGCAGTCGGCCAGCAGCGCCCTGACGGGCTTGGCCGATCCTTCAACGGGAGCCATCCAGAGCCAGTTCACTTCCCTGCAAACGGAAACTACCAATGAAAACGCCCTGATCTCGAACGAAGAGACCCGCGTCAGTGACCTTACGACCAATATGCAGCAACAACTTTCAGAGGCTGACGCGGCCATCGCGAATCTTCAGGAGCAGAAATCGTATTACACGGAGCTGTTCCAGGCGGAATATCCAAGCTCCTCAACTAGCTAGAGACCCATGTCTGACCGCATGCTCCAACTCGAGAAACGCCTGCGGAGCGCCGTGGCGCGCCGCTGCTACACCGAGGTCGGCACGATCGCCGCGGAGTTGTGCGCGCAGGCTGCCGAAGAGTGGCACGCGTTCCCATCTGGAGACCTCCGCGCCCGCCGCATCTTCGATCAGTTGCAGAACGTGCTGGAATGGGCGCGCCAGATGGTCTGTGTGTCGCGTGCATTGGTTGCAGACGAATTACAGCGCGCCATCCTCACCAGCCGTTATCGTCCACCCAGCAGTCCCACCGGCAGCCGTCTCCGCTTCGACATATAGCCCGCCCCAACGTTCCGCGCGGTCGTCAAACCGCTGACATGTCACCCGCCTGACGGCGCTGGCGCCGCCACCTCCTCACGATCACTTTCTCATCTGCATGATTCTACAGCGAGTATAAATGGCACGGCACTTGCTTCCAAGCCAGCATGCTGACCGGCGGCTTTAGTGACAATCTCAAACAATACACGAATGTAGTCGGCCTCCGCCCGAAGCTGGTTGCCTCCAATATTGCAAACGCCGACACTCCAAGTTACAAGACGCAGGACTTGGACTTCGATAGGAATGACTGAAAGCTGATACTTCCGGGCATCCTGCGAATAGGAGAACCCGGACCCGTAAAGGAGATTCGGGAATGTATCGCACAGGACCTTAAACGGGATGATTACGTTTCAAACCAACTACGCCGCCATGGTTGCCGAGAACAACCTGAACACAAACAACAACTTTCAAACGCAGACGGTCGAGGCGTTGACCTCCGGATACCGGATTAACAATTCCGGCGACGATCCGGCGGGCCTGGCGGTGGCGAATCAGTATCGCGACCAGGTTGCACAGCTCACCCAAGGTGTGCAGAACGGCAACAGCGGCGTCAGCACTCTGCAGATCATCGATGGCGGCTTGAACAACATCAGCACCATGCTGGATCGCCTGCAGACCCTGGCCACCGAGTCAGCCACCACTACCTTCACCGGGGACCGCAATAACATCAACGTGGAATACCAGCAACTCGTTTCGCAGATCTCACAACAGGCCTCCAATATCGGCCTGAATACGGGTGGCACCTTCAACGTTCAGAACCAAGTCTTCATCGGCGGCGGAAACAGTCTGACGAACTCCCAGGTCGAAATTGATCTCAGCGGACCGGCGAACTCCGTAGACGCCACCGCCCTCGGGTTGGCCAACACCACTGTGGCGGCGGGCGGTACGGAGCTGACGGGCAATACGGTCCGTCTGGATGCTCCCGGCGCAACATTTCTGGGCAACGCCGGTCTGGGCGCAAGCCAGACATTCACGTTTAATCTAATCAGTAACAACGCCGCGACTAACTTCACGGCCACGCTAACTGCTGCCGCGGGAACCAGTCTGACCGAGGCCCAGGTGGTCAGCTCGTTGGACAGCCAACTGGCCCCGTACGGCATCACCGCACAGGTCGGCGCCGACGGCCAGATCCAGTTCGGCGGCGGCACTCCGTTCACGGTGAATACCGCAACCAACGACTTGGTAGACCCGATTGCCACCACCGCCACCGGCGCTACCAACGTCGGCGTCTACAATGCGGCTGGCGCCCCCGTGTGGGCCGCCCAGGCGGAAACTCTGACCTTCCAAAATGGGCAAGGCACCGCAACCGTTAACCTGCCAAACGCGGCGGGCGGCGGCACGCTCAGCTCCGATATCGCTACCATCAACGCGCAAACCTCCGCGATCGGGGTCTACGCGGTGTTGAATACCGCTGGGACCGGAATCTCATTCCAGAGCGCCAATAGCTTTACGGCCTCCACGAATGTTGCAGCAGGCGCGTTCACCGCCGCCGGTGCTCAGACGGTCACCGCGCCAAGCGCCACTGCCAGCAGCACGGGCAACGCGCTGGCCGCTGTCACCGCCATACAAACCGCCTTGAACCAGCTCGGCACGGTTCAGGCGGCCGTCGGAGCCGGCGAGAACAAGCTGCAGTACGCGATCGACCTTGCTAATTCTCAGATTACCAACGTGTCCTCCGCCGAATCCGATATTCGCGACGCGGACGTCGCCACGGAAGCTGCCAACTTGACCAAGTCACAGGTCTTGCAGCAGGCGTCCGTTGCCGCTATGGCGCAGGCCAACTCGTCGCCCCAGGCGATTCTCAAACTCTTGCAGTGATCTCCTGTCAACTAGTGGGTAGGCTCGGGCCGGACCTCAACGGGTTCGGCCCTTTTTCTTGCTAAGCGCTTGCTCGCCTGCACGCAGAAATGATGCAGTATGGCATGTCCTCCGATCCCGACGGAACACTCAACTTCCGGTTCCAGCAGCTAAGGCGCTAAAATCTGAAGAGCGCCGCGGAACAGCGGCGGGCGTTTCCTTGCGAGCCCCCCCGCGCCGGCCGCATCTTCGATCGGTCGCAGAACCTGTGGGAGCGGACGCGTCCGAACGATCTGCACATCCCGCTTAGGCGTAAAGCTGTTCCTCACTCCACCCGGCCTGTCAATTGACTGACACGTCACCTGCCTGACATACCTTGCGCCGACATTTGCTCATCGTCCTCAGCCCATCTGTGTGATTCTTTAGCAAAGGCAAATGGAACGGCGCTTGCTGTCACGCTAGCATCGTGATCGACAGCCTGACTAACAGCCTCGAGCAATATATGAATGTGCTCAGCCTCCGCCAGAAGCTGGTTGCCTCCAATATTGCCAACGCCGACACCCCAGGTTACAAAACGCAGGACGTGGATTTTCAAGCCAGCCTGCAGGCTGCCGTCGATGGCGGTTCCCCAGCGGCCGTTCAGGTATCCGGGCTAGCGGTGCGGAACGACGGCAACAACGTGGATCTGGACCGGGAAGCGCGGCTTCTGGCTGAGAATGCCATGCGCTTCAGCGTGGCCACGAACCTGATGCACTCCGAAATCCAGCAAGTGCGAGAAGCCATTAAGGGAGGTAGCTAATGAGTCTGTTTTCGGTACTCTCGGTCAGTGCTTCCGGAATGGCGGCGCAGCGCACGCGCGCCGCGCTGTTGGTGGAAAACATCGCCAATTCGGAAACCACCCGCACTCCGGACGGAGGCCCGTACCGCCGCAAAGATGCGATCTTCTCCAGCGAGGAGGTGGGTTCCGCTTTTGGTTCGGAATTGCAGGCCCAACTGGGGGGAGAGCAGCTCACTGGCGTCAAGGTCGCCGGTATTTCCTTGGACACCAGTGCACCCGAGAAGCGTTACATGCCTGGCCATCCCGATGCGGACGCCCAAGGCTACGTCGCCTTGCCCAAAGTCAATCCGGCGGAGGACATGGTCGACCTGATGGGCGCAAATCGCAGCTACCAAGCGAATGTGGCGGCCATGTCGGCGGTTAAAGATATGATCCAGAAATCCATCGATCTGCTGAAATAGGAGAATTCCGAGTGACCGCGCCGATCTCAAATATCACACCCATATCGATGCCGGACCTGGTCGCACCGGCCCGGTCCACGGATCGATCGGGCGAATTCCAGAAGATATTGACTGGAAGCATCGACAAGCTGGAATCCTTGAACAACGATGCCTCCGATGCCGTGCAGAAATTCATGACCGGGGAAAACGAGGAGTTGCATACGGCCGTGTTGGCCACGCAGAAGGCCTCGCTGGCTTTCGAACTCGGTCTGCAGGTTCGAAACAAGGTAGTGGACGCGTACCAGGAAGTCATGAAGATGCAGATCTAGGAATCGCGGAATAAATCGCCCCGGCACCCTATACATGCGCCAGATAACCAAGCTCATTTCCGGCCTATCCATCAAACAACGCATCGCCATTGTGGCGGCGACGCTGTTGACGGGTCTCCTGCTCGCCGCGCTCGTGCATTGGAAACACGAGAGCGAGTTCAGCGCGCTATACACCGGGATGGCGCCTGAAGACGCTGCTGGCGTGGTCCAGAAACTGAAGGAGACCGGCGTGGAATACCGGCTGGCCGAGAGCGGCGGTACCGTGCGCGTGCCATCGGCGAAACTCGCCGAGTCGCGCCTCGCGCTGGCCGCCGCCGGGCTGCCGAAGACCGGCCGCATCGGTTTTGAATTGTTCGACAAGACCAACTTCGGCACTACGGATTTTGTCGAGCATATCAACTATAAGCGGGCGCTCGAGGGAGAACTCGAACGATCCGTGATGAGCCTGGCGGAGGTGGAACAGGCCCGCGTCCACCTGACGCTGCCCAAAGACTCCGTGTTTCTGGATCAGCAGCAACCATCCAAGGCCAGTGTCATGGTCAAGCTCCATCCGGGCGCGCAGATGTCGCCGCAAAATGTCCTGGCGGTTACCAACCTGGTAGCCAGCGCCGTCGAGGGGTTGGCGCCCGACGCGATTTCGGTGGTGGATATGAACGGCACGTTGCTGACCCGCAGGACCAGAACGGCGGGCGCGGACGGAACCCAGGCCCCCGGCGAACTGATCGAGATGCGGCAGCAGATCGAGCATAATCTGGTTGCCAAGATTTCGGAAACCTTGGACCCTTTGCTGGGCCCGAATGGCTACCGTGTCGGGGCCTCGGTGGATTACGACCTGACCAGCGGCGAACAGCAGGAAGAGACCCTGGACCCCACGCGCTCCGTAATGGCCAGTTCCCAGAAGTCCGAAGACGTGACTGAGCGCGGCATCTCATCCGGCATTCCCGGAACGGCCTCGAATCTGCCTAATGGCGCAGCCCCGGCTAAAGCCAGCGCCGGTGGCGTGTCGCGGCGCACGGAAAACATCGCGTATCAAACCAGCCGCGTGATTCGGCACACCCGGATTCCACAGGGCGTGATCAAGCGTATGTCCCTGGCCGTGCTCATCGATCAGGTGGTGCACTGGGAGGGCAGCGGACCGCAAAGGCGCCGTGTGTTGATTCCTCCTACTCCCGAGACACTGAAGACGATCAAAGAGCTGGTGGCCGGAGTCACCGGACTCAGCGTCGAGCGTGGCGACCAGTTGGTCGTCGAGACGCTGCCCTTCGAGTCCAGCCAGAATGCCGAACCGCCCGCGATGCCGCCCGCGGCGCCCTTGCCCAACAACGACCCGGTCTGGCTGCGGTGGCTTATCAAGTACCGGGGTTATCTGTCTGCTGCCGTGTCTTCGCTGGCGATCCTGCTGGTTGCATTCCGCATCTTTGTCAAGGTTAGGAGGCGAAAGCATATCGCGACTGTCAGCCATCTGGACGAGTTGAACAACCCCGTAGAGCTGCCTCAGTTGTATCCCGCAAGCACAGCATTGACCACTGCGGAGCAGCTAGCCGCCCGGACGGACCTGATCTCCGTAGAGGAGGACAGCCAGGAGTTGGCCAAGCGCATTCGAGAATTGGCCAAGCGAGAGCCCGCCCTAACGGCGAACGCCTTACGCATGTGGCTCCTGCAGAACGAAACCACCAGGTCGGGAGCGCATCATGCCTGAATCCACAGAAACATCGCAAGACGTGCCGGGGGCCCGCAAGGCCGCCATGTTCTTGATGGGGGTCGGCGACCAGATCGGTGGCGACGTACTGCGCCATTTGGAGCCTGACGAGATTCGCCAAATCACGCGCGAGATCTCCACTTTGCACGCCGTGGAGCCCCATCGCATGTTGGGTGTGTTCCGCGAGTTCGAAGCCCTGGCGGCGAGCAGCCAATTCTTCGCGAAGGGCGGCGCCGAATGCGCCCGCCGACTGGTGGAGCACGCTCTTGGCCCGGAGCCCGCTCAAAGAATCCTGCAAGCTTCCGCTCCGGTTGCCGCCAGCCAGGGCTCGGCCGAACTTGAGTTACTGCAGGACACCGATCCGCAACAGCTAGCTGGATTCATCCGGGATGAACACCCGCAGGTGATCGCCCTGATTCTTTCGAACCTGCCGGCCGAGCAGGCCGGGGCGGTGATGTCCGCGCTTCCCGAGGCCATGCAGCCCCAGGTAGCCATCCGCGTGGCCTCTCTGGACAGCATCTCACCCGAGGTGTTCAGGCGTATTGCGGAGGCCATCGGCAGCAAGGTCAAGAACCTCCGGCAGGTGAAGCGATCGGATGGGATGCGTACCCTGGCCAGCCTCCTGAACCGGGTCGATCCGGCACTGGTGGAGACCATTCTGGCAAAAGTGGATGAGGAAGACCAGAACCTCGGCGCGTCTGTGCGGGACCTGATGTTCGTGTTTGAAGACGTCCTGAATATTAACAAAGAAGGCATCGCCAAGTTGATCGCCAAAGCCGACCGGAAGGTCCTCACAACGGCGTTAAAAGGAACTCTAGGCAAGGTCCGCGATCATTTCAAGCAGTGTATGTCGCAACGCGCCGCCGAGATGCTGGATGAGGATATGGACGCCTTGGGTCCCGTCCGGATCCGGGATGTGGAGGCTGCCCAACGGCAACTGGTGGCAGTGGTGCGGGAGTTGCAGCAGCAAGGCGTCCTTTCGGTGAGTCGCGGCGGCGGCGACGAATATGTTGTCTAAGCTGCTGAAGGATCCCGAAGGCGACGTAATACCCCTCGTCTGGCGGAGCGGGTCCAAGCCGCCATCCAAAGACGCGCCGCCGCCTCAAATCGCACTAGCGTCCGAAGAGTTGTCACAACTGCGCGCCAAAGTGAGTGGATTCGCCTCACAGATGGAGAAACAATCGCGGGAAGCATTCGACGCGGGATTGCGCGCGGGCGAAGCCGCGGCCAGAGAAAGCCTGGAGACTGACGTTCGCGGGGCCATCGAGAGACTGGCTGCGACCGTCGTCGAGGTGGCCTCGCTGCGTGCGGAGACCATTCATCGTGCAGAGGTCGATACCGTACGGCTGGCCGTCGAGATCGCGCGGCGTGTGCTGCATCGTGAACTCACCGTGGATACTTCCGCCTTGGGCGCCCTCATCAAAGCGGCGCTGGAGAAGCTGCAGGCGCAGGAAGTCTATCGGGTCCGCGTGCATCCCGATCAGGCAAAAATAGTCCGCAGTTGTCTCGATGAGATGGGACGCAGCCAGGCCATTGAGGTTATTCATGACGCCTCGCAACAGCAAGGTGGAGCGGTGTTTGAGATCCAGCGCGGAGCGCTGGATGCTTCCGTGGAGACCCAACTGCGCGAGATTGAATGCGGATTGACCGACCAGTTGGAGGCGCGCAAATGACTTTCCCCAACCCTGTAGACTTCAACTCGTATATTGCGCAGGTGCGCAACGTTGAGCTCCTGCCGTGGACTGGTGAAGTCGTGGAACTCGTAGGTCTATTGGTGGCATCCCGCGGGCCGGCCGTGGCCATTGGCGATTGTTGCGAGGTGCTTACCTCCTCCGGACGCCGCATTCGCACGCAGGTGGTCGGTTTCCGCGATGGACACGTATTGTCCATGCCGCTCGAAGAGATCGATGGAATTCAACTGCGGGATCAAGTCATCGCGCGCCCCGACGATGCGCAAGTGCACGTTGGCCCCGATCTGATCGGCCGCGTTCTGGATGGCTTTGGAAAGCCCATCGATCGAAAGCCGCCCCTACGGGGCCCGGCGTCGTACCGGCTGCACTGTTCGCCCGGCAGCCCTCTGGACCGCGAGCACATCACTGAGCGGATCGTTACCGGTGTGCGTGCCGTCGATAGTCTGGTTCCGTGCGGCAAGGGGCAGCGCATGGGCATCTTTGGCGGCAGCGGAGTCGGAAAGAGCATGCTGTTGGGTGCCATGGCGCGCCACAATTCCGCAGATCTCACGGTGATCGCGCTGATCGGCGAACGCAATCGTGAGGTGCGCGCTTTCCTCGAACACGATCTCGGCGCCGAGGGCGGCAAGCGGTCGGTGGTGGTGTGCTCCACTTCGGACCGGCCGGCCCCCTTGCGCGTGAGGGCCTGCTTTGTGGCTCTGGCAATCGCCGAGTATTTTCGCGACCAGGGCGCCAATGTGCTGTTGATCATGGATTCGGTCACTCGGCTGGCTATGGCCCAACGGGAAATCGGGCTGGCTGCCGGCGAGCCGCCCAGCCAGAAGGGCTACACACCTTCCGTCTTCAACCTGCTGCCCAGAATACTGGAGCGCGCCGGTAACTTTCGGAAGGGCTCGATTACGGGCTTCTTTACCGTACTGGTGGAAGGCGACGATTTCAATGAACCGATTAGCGACGCCGTGAGGTCCATCCTGGACGGGCACATCGTCCTATCGCGCCGCCTCGCCGCGGCTGGCCACTATCCCGCCATCGATGTGATGCATTCCCTCAGCCGGCTCTCCACGCAGATCTCCGAAGCGGCCGATTTGGGCGCCGCAAGAAGGATCCGCGAAGCCCTGGCCGTCTACGACGAATCGAAGGACTTGATTGAACTGGGCGCTTACGTCAGCGGCAGTAATCCGCGGCTCGATGCGGCTGTGCGGCTGCGTCCGGAGATCAACGCATTTCTACAGCAGGACGCCGCCGCTTCACCCTTGCCCGAAACCCTTATTCGGATGCGGTCGATCGCAGAAAGGCTCTAACTCCGCATGTCAACCTTCCAGTTCCGGCTGGACCGAGTGCTGGAGTGGTACCGGACGCAACTCCAATTGGAGGACAGCCGCCTGGCAGCCTGTCTGGCGGCATTGAGCCTGGTGCAGGAACGCATAGCCCGTTTGCAGGCCGAGCGTCTCAGCGTCGAACGTGACGCGATCTCGGGGAGTTCGATACTCGGGTGCGATCTCGCCTCACTGGGATTCTATCGCTTGCGTGCCAAGAACGACGCCGCGGGAATGGACGAAGAGCGCGTTCGCCGGGAGCGCACGCTAGGTGACCAACGTGCGGCGGTCCAGGCAGCCCAACGCCGCGTCCGGCTGGTCGAGAAACTGCGCGACAGACGGTTGTCCGAGCACCGCTTTGCGGAAGACCGTGCGCTGGAAACGCTGGCCGCGGAATCCTACTTATCAAAGTGGATTGCCGCGAAGCGCACGGCCGGTGTCGGTGTGACCATTGCGCAGGAGGATACTAAACTACGCAGGCTCGCGGAAAGAACGCGAGTCATCCAGAATCACGATCTCGACGCGCCGGTTTGACGCCCGGCCGTCCACGGTGTCGTTCGGGGCGGCCGGACGATAAGGGCCGTAGCTGGCGACCGAAAGGCGCGACTCCGAAATGCCGTAGCGCGTACTGAACAGATCGAGGATCTTCTGGCTGCGTGCCATCGAAAGTTCCCAGTTGCTGCGGAAGCGACGATTGTGTATGGGAACCGGGTCTGCATAGCCGATGAGCCGCACATCATTTGGGAGCTCGCGAAGGACGTCCGCAATCTGCGCGATAGTGGGCAAAGCCTGGGGACTCACGGTGTCCTCACCGGAGGAGAAGAGAATCACCTGTGGCAGGCTGATGACGAGACCGCGCGGTTCGAGTTTGGGTTCTAGCCCGTGCTCTCTGAGACGTTCCTGGGCGCGAATCAGATTTGTGCGAGGCAACTCGGCTTCGGCGTGCCCGATAACCGGCTGGACGGGAACAACCGTGTGCGCCCGCGGAACTTCCAGACTCTTGGCGGCGGCTACCACGAAGAAGATCAAGAGAATGGTCAGTACGTCCGCATAGCTGACCATCCATCGGTCGCGCTGATGCGTGGCGCTCTGCAGATATTTCGGCCTCATATTTGCCCGGCTTCCGGTGCAGATTCGACAGTCTGAAGGGAGCGATCGGGATCGGGTACGGCATTCAAGAAGGAATGGAGGCGGTGGCGGACGAGCCTCGGATGCATGCCATCGAACAGGCACAGAGCGCCCTCTGTCATCAACTCCTGAAGATCGAATATTTCTGAGGCCCGTGCCCGAATGCGCTGCGCCGCTGGCAGCAGCAGGAGATTGGCCAGCGCCAGCCCGTAGATCGTCGAAGTAAAAGCGGCTCCGACACCGTAGGCAGTCGCGGACAGACCCGAGAATTGCCGGAGAACGTCGATCAGTCCGACCACGGTACCGAGCACACCCATGGTGGGAGTGAAGCCTCCCGCGATTTCGAGCACTTTGGCGGCGGCCTCGCTCTGCCTCTCACAGAGCCGTGTTTTATTCTCAAGGGCCGATTGCAATGCGGTGCGCCCCTCCGTGTCCATTGCAAGAAGCAGTGCGTCCCGGAGGAAGCTGTGGCTTACCCGATCAATGCCAGGTTCGATCGCGAGGATGCCATTCATCCGGACAATCCTGGCATACGAAACAATTTCCTCGATTAAGTCCTCCGGGGCGGGGGACGTTGCCTGGGAAAAGAGATTGAAAGTGCGCCGAAGCGAAAGGAGAAGCGTGCGGCGCGGAGTCGTAATCAGCATGACACCGAGGGTTCCACCCACAACGATTAGGACACCAGTCGGTTGAAAGAAATAGCGGGCGCTAACGCCGGTAACGGCGATCCCCGCGATTACGGCAATCGATGCGATCGCAATACCGATCAGCATGCCAACGTCGGGGCCGCCCCGCCTGACACGGCCGGCCGATCGCCGCCTGTAGTCCAGCATGTCTCCAGCTATCGACGTTGACATCGTCTTGCTCCTCCTTTTGTCTCCTTCGTCAGAACTGCTTCGGGCGCAAGACTCCCATTCGGATTCCTCTGTCCAACCATGCAGTGGAGTGCGTGCAAGCAGGGGCTGGAGCAGCGTCAGGCGATGTGATAGTGATGGCAGAGGCAATGTTCATATACGCGAGGGAAGCAGGTCATTAGCCGTGTTGGCGTTGCATTGTTTCCAACCACATGGAAACGAGGAGATGTGTTGCCGTCTTGACGGCGAGCGGCAATCGTCAAATCCTTGACGCCTGACGCTGGTGTCTAGTAACTTACTGGCTCAGCGGTGCGTTGTCAGCATCCGGCGGACAGCGGCGAAGATCCGCTCGACGGCTGGGCGGCGGTATGCCCACCGCTCGTCGGGCTCGGGCGGATTGACCACCATGGTGGCATTAGCTTCGAAAAGCAAAAGATCTCCGGTGGCGCTCAAACCGAAATCGATTCCGGCATAATCCAGGCCGAGCGTGGCTTGAATATGCACGAGCGCCTCCATGGCGCGCGGTCCGAGCACCTCCGGCATATTCTCCAGAAACTCGGCGTCCTCGGCGCGATGGTCCGGCTGTTCCGCCATTTCGGCGGTGAAATAGTGAATTTTCCAATGGCTGGAAATCGCCACGTGAAGCGGATAGAGATCGCCACCGATCATCATCACCCGATACTTGCGCACTTTTCCGTCGGCGCCCCGGGCGTTGAGGAACTCGATGACGGTCAACTCCTTCCCGGGAAGCTGCGCCACCGTACCGGCCAGGGCTTCCGCGTTTTCGACCCGCAGAAAATGGCGCCCCGTATGAAAGCCGGGCGTGCGCACCAGCAGCGGGAAGCGGAAGCCGTGGCGCGCAACCGTAGCCGCGGCCTCCGGAGAGCAGAGGAGCTCCCGCGGCAGATTGACGGTCACCGGCAACACCACGCCCGGCAGGCGCGAAAGCCGCGCATGATCCGCGCGCCCGGTCGCCAGTACCGCCGAAGGCAGATTGATCACCGGCGCAGTGGTGAGAGCTACGACGGACTGCGCGGCATTCAGGGAGGCCGCCGCCAGGTCGGCGTCGCCGATGGCATTGAACACCACTTGATGCGGCGGCAAGGGCACATTGGAATCGTAAAACTCGGGTACTACCACGAATGTTTGGAAGACGCGGTCGTCCAGCAAATTGCGGGTCGGGATGTTGCCGCCGAGCGACGAGACCAGCAAGAGCAACGACACAGGGGGCCCTTGTCCGCGATACGGCAACGCAATAACCGGACGATCCTCGAAACCTCTGCGCCGGTGCCATTGGGCGCCCTCTTGGTCATCGAGATCGGCCAGCACATACGCGAGGCCTTGATGGGCTTCCGCATGGCCGGGGTCGAGCCGGAGGGCGGTCTCATAGTGCTCCCGGGCGGAGTGAAACTCGCCGCTTTCGTGGAGGACATTGCCCAGGTTCACGTGGCTCATGGGATCGCCTGGATGGCGCGCCACGGCTTCGGCATAGGCCGTGCGCGCAGCGGTGCGATAACCGGTCGAATGCAGCAACGTGCCCAGATTATTCAACGCGAGCCGATGCGACGGTTCGCGCGCCAGTAGATCGAGATAGGCGTTCCTAGCTTCCAGAGTTCGGCCCATATCGGCGAGCAAAGAGGCGCGCTCAAATCGCAGACTCATAGCGCCGGGGTCGGATGCGATGCGGCCGCTGAGATCGCGCAGGGCGGATTCGCGCGCGCGTTGCGGCGGCCAATCCGCGCCCCGTGCCTCGCGCGGCGCGCCGCTCCGGGCGGCGCTGGCCTGGGCACTCGCTTGCAGCGCGCGTCCCAGAGCCACGGTCTTTTCCACTAATAGGTCGATCTCCCGCATGCCGGTCCGGTGATTTACAATGGCCGCGCGAATCGCCAGGCTCCCATCGATGACGGTTGTGGACGGCGCCACTACCCCGGACTCCTGGAGTTCGATGACGATCCTGGGATTAAGGCGCTGCGCATCCTCCGCGCGATAACGGAAGCAGACCACGTTGAGCTCCACCGGCGCCAACAGCTCCAATTCCGGCATTTCGGCGATGCGGCTTTCCAGGTAACGGGCCAGGGCGCACGTCCGTGAAATGACCGATCCCAGCGCCGCGGTGCCGTACACTTTGAGCGTGAACCAGGTCTTCAGCGCCCGAAAACCGCGCGATAGATCCGGCCCGTAATCGCAGGGCCAAGGCGCGCCTGCCGCCAGGCCTCGCAGTTCCTTTCTCAAATAAGCAGCCGAGGTGGCAAAGGTCTTGCGATGCAGCACGCCGTCGCGCACCAGAATGAGCCCGGCGTCATAGGGCACCTGGCCCCACTTATGAAAGTCGAAAGCCAGCGAGTCCGCGCGCGCGATGCCCGTAAGCCGCGGCGCCAGATCCGGAGCCAGAATCGCCAGCGCGCCATAAGCGCCGTCGACATGGAACCAGAGCCGCTCGCGATGGCAGATACCGGCCAGGGCGTCGAGGTTGTCGATGGCCCCTGTGTCGACGGTGCCGGCAGTGCCCACCACCAGGAAGGGCGTAAAGCCCGCGCGCCGATCCGCGCCGATGGCTTCCTCCAGGGCGGTTAGGTCGATGCGATGGTGTCCGTCGACTGGAATCAAGCGGAGCGCATCGCTGCCGATGCCGGAGATGTCCATGGCTTTCCCAATGCAGTTGTGGGCCGCCACCGAGGTGTAGGCCGCGAGCTTTTTCGAACTTGCGGCGACACCCGCGCACCGCACTTCGAAGGAAAGCTCGGTATCGCGGGCAATCAGGACGCCGATGAGGTTGGCCATCGAGGTTCCCGTGACAAACAGGCCGGTCGCGCTCTCCGGAAAACCGAAGATCCGCCGCATCCACCGGACGATCTGGCGCTCCACCTCGATAGGGGCGTGATCGCGCCCCCCCAGGTTGGCGTTCAGCCCCGCCGCGAGCATCTCCGCCAACATACCAACGGGTGTGCCGCCGCCATGCACCCAGCCCATGAAACCCGGGTGCGTGTTGCCGGTGGCGAAAGGCAAAATATAGCGCATGAATTCCCGATGAACGGCGGCCAGATCGGACGGCGCCTCGGGAACATCGCTACAGAACCGGGACCGCACCTCGTCGGGAAGCGGTTGCCAGACGGGACGTGCGCGGATGTTTTCGACGTAGTCGAGAATGTCATCCAGCATCCGGTGAGCCTGCGCCCGAAAGCCCGGCCAATCGGAAGGGTCGAGTGTGCTGCCCTCGCCAGGCGGCGGATTTGCGCTCATATTCCCATTTTGGCATCCCCAGGCTCATCCCGGCGACTCCCCAGCGCGGTGAGGGCCGCTACAAGTTTGAAGCAGCCTAACAAAGCCTGCGAACAGGCTGAGAACAGGCCGGACAACTTCTGAGGCGGAAGTCGATTGAGTTATTGATGTCATTGATGAGATCCGAGTCTCGAACCGGCGATTCACCTCACACGACTCGTTCCGCGGGCGCCCCTGTTTGCCCACGACCGATAGACCGAACCAGCAATGCCAGAGTTCAGGCATAAGGCGACGGAAACTCCTCGAAATCTCACTGTGCGATTCCGATCCCTATCTTAGGAGAAGTATATCCTGTTGTCATTATCTTGACGGCTGACGGCAAAGCGTCAACTCACTGCCAAGCTCATCTCGCTAACGGACTCGAAACACAATAGATTGCGATGGCGACAACCGTGCAACGTCCGTCTCCATGAGTTCGGTTGATCATCCCTTCCCAGATGTATTCGGCACGGCGTTGCGGAGCAGCCTGACTCCTTCAGTCAAACCAATGCCCGGACCCCGTCCGGAAGCCCGATTGGCTGCTCTCCGGATTCCCGGTCTTTGTCATTTTGTGAAGACTGCGGCACCGCTCGCGGTCGTCACGCTGAGTCTTGAGATTTTGCACTTCTTTGGAATCAGTGTAGCCGTCCCCGGGTTGCCTCTGCTGGCAGCCATAGTGTGCACGGGTTTCTGGGCGGGAATGAGAGCTGGTTTGATCGCCACCGCTGTCAGCAGCCTGTACGAGCTACTGTGGTTCGGGTATGCATCCGAGGACGGGATAGTCCGCGTCGGGGTATTCTCGATCTCGGCGGTGATTACGGCCGTGTTGGTCGGGATGCTCAGGAACCGTGTTGAGGCGACCACCTACGCGCAGGCCCATCATCGAGCTGTTGAGATGTGGAAAACGGAATCGGCGAGTCTGCAAAGCGTTCTCCATCAAGTACCGCTGGGCGTGCTGCTGGCAGATGCCGCGTCCGGTGACATCACGTTTGCGAACGAAAAAGCACGCTCGATCCTGGGAGACAATATACGGCGGCTCCATTCCGTCGGCTTTCCCAGCATGAGTCATATTGATAGCGGCCGTTCGTACAGTCCTCACGAATGGCCGTGGAGGCGGTGCGTGGCAGCGCGCATGGTGATAGAAGAGGAGTTTCTTTACGCGCGAGAAAACGGGCAACTAGCCGCCATCCATGCCCGTACCTGTCCTATTTACGATCATGCGGGTCAGGTAATCGCCGCTGTAATATCATTGACCGAATCCGCCGAAAAGAAGCGTTTCGAGCGACATCTCGTAGTTTAGGGAGTACCGGTCGGGGTGATGGGAAGGGAGCTATTGGATGTTACCCGCCCCAAGCTCGACGATTTGCCTTCGTAAAGGCTGGCCATCGCCTTCGCAAGCCGGGCCGGGATCCGGCTGATTTCGGCCATAACTTTGTACTCAGGGATGGGCAGTGCAACATCAAAGAACGGGATCGCTTCCAGGTGTGGGAGCCCTTACACATCTGGGCCTAGCGCCAATACAAGGCGCTGTGTCCAGCGTGGCTTCCCGCCTTTTCCTGCGCAACAGGCTACACGAGTTCCCAGGCGAGGGTCAGGCATTTTTGAGAGCGACCGTTTGCGAAAAGGCACCATCGGCCCGTGCGGCCAGATAAACGACGCCCATGGCGCCCTCACGCGGTACGCTCAAGATTTTGTGCGAGCCGATCCGGCGTTTGCGGACATGCGGAACCGATGAGCCACTGCTCGCGTTTCTTCTGTTCCAGTCGTCGTTTTTACAGAGAATTCCTCGAAACTGGCAAAGCCGCGCCGACATGTTGGACTAGAAGGTTTGCGGCCAGGATCGCGGCTCGTAATCGGAATGGACAAATTGCTCCGCCACTGGCTTCAGCTGCGGTATCAGCAGAGTCCGATTCCGGCTGCCGCGCTCCGGCCCGGCGAGAGCTGTTCGAACTGGAATTCGAAATTCTACTGCCGATTGCGGCTGCGAACCCGGCAGAGGTGAGGAACCGGTGTCAGGCATGAAACGTGTTCTCTTTGTAGACGACGAACCAAGGGTCCTCGACGGGCTAAAGCGCATGCTTTATCCGCTGCGGAATGAGTGGCGGATGGCCTTTGTTACCAGCGGCCGCGAAGCGTTGGAGTTGCTGGAGCAATCCGACTACGAGGTCCTGGTCACCGACTTGCGGATGCCGGAGATGAGCGGAGTGGAATTGCTGGCGAAGGTGGTGAGCCGTCATCCCCAGGTGGTGCGGATGGTCCTGTCCGGCACCGCGGATCAGGAGATCGCCGTGCGTTCGGCAACTCTGGCTCATCAGTATCTGGTAAAGCCATGTGATGCCGCCACAATCCGCGCTACCGTGGGGCGCGCTTTCAGTCTGCGGGTTATGCTCGACGATCCGGCGTTGAAGCAACTGATATCGGGTCTGCACAACTTGCCCAGCGTTCCATCCCTGTATCTGCGTTTGATGGAGGTATTGCGGTCTCTGGATGTGTCGCCTAAAGAGGTTGCAGAGGTCGTCAGCCAGGATATCGGCATGACCGCCAAAGTTCTGCAGATGGCGAATTCAGCCCTTTTCGGAATTCAACGGCAGATCACCGATCCAACGCAGGCAGTGATCTACTTGGGTCCGGAGATGGTGAGACAACTCGTGCTGGTAGCCTCGGCGTTTAGCGCCTTCCAGCCGAAGAGTCTGCGCCACTTTTCCATTGAGCGGCTCCAAATTCACAGCCTCGCAGTCGGCGGACTTGCGCGGCGTATTGCGCAGTCGCTGGAACTCTCCCCGGCGGCTCTGGATTACGCGTTCGTCGGCGGACTGCTGCACGATGTCGGCAAACTGCTGCTGGCGTGCAACTACCCGGAGAGGTACGACGAAGCGATGCGTCACGCGAGCGAGGAGGGGGTACTCGATCGCATCGCGGAAGTGCAGACCTTTGGGACCACCCACGCGGAAGTCGGCGCCTATCTGTTGTGGCTATGGGCCCTTCCCGATCCCATCACCGAAATCGTTCTTCGGCATCATGAATTCCCAGCCGATCCGGCGGCGGTCTACAGCCCCTCCGTCGCGGTCCATGTGGCTGACGCGCTGGGTAATGGCGGTTTTGACCCAGACGCCGTCGCCTGCCTCACCGCAGTCGGGCTGGGTGAAAAGCTGGCCGGTTGGCAGCGATCGTCCAGGGAAACCAGACTGGGAAGGGGGTCCCATGTCGAAGCGCATCCTGTTTGTGGACGATGAGATCAATCTGTTGCAAGCCGTCGCGCGCCGCTTTCGCAAGGACTTTGAGATCCAAATCGCGCCAGGACCCGAACTGGGGCTCAAGGCGGTTGCCGAAGACGGTCCTTTCGCCGTGGTGGTTTCGGACCTGCGCATGCCGGTGATGAATGGAATCGAATTCCTGACCCGCGTGGGCAAGATCTCGCCCAATACGGTACGTGTGATGTTGACGGGTCAGGCGGATCTGCCGGATACCATCGCGGCCGTCAACCAAGGTCACGTGTTTCGGTTTCTGACCAAGCCGTGTGCTCCCGAGGTATTGGTGCGCACCCTGGGGGCGGCGCTCGAACAATACCGATTGATTACGGCGGAGCATGAGCTGTTGGAGAAGACCCTCCACGGCGCGATCGGGGTGTTGAGCGAGATTCTGAGCCTGGTGAATCCTCCCGCGTTCGGCCGCGCGAGCCGCACCACCCGGTACGTGCGGCACATGGCCGAGAAGCTAAAGCTGCCGGATGTTTGGCAGTTCGAAATCGCCGCCATGCTCTCGCAAATCGGCTGCGTGACCATCCCGCCGGATGTTTTGGACAAATTCTACACCGCGGAACGGCTGAGTCCACAAGAAGAGAAGGTGCTGCTGTCACAGAGCACGCTGGGCCATCGCTTGCTTGCAAAAATCCCGCGTCTCGAAGCCGTGGCGGCCATGATAGCCGGTCAAAACACTGCCTGGCATGGCCGAAGCGAGCCGGAGACGGTGAGTAACGGAGCGCAATTGTTGAAGGTGGCGTTGGACTTTGATGAGTTGCTGGTCCGTGGAGCCGACGCGGAGTCGGCGCTCGCACGGATGCGCACCAGTCAGGACTACAACACTGCATTCCTGTCGGCGTTGGAAGAAGTGCAGGTCGAAGCGTCTCAAAGCGAATCGCGGTCGGTGGACCTTGCCCATCTGCGCACGGGGATGATCATCAAGGCGGATGTGCGGAGCAAGAACGGCCTCCTCTTGCTGGCCAACGGACAAGAAGTGACGCAATCGGCCATCGCGCGATTGCAGAGCTTCTCCTGGACCACGGGGGTCGTCGAACCGATTTGCGTGATTGTGCCTCACGGCGTCTCGAAATCGGCGAGCGGTGGCCCGGACGCACGGCTGCCGGTCTTGGATGCGGGCGCCTCCGCGCCGTGCGAGTCGCGTTCGAAGGTAGCGTGAATTAAAGTATGGAAGAAACGCAGCGGATGGCACAATTCTCGCTCGACCGCACTGCAGATGCAGTCTTCTGGGTCCAACCGGACGGGAGCGTCCTTTACGCGAATGAATCCGCCTGCCGCGCTCTCGGTTATTCTCGCGACGAACTGTTCGCCATGAACGTGCAGGATGTCGATCCTGATTTTGGCGCCGATGTTTGGCTGGCGCACTGGCAATCCCTGAAGCAGGCTGGCTCGCTCACGCTGGAGTCTCGTTGCCGCCGCAAGGACGGCTTCATTTTCCCGGTTGAGATCAGGGCGGATTACGCGAAACTCGATGGCAGGGAGTGGGGCTTCGCTCGTGTCCACGATATCAGTGTGCGCAAGCAGACCGCAGCAGCCACTGCCGGAGACCGGCATCTGTTTGAGTTCTTGATGGACAATGTTCCGGACCACATCTACTTCAAGGACCGGCAGAGCCGCTTCATGCGGATCAGCCGTGCGCACGCGAAACTGTTTGGGCTGACCGACGCCACTCAGGCGGTTGGCAAGACGGATTTCGATTTTTTCGGCGGGCACCATGCGGCTAAGACGTTCGAGGACGAGCGGCGAATACTGCAAACCGGCCAGGCGATGATGGGAGTGGTCGAGAAGGAGACCTGGGCAGACGGCCGGGAGACCTGGGTGGCTACCTCCAAAATGCCTCTTTCCGACCCATGCGGGCAGATCATCGGAGTTTTCGGCATCTCTCGCAATATCACCAAGAGCAAGCTCGCGGAAAATGCCCTGCGCGCGAGCGAGGAGTTCAATAAGCGCATCCTCGAAAGCACATCCGACGGTGTCTGCGTCCTCGACCTGCAGGGTTCGCTGCTCTATCTGAGTGCAGGCGGCCGTAGGTCGCTGGATTTGACTGACGGCGAGAGTATTCTGGATCTGCGGTGGCTGAGTTTTTGGGAAGGACCAAACGAGCAGCAGGCCCGCCGCGCGCTCGCCGATGCGGCGGCCGGAGGAGTCGGGAACTACCAAGGCAGCGCACGTACCAGAAAAGGAATCTCGAAGCGCTGGGACGTTGTCATCAGCCCCATCACCGGCTCGGGCGGGGAAGTCATGCGCCTGGTCTGCGTCTTCCGCGATATCACTGAGCGCCAGCGGCTCGAGAGCGAACTGGCGCAAGCCCAAAAGCTGGAATCCATCGGTCAGCTCGCAGCGGGCATTGCGCATGAAATCAATACGCCCATTCAGTACATCGGCGATAACGGGAAGTTCCTGGAGGATGCCTTCCGGGACTTGATCAGGGTGGTCTGCCCGTCAACCAGGCCGGACGACTCCGCGGATGTGACCGCTGTGGAGTTAGAGTACCTCCAGGAGGAGATTCCTAAAGCGATTGGGCAATTACTGGCGGGAGTCGACCACGTTGCCCGCATCGTCCGGGCGATGAAGGAGTTTTCGCATCCTGGACCATTGGAGAAAATGCCAGTAGATATCAACCGGGCGATAGAAAGCACGGTCACGGTTTCCCGGAACGAGTGGAAGTATGTGGCCGACCTGACGACCGATCTCGATCCGAATCTGCCTCTGGTCTATTGCATTGCCGGTGAGTTCAACCAGGTGATGCTCAATTTGATCGTGAACGCCGCGCACGCGATTTCCGCTGTGCTCGAAGGCTCCGGCCGAAAGGGAACCATCCGAATCAGTACTCGCCTGAAGGAGAAATGCGTTGAGATTCGGGTCAGCGACACCGGGCTGGGAATACCGGAGGCCATCCAGTCGAAGGTTTTTGATCCATTTTTTACCACAAAGCCGGTGGGTAAAGGCACTGGCCAGGGTCTGGCTATCGCCCACGCGGTGATCGTGACGAAGCACCAGGGCACTATCAGTTTCGAAACCGCAGCCGGGGTGGGGACGACCTTTATCATTCATATGCCGTTTTCGAACGCGGTTGAATAAGCTTGGCGGCCACCTGACTCGAACCAGGGATGCTGCCTGCTAACAGGCCGGGAACAGGCTAACAAATCCTAGAGTCTTGAAGCCATTTAGGCGATAGCTATGGATCGATAGGGGGGAGCTCCGCAGGTTCCGAGCCTGTTACAGCCTGTTCGGGTTAGCACCTTGGGACGATCTCGGCATGGCGGTGAAAGACAAGCTCGCAAATCAGGCCATCCGGCCTGCCTCTTGACAACCCAGCCGGTGCGCCGCAAAGTGCTAGTACTCGCTTCGCCTTAGCTGCGGGCCATTTGCTCTTCGAGCACGACGAAAGACAGGTTGCGGGAAGACGCGGGCATCTCGCCATGCGCGATGCGGTCCTCGATGACTTCAATGGCCAGGCGCTCCGTATTGCCGATGGCCTCCTCGCGCGTGGTTCCGTAACACATCACTCAGGTATTTCGAGGGCCTCCGCGATCCAGCGGCCGTCATCTTCGCGCTCGAGTTCAATGGAGAGAGTCACCATCGGATCATACCGCGTTGTTTGCCGAAAGCGGCTGAGGGCTTCAGTTCACCCCCCGGCGCATCGCCAGACAACAGGTGGATACGCGTGGCGTGGAGATTTCGGGCGCCGGGTGCAGCGCGGCATCGCCTGCGGCGTGCCGGTGTATCGGGGCGATATCGACCCGGCGCTGTTGGGCTGCCGGAAACGGCCTGCACAAAACCGGCGCAGCAGGGCGCGGGGACGAATGGCCCGGCGGACCGGGTTGTCAGCGATCATGCCCCGTGCTACCTTCAGATTCGGATAATAACATCCTGAAAGCGAGGGCACAGCGTATGTTCCGTAACGCGCACCTTTTTTTCCTTCTCGTACTGACTCTTGCCGGATTGGGCGGTTGCTCGGGCGGCCCATCGGCCAACGAATCCAAGAAAGGCGCGGCGCCGCCAGACAAAATCCAGGGAAAGGTCCAAGAGGTTCTCATGGAAACGACCTCGACCGATGTCGCTATGAACGCGGGTGGACCTTCCGTATACCTTATGAATGGCCTGCGCCGCTACCGCCTGTTCTTCAAATCGGCCACGCAAGTAGACCCCAACCAGGAGTATATTGCCGAGGGGGTCTATGCGCAAAAGGCGATTGACGAGATTGGCGACCCCGACCAGGGCAAGAACGGGTATCCGCTCCCATCGAGCTGCGACCGTGTCATCAGGACGGCTTGGCCCGGGCTGGCTATGGATGTGACGGATTTGGATGCCAGGGTTTTATGCACCAGGGTGAAACGCTATCCCGCCAGGGCCGTATTCCTGGTGACGCGGCTGCGGCCCGTTACCTCGAAGGAGAGCGGCGCCGCGAAACCGAAGGAAGGGGCCGGTTCCGCCGAGGACGTCCGGGAAGTGACGGTAGCGGCGGATAAACAACGCGCTCTTCTGATTGAAGGTCCGACGGTTCAAAGCGCACCCCTCTGGGCGCCCGCGGGGGGAACGGCTCGCTGCAAACTGGTCATCGACAAGGAAGGCAAAGTTTCGGACCTGGAAACCGGCGCGCAGCTCTGTGAGAGTGTGCCGTGGTCGGAGTTTCGTTATAAGCCCACGCTTAAGGGCGGCCACCCCGTCGACGTCGTAACGGAGGTGGAAGTGCGGTTTGACGCGCGAAAGTAAGCGTCGGCGACCGGATATCGGCGGCCGGGTGCCGGGGGTTCTGTAAGCGCGGGGATTTGCCTGTCTGGTTACAGGCTGGTGGCGGCGGAGCGGGTCTGGAGACCCGCTTGCAGGCGTGGACGCCCGCCCCACACTTAGAGTACACGCTTTTACCACTGGCCGCCTTGGCGCGGGGAGGCGCGGATGGCTCGCTCGAAAGCCCAGCTTCGGATGTGATTGATCTGCTCCTTCATGGTGCGGGAGAGCGGCACGATGCTCACCGCGACGCTTAGGAGATCGTCGTCGGCGATCTCGCGGTCCGCCAGCTTGGCCTTGGTCAGCGCGGACACCACGCACTGCTCAATCTCTGCGCCGGTCCAGCCGATGGTGAACTCCGTTAGTTGCGCGAGGTTGAAGCGGGCCGCATCGGCGCCGCGCCGGTCCAGATGGATCTTGAAAATCTCGAGGCGTTCGTCGTCGAGCGGCAGGTCCACGAAGAACACTTCGTCGAAGCGGCCTTTGCGGATCATTTCGGCGGGCAGCAGGTCGATGCGGTTGGCGGTGGCGGCGACGAACAGGCCGCGGGATTTCTCCTGCATCCAGGTGAGGAAGAAGGCGAAGATGCGGCCCTGCTCGCCGCTGGATTCGGTGGAGGTGATGCCCATCTCGATCTCGTCGAACCAGAGAACGGCGGGGGCCATGTCTTCCAGCATTTTGCAGGCGGCCACGAACGCGCCTTCGGGCTTGCCGTGCCTGCCGGAAAAGATCTCGATCATGTCGATGCGGTAGAGGGGCAGATTGAAGTACGAAGCAATCGCCTTGACGGAGAGACTTTTGCCGCAGCCGGGAATGCCCATCATGAGCAGTCCCTTGGGGGCGATGTCGGCGCTGAGTGTGTCGCGCATTTGAAAGAGCTTGCGGCGCTCGGTCAGCCACTTCTTCAGGGTTTCGAGACCACCGATGTTGCCCATGCTGCCGCCTTCGGCGATGAATTCGACGGTGCCGCTGCGGTTGACCAGGAGGCGCTTCTCTTCAAGCAATGCCGGGATGGCTTCCGGCCCAAGAGTGGGGCTGGCGGCCAGACCGCGGCGCAGCGCGTAGCGGGCTTCATCGAGCGTCAGCCCCAGCAGGGAGTGCGCGAGTTGCTGCAGGTTCGCATCGCTCGAGTCGGGCGCGGCGCCGGGGGCGGGCGTGTGCTCGGCCAGTTCGTCGCGGAGGAAGTCGACCAACTCGACGAGATCGGGCGGGCGGAGTTCGAGATAGAGGAGGCTGCGCTCCACCTCTTCCGGAATGGAGCGAACGGGCGAGCTGATGACGATGAACTTGCGCTGGTCGCGACAGCTTTCGTAGAGGTCGCGCAGGCGGCGGCGGGTATCGGGCGATTCGCGGAGGGGCTCGTGAAAGTCCTTCAAGTGGAAGATGGCGGCGTCTTTCGAGGCGGCGATGAAATCGAGCGCGGCGCGTGGGGATTGGGTGCCGGGCTGGGCGGCTTCCCCATCGCGGTGCAGGCCTTCGGTGAGGCTCCAGATCCAGACGGGCGTGGGCGTGGAGGAGAGACGGAGGCTTACTTCACGCAGCACTCGGGCGATGCGCTGCTCTTCGGAGGAGCGGATGTAGGTGAGGGGGCGTCCGGAGTCGAAGGCGNNCGCGCAACTCCTTGGAGGCGCGGCTTTCGTGTTCGATGGGCAAGTGGCGGTGTTGTCCTCCAGTTATAAGGACGCTTGTTCCAGATGGAAAGACCGAGCCGGCGCCGGCAGGGGCGGCCTGAGAGGCCGCCGCAGGCTGAGAGCCTGCCCCACTGTCAGTTCACCGTGGTGGTGGCGGTGGCCGAGTTGTTCGTGGCGGTCGGGTCGAAGACCAATGAACTGACGCTGGCCGTATCGGTGACGGTATGGCCGGACCTGACGGTCACATCGACCACCATGTTCACGGTAAACGCGATGCCGTTGGCGAGCGACGGCGCCGTGCAGGTCACCCTGCCGCTGGCGGCCCCGACAGCCGGCGTCTTGCATGAGCCGGAACTGGTAGCGGCGCTCACGAACGTGGTCCCCCTGGGCACGCTATCGCTGAGCGTGACTACGTCTGCCGTACTCGGGCCGTTGTTGGTGACGACGAGGGTATAAGTCAGGTGCGTCCCAGTGAGAATCGTTGTAGGCGCCGAGTTGGTCAGCGCCAGGTCCGCCTGGGTGAGTGCGATGCGGGTCACGAAGCCGTCTTGCCCGCCGCCTCCAAAAACGGTCTGCACGGCGCCCGGGGTTGTTAGAAGCGACACGCCGCTAGTGGTCCCTACTACATATACGTTTCCATAGTTATCCGCATGAATCCCGTAGCCCGCGTCGCCGCAGCAGCCCAAGTCCGTCGAAAAGAGCAATTGCGAGGCGGTCTTGTTCAACTCGGTAACGAAAGTTTCCGGAGTGCTGCCGAATCCCTGCAACGGATTCAGGGCTGGAAAAGTGGCATCGTTGGTGGATCCGGTGATGTAGGCGTTATCGGCGGAATCCACGCCGATGCCATAGCCTATGGCTTGGCCGAAGCAACTCGTGCCATTCAAGAAGGTGGAATCGTCCAGCGTGGAACCGCTGGAGTTGAGCTTCGCCAGAAACGCATTCCCCGTGTTGCAGTCATACGCGTTCGGCTTCGGGTTGGTCTTCTGATAGGCCCGCGCGGTGGTCGGGAAATCCGCCGAGCATGCCGACCCGGTCACATAGATGTTGTCCGAGCGATCCAGGGCGATCGCGAGGACGCTGTCCTGGTAAACGCATCCGGCACCGTTAGGGGCGAGCCCGTTACCGCCCAGGAATGTCGAGAACGCCAGCGATGCAAGCCCGCTCTGGCTGGGATCGAAGGACAGGATAAAGCCGTTCTCGTTATTGTTGTTCAGGCAGCCGGCGCACACGGTTTGATAGGCGCCGGGCGTGGTGGGGAAGCTGGGGACGTCGGTGGCGCCGCCAAGATAGGCCTTGCCGGCGCTATCCACGGCGATCGAAGTGAAATATGCCCGGCTTCCCGAGCTGGTACGGGGAGCGCCGAATAGAGTGGAATAAAGCACCGTAGATCCATCGGCGCTGATTTTGCTGAAGGCCGAGTGCGAGGGCGTCTGCCAGCCCTGCACGG
>PMVV01000287.1 GCA_003166475.1 Bryobacterales bacterium | reverse complement strand
GGAAATTCCTATCGAAGAACTGATTTCCGACGCTCGAGCCTGGCCGGACAATAATTACCGCCCCACTCGAGACAAAGCGGCCAGCTTCTTTCGCGATCACCTCCAGCGCCACGGGCTGAATATCACAGTGAGCGCGGACTCCGTCAAACTGCCCGCAGGCTGCCGCATTGAGACGATTCTCGCAGCTCCGAGCACGTAACGCGAGGCGCTTGCGCGGCTTGGCGGGCGCTCGGAAGGCTGGGCCTCCAACCGGCGTCGGGTCGCCTCCATTGGGCGGGTCGAGGATTCAAAATAAATGGGTTAGGGCTGTCTCGCCCGAGCGCTCCTCCTCCAGCAAAACCCTTTCCCAATTCGAAAGGCAACCGAGCTATCGTGCTCGCGTTGCCTGAGGGGGTAACCGGGGCTGCCTGCAAAGTGCGTTCCCTCTGCGAGCAGTCGCGATCTGATCCGCTTCCAGTGGGTCGGCGGGTCTGTACGGAGGGGAAGATGGAATCGATCATCCACGTCGATGACGACGCCGTTCTCAAAGCCTTAAAGGACGTTTCCCTGGAATTGGGCAAGCTCCAGCGAATCAACATCAACCTCTCCGCGAGAGCTGACGCGGCGCGTGAGCTGGCGGAGGATTTGCAGGAAAAAGAACATTGCATCGCAAGGCTTCTCGCCGATCCTGCGAACGCGGACAAAGCCAGGGATTCCAGAGTCGACCAGGCGCGATGGATCCCGAGCGTGAAGACCGAGTCCGCGAACGTCGCCAGACATCTTGAAGCCGTAAAGCAACGGGACGATTCCTGGGAGTTCAGAATCGACTTCCAGGAGCCTCTCCAGCTGCCACGTTTAGTGGGTCACTTGCTGCTGTTCCTCGCCCAGGCAACCTCGGAGCCTCAGGACGAGGTGGTTGGGCACCGCAGCAAAGCGGAGATTCTCGAATATCTGCAGTCGATCACCAATAAGACGTACCGCGCACAGTTTGTGTCGCAGCTGGTGTATCAGCTACGCGGAAAGCTGGGGAAATATGGCAGCTTCGTCGAATACAACCCGCAGCGCGGCTGGCGCTTCGCGTTGAAGACTGGCGGTCCGGAACATTTCGTACGCACGCGTCTGGCGAATGGCCCCGGGCGCAGGCCGCGGCGTCCGGTCGCCGGTCGATCAGCGGAGGCAGTGCCGGGGGAAGAAGTTCGATCGCTGAGTTCTTCGGTACGTGCCTGAGTGGTGAGAGCACATGGGTATTGGGCCATCGATACGGGGAGGAACGAAATGAAAACAGACAGGGCAGTCAGGTTGCTTGCGGTGCTGGTTGTTGCAATCTGTTTTGCGGGCTGCGGCGGGGGCGGCAACGGCAGCGGCATGGCCGGCGGGCAGACGAACAACAGCTACGTCTTCGGCGAGAGGACGGGCGTTGCCGTCTCCATGCAGCCGGCTCCTCCCACGTATACCTTTCCGGCATGGTCGGGGACAGCACCCGGCATTCGGATCGACCAGGTGACGCAATTCTCGTCGACGGTCAACCCGGCCGGGGCCGATATCTATCAGAGCACTACGCAGGTGGTGTTCGGTCAGGTTACAGGACCGACCGCGGGGAAAGCCGTCGTCGTCTACGCCTACACCAACGCGTACTATGTCCAGCCGCTGACCAGCACCACGATCAATATCAATGGAGAGTCGGAATGGATCGCTCCCGCCAATGCCGGCCAGATTAGTGCGCTGCTGGTAGCACAGGGCTACGCGGCACCCGCCACAGCATCGAAGCTGCCAGCCGTCGATGGCGTGAATGTTTTCGCTGTTGCCAACGCACCGGGCAACGTCGATGTTTCGCAATTTACGTTCTCGGAGTATCCGATTCCGACGGCCAACAGCGGCCCAGCCAACATCGTGACCGGACCCGACGGCGCGCTGTGGTTCACGGAGTATTATGGCAATAAGATCGGGCGCATCGCCACGCCTTGACCGACTGATTCGCAGTAACCCGTCACGCCATTCGCGCGTTTTAAGAGATTGGAATAACAACTTATGCAGCTGCTTCTGGTGGCTGGGATTTTCACCGTTTGGGGATGCCTGGCGCAAGAGCCGGCGCTGACAATTCCGGCGGGGACCGGGATCATGTTGGGACTGACTGGTCCCGTGTGGGCCAAATCCGCCCAACCGGGAGAGACCGTTTACACGGAGACCACTTTCCCCGTGGCTGTCAACGGCGCCATGGCGATCCCGCCCGGCACCTATGTCAAGGGGACCATCGATATCCTGTATCGGCCCAGCGCGAGATCGGATCGCGCCGAATTCCGGATGAGTTTCGCCGAGATCGTCTTTGCCAACGGCTACACCGTCGCGCTTCCCGCGGCCGTCGCCACGGTGAATGTGCTGGTGGCGCCGCGCAGCGATGTTTTGCTCGACAACGGCTCGCAGTTCGAAATGGTTTTGGAACAGCCGCTGACGTTGGATGCGGCGGCCATCGCGGCCGCGGTGCGTGTGTCCAGACCGCCCAAACCGTGGGATTGGAAATCGGCGTCGCTATGCCGCCCCATTCCGCCACCGCGGGGACCTCGGACACTTATATACCGGGCACTCCAGGCACGCCTTCCACCACGATACCGGGTGGCCCCGGCATGCCGTCCACGACCATCCCAGGAACGTCTGGCACGCCGGGAACTCACATCCCCGGCACTCCCGGATCCCCCGGACTTCCGTGCCCGGGACCGCCGGCGACGATTTCAGCGCCCGCCGCGCACAAAGAATCGTTCGCCCTCGTCCATCCCGCGCGCGAGGCCGGGCGGACACTGCCTGCCGGCAGCTACGAAATTGCCTGGGAAGGGCTGGGACCGCCGGCTCAGGCGCGTATTCTCAAGCACGGCAACCCGGTGGCGACCGTTCCGGCGATGGTGGTCGCGACAGGCAAGAATGCGCCCGCCAGTACGACTGCGTGGCGCACCAATCCGGACGGTTCGTTCTCATTGGAATTGCTTCAGTTCAAGGATCGGAATTTCGCCCTGCGCTTCGAGCCTTGAAACGCTCGCGCAAAACGGAGAGACAAGTTCATGCGACTGCTCGCCTTCGCAACACTGCCGACAGCCTTGGCCCTAGGCTGCCTGGCGCAGGAACCGGCGCCGCCAGCCGCCGGATCGCCCGCCATCACCGTCCCGGCGGGGACCAAAGTCCCATTACGGCTGACCAGTCCTTTGGGGACCAAAACCGCGCGGCCAGGCGACGCTGTGCATGCCGAAGCCGCTTTCCCCGTGACAGCTTTGAACACGGTGGCGATTCCTCCAGGCACCTACCTGGACGGGGTTATCGACCAGGTGACCCGCCGCGGCTCTCATGCCGGGTTCACCATGCACTTCACCCATATGGTTTTCACCAACGGTTACACGGTATCGTTGTCCGCCGCCACTGCGGACACGCGCGCCGGACTGTTGCCTACCGGCGGCATGGCTTTCCAATCCACCACCCCGACGGTTTCTCAACCATCGCTGCCCGGACCCAGCAGGGGTGCGATCATTGGATTAGGAGTCGGCAGCGCCGTGGCCGCGGCCGCCGCGGCGGTGATCTTCGGCCGCCGCGGGGGCGATCTTTATATGCGCGCCGGGTGGAGGTTCGAGATGGTCCTTGCGGACCCGCTCTCGTTGGATGCGGAGAAAGTCGCGGCCGCCGTAGCCAACCCAACCCCGCGGTGAACCCAAGTTGGAGGGCGGGCAATCCTGCCCGCAGCCGGCTTTCAGCCGGCCCGCGGGGCCTCCAGGCCCCGCTCTTCGCGGCGGCCACGATCCACCGGCGGCGGTGCTTTTCAACCATCGTACATCGCAGACCCCGCATCAAAAGTCAGCGTTGTCAATACATTGCGGTTTGGTCCGCCGCGTGCCCATTGAAGGAACGTGAAACCCGAGGGAGGTGGATCATGACGAATACTAGAATTCAGTTGGTTGTTCGCCGGGCGCTGTGCCTGGCTTGTGTGCCTCTCCTGGCGGGCGGCCTGTTGCCCGCGCAACAGCCTGCGCCCCCCGCGCAGAGTGCCGCGCAATACCTTTCTCCCCAACAGTTGGACACCCTGGTGGCGCCTGTCGCGCTGTATCCGGATCGCTTGCTCGGCCAGATCATGGCCGCGTCCACGTATCCGCTGGAGATCGCCGAAGCGGCCCAGTGGCTACAGCAAAACCCCAACCTTCAAGGCGCCCAACTAGTTGACGCCGCGCGCCAGCAGAATTGGGATCCCAGTGTGCAGGCTCTGGTCGTTTTCCCGGACGTGCTCACCAGGCTGAGTTCCGACGTTCGCTGGACCACCGATCTGGGCAACGCATTCCTCGCCCAGCAGGCCGACGTGATGAACGCCGTGCAGCGCATGCGCGCGCGAGCCGCTGCGGCCGGCAAACTCAGGTCCAACGGACAGCAGACCGTCACCAACGAGACCCAGGGCGATCAGTCGGCGATCGACATTCAACCGGCCAATCCCGAGGTCGTCTACGTGCCCTACTACAATCCTCAGTACATCTGGGGACCGCCCGCCTACGGCTATTATCCGCCGTGGGATTACCTGGACATCGGCTATGGAATGGGATATGGATTCGGCCCCGGCGTTTACCTTGGCGGCTTTTTCGGCGGCCTGGGATGGGGCGGCTGGGGCTGGGGATTTAACTGGTTCGGCCGCGGGCTCTTTCTGAACCCGTTCTTTTTCAATCATTACGGTTTCGGCGGGCGCGGCTATGGAGGTGGCGGAGTGTGGGCGCACAATCCCGGCCATCGGATGGGCGTCGCCTATTCAAACCGTGCCCTCAATGGCCGCTACGGCGCGGCATCGGGCGCCAGCGCCAGATCCTCGTATGCGGGATCGGCCGCGTCACGGTACAATTCGGCTCCGCGAGCCAGTGGAGCCCAAGCCGGCGGTTGGAATCATTTCGGCCAGACGGGGTCCACCGCCAGCCAGGGTGCGCGCAGCTACGGCTCCGCCCGAACCAATGGCGGAGGCAGCGCCTATCGCTCGAGCCCGTCATATGGCGGCAGCAGCGGATACCGCGCGAGCCCATCGTACGGCGGCAACAGCGGATATCGCGCGAGCCCGTCATACGGCGGCAATTACGGCGGAAGCCGCGGCACGCCCAGCTATCGTTCCAGCCCGTCGTCCTCCAGCCGTTCTTATAGCGGCGGTGGCTCAAGCCGTTCGAGCGGCAGCAGCGTCCACAGCAGTGGTGGCGGCAGCTCGCACAGCAGCGGTGGCGGAGGCTTCCACGGCGGTGGCGGCGGATCCCATGGTGGCGGCGGTCACCGCTAACGCATAGTCAAGCAGTGTATTCCGGGGGCCGAATCACTCCTCACACGGAGCGGCCCCCAAAAATCCTACCGCTAATCCCTCAGTCAATCCCTTACCCGCTTCCCGCCACGCTCCCCATCCTTTCGAGACGCCGCGGCGCCAAGCTCCACCAGTAAGCCGCGATCCACCTTCGCCTTCACCGTCCGGCGGTCCAGGCCCAGGCGCCGGGCGGTCTCTTCGTAGCTGCCCGTGCGGCTGTAAGAGATGGTGACGTAGCGTGTCAGCAACTCATCGGCGGAAAGCCGTCCGGCGCGGGCATCCAGCGCGAATTGTTCCACAGGCGTGTGTGCACGCGGCCGGGACGGCCGGTAGTTGCTGCGGATCAGCACGTTCTTCACACACTGCTCGAGTTCGCGGTAGTTGCCGGGCCATGCATAATCCGGCGGCAGGTTGGCCGCCAGCCAGTCGAGCACTTCGCGCGCCAGCGTTTCGGCCTCGTCTCCCGCCACGCGGCGCGACATATAGAAGACCAGCTCGCGCAGAACCGCGGGGGAATCGGCCAGTTGCTCGGCCAGCGCGGGCGTCACCACCTGGTCTGAGCAAAGGCGGTAATAAAGGTCTTCGCGGAAACGCGCCTTGGCGATCAGCGCGGCCAGGTCGCGATTGGTGGCGGTGATCAGCTTGCCGCGGAACTGACGGCCGGCGGTGTCCCCGACCGGGTGGAAGGTGCGCGTCTCGATGACGCGCAGCAGCTTCACCTGAATGGCCGGGTCCAGGTCGCCGAGCTCGTCGAGGAACACGGACCCCAGTTCCGGACATACTTCCAGCCATCCCTTGCGGTCCGCCACCGCGCCCGTGAATGCGCCCCGCCGATGGCCGAATAATTCCGACTCGACCAGCGTCGGCGACAGGGCGGAGATATTAATGGGGAAGAACCCGCAGTCGTCGGCGAAGGAGAGCCGCCCCTCGTCGAAGGGGACATAGCGGGATTGCGCGATGGCGCGCGCCACCAGTTCCTTGCCGGTGCCGGACGGCCCGGTGATCAGTGTGGCGAATTCGCCCATGCGCGCGTACAGGGTGCGGCGATAGCGGCGGATATCGTGGGTGAAGATAGACTGCCAGATGGAGGCGCGCAGGCGGGCGGCCGGCATGGAACTGCCGATGACGTCGCGGAACACCTGCTCGAAGGCGCACTGGATCTGGCGGAAGCAGGCGAAGGTGTGGCGGGGATCGTGGCCGGTGGGGAAGCGTACGCCGTCGATATGGAAGAAGTGGCGCCAGTCGGCCAGGAAGTTGTTGTAGAAGCGCCATCGGGCGGGGTCGCTTTGGGCGGCGGCGGGTCCGAAGGCGGCTGCAAAAAAATGGCTGTAGTAACGCTGATAGAGGATGTGCAGGACCGCGTCTTCATAGAGCACCAGGTCCGGCCCCCGGGTCTCCACGCCCTCGCGGAGACGGGTCTGAAGCTGCTCCACCAGCGCTTCGACGCGTTCGGCGATGCGGTAGACGTTGGCGCGCGGCTCCTCGGGGTCGCGCACGTGCTGGCTCCAGACGGGCTCGCCGGCCACGAAGGCATCCCCCAGCGCGGCGCGTTCGAATTCCACCCGCTCGGGCAGGAACGGGTTCGCGTAGGCGAGTTGCGAGACGGCGTTCAGGAAGGCGCGGCTTTGCGGAGTGAGGAACATCCGTACATTTATTGTACGGATAATTATGTATTACAACTGGTCGGAATCTTCTCTAGCGAGCGCCGATTTCTTGTGGGGCAGGCCCTCGGCCTGAGGCGGCCTCTCAGGCCGCCTCTTTTTGGTTGCGGCTATCGGAAGTGGGGGTAGAACGGTCCGGCAGACGCAGGAGATCGTCCGGACAGACTTGCCGGATGGGGCCGGGAAATTCTGGTGCCGCCGAGACCATAAGCCGGGGACTGCTTTACGCCTAGATTCGCGGTTTGCCTGTCCAACTGACGGAGCAGGCGCTGAATTGTTTTCACCTCGTGCTCCTCGAAATAAGGTTCACCGCATTGGCCGCACACCCAGGCGGGAACTGCCTCCAAGGACAAATGGTAGCCCTTGCGGTCGATATGAAAGGGCGCCTGACTTTTCCTCATCTTGCCCTGGCAGTACATGCACTTCATGAAGGCCTCCCAGTCCTGAACTCCGCATCCCATTCATCCGCTTCCGGGACATGTGCCGTAATGATGGCAAGATATTCGTCCCTCGGAGAACAGACCACGTGAATCTTTCGTCCGGCTTCGCCCGTTCCCGACATCAGGCAGCTATGGCCGCGGGCGTCCTCGGGATAGTCCTCGATTGATTTCTCCCCGCAAAACAACTCCGCGCACCTCCTGCACAGTGATCATTCTATTCGAACAGGAACATTTGCCTGACAGCGTGCGGGAGGAAAAGCAGCTTTTTCCAAGCGGCGGCGTTGACCAGGGACGCGATTTCGCACATAGATAAGGGCGGCGGCCGGCCGCGTTCCAATCACTCAATATCGGCACTGCGGCCCGCCACCCGGTCCGGCGATTCGGCCACCGTCCACGGTATCATGAATAGGAAGGCCTCCCCGCACCATGCCCCTGAAAACCGATTCTGATCTGGGTATCAATAGCTGGCTCGAAGACGAGCTCTACCAACAATATCTGAACGACCGCACCGCCGTCGACGAAAGCTGGAAACACGTCTTCGAAGGCGACGGCGCCCCCTCGCCCCCTCGCCCCCTCGCCTTCCCGCCCCCTCGCCCCCTCGCCCCTTCGGCGCCCCCACCCACAGCGCCGGAAAACCTCCAGCCCCTCCGCGGCATCGCCGCCAAAATCGCCGAGAACATGAACGCCAGCGTCACCATTCCGCTGGCCACCTCGCAGCGCGTCATCCCCGTCAAGGTGATGGACGAAAACCGCCGCATCGTCAACCAGCACCGCACGCTGGTAGGCAAGAGCAAAGTCTCCTACACGCACTTGATCGCCTGGGCCATCCTGAAAGCGCTGGAAGATTTCCCCGGCCTGAACCATGCCTACGGCGAAGCCCACGGCCAGCCCGCGCGCATCGTGCATCCGCGCATCAACCTGGGCATCGCGGTCGACGTGGCGGGCAAGGACGGTGCCCGCAACCTGCTGGTGCCCAACATCAAGAACGCCGGCCCGCTGGATTTCGCGCAGTATGTCGCCACCTTCGACGACCTGGTCGATCGCGCGCGCAAAGGCAAGCTGGCGCCCGCGGATTTCCAGGACACCACTATTTCGTTAACGAATCCCGGTACCGTCGGCACCATGTCCTCCAGCCCGCGCCTGATGACCGGCCAGGGCGCCATCGTGGCCGCCGGCACCATCGACTACCCGGCCGAATATCAGGGCGCCGCGCCCGAAACGCGGTCCATGCTGGGCATCGGCAAGGTCATGTCGCTTTCCTGCACCTACGATCACCGCATCATCCAAGGCGCGGAATCCGGCATGTTCCTGGGCAAGGTGCAGGCCCTGCTGGATGGCGGCGACGGCTTCTACGAAGAGATCTTCGCCCACCTGAAGATGCCGCACCAGCCCGTACTCTGGGAGCTGGACCGCAACGTGTTGCTGCCCGGGGCAAGCGGGCGCACCGCCGAGATAGCCAAAGAAGCCGGCGTGCTCCAGCTCATCAACGCCTACCGCGTGCGCGGCCACCTGATCGCCGATCTCGATCCGCTCGGCGGCGAACCTACCAACCATCCCGAACTCGACCCGGTCACCTACGGTCTCACCATCTGGGACCTGGACCGCGAATTCCTCACCGGCAGCCTCAGCGAAGCCATCGGCGATCACGGCCCCAAGCCCGTCGCCACGCTGCGCGAAATCCTCGAGACCCTCCGCCAGACTTACTGCGGCAAAATCGGCTGCGAGTACATGAACATCCAGCATCCCGAGCAGAAGCGCTGGCTGCAGCACCGCATGGAGCCGCCTGCCAACAACTGGCCGCTCGACCGTGAAACGCGCGTGCGCATCCTGCAAGGTCTGCTCAAGGCCGAGGAGTTCGAGCATTTCCTGCACGCCCGTTTCGTGGGCCAGAAGCGCTTCGCCCTGGAAGGCGCCGAAACCGCCATCCCCATTCTCGACGAACTCCTGGAACGCGCCGCCGCGGGCAACGTCCACGAAGTGGTCATCGGCATGTCCCACCGCGGGCGCTTGACCGTGCTCACCACGGTGGTGGGCAAGCCGGTCGCCGAGATCTTCGCGCAGTTCGAAGGCGAGCTCGACCCGGCCAGCACGCAAGGTTCCGGCGACGTGAAGTATCACGTGGGCGCGCGCGGCGTCTATCGCTCCACCGCCGGCCGCGAGGTGCTGGTCTCCGTGTCGCCCAATCCCAGCCATCTGGAAGCCGTCGATCCCGTGGTGGAGGGCATCGTGCGCCCCAAGCAGGATCGCCTCGGCGATACCCAACGCGAGCGTGTGATTCCGCTGCTCATCCATGGCGACGCGGCGTTTGCGGGGCAGGGCGTGGTCGCCGAAACGCTCAACCTCTCGCAACTGGATGGGTATGCGACCGGCGGCACCGTGCACCTGATTATCAACAACCAGATCGGCTTCACCACGCTCCCCGACGAAGCCCGCTCCACGCCTTATTCCACCGACGTGGCGCGCGGCGTGCAGGCGCCCATCTTCCACGTCAACGGCGACGATCCCGAGGCCGCCATCCGCGTCGCGCAGCTCGCCTTCGATTACCGCCAGCAATTCAAGAAGGACGTGGTCATCGATATGTTCTGCTACCGCCGCCACGGCCACAACGAAGGCGACGACCCCAGCTACACGCAGCCCATCCTCTATCGCAAAATCAAAGAGCACCCGTCGGTGGGCAACCTCTATGGCGAGCGGCTGGTGCGCGAAGGCGTGCTCACCGCCGAAGAAGTCGCCGATATACGCAAGGGGTTCGCGCAGAGCCTGTCGGCGGCCTACGACGCTGCCGAAAAGAGCGGCGACCGCTTCGAGGCCCAGGAATTGGCCGCCGTTCCGAGCGACGAGATCGCCAGCTTTTGCCCGCGCACGGCGGTGAACAAGGCCACCGTCGATCGCGTCATCCGCGCGCTCACCCACTTCCCCGAAAACTTCCACCTGCATCCCAAGCTGCGCAGCTTCATCGAGCGCCGCCGCGAGGCGATCGACAAGGGCGGACCCATCGACTGGGCATTCGGCGAAGCGCTGGCATTCGGCACGCTGGCGCTCGAAGGCACGCCCGTCAGGCTCAGCGGCCAGGATTCCGGCCGCGGCACTTTCAGCCAGCGCCACCTGGTGTTCGTCGATTCAGAAACGGCCCGGAAGTACACCCCGCTGCAGCACGTCTCGCCGGACCAGGCGCGCTTCGAAGTCTTCGACAGCTCGCTGAGCGAGTACGCCGTGCTGGGCTTCGAGTTCGGCTACAGCGTGGCCGATCCGCTGACGCTGGTGCTGTGGGAAGCGCAGTTCGGCGACTTCGCCAACGGCGCGCAAATCCTGATCGATCAGTTCATTTCCAGCGCGGAATCCAAGTGGGGGCAGCCCAGCGGACTGGTGCTGCTGCTGCCGCACGGCTTCGAAGGGCAGGGGCCGGAACACTCCAGCGCCCGCATCGAACGCTTCCTGGTGCTGTGCGCCGGCAACAATATGCAGGTCGCCAACTGCACCACGCCGGCCCAGTATTTCCACCTGCTGCGCCGCCAGATGTACGGCGGCACGGACCGGCGCGGCATGCGCAAGCCGCTGGTGATTTTCACGCCGAAGAGCCTGTTACGGCACCCCAAGGCCGTCTCCACCGTTGCCGAACTGACCAGCGGCGGCTTCCGCGAAGTCCTGTGGGACAGGCCTCCCGGCCTGTCCATCACCCGAGTGGTCTTCTGTTCGGGCAAGATTTACTACGACCTGCTGGCCGCCCGCGAGGCGCGCCAGGCGAATCACGTGGCGCTGATACGCATCGAGCAGTTGTATCCCTTCGCCGAGAGCGACGCGAACGACGCGCTGCTGCGCTATCCGCTCACCGCCGAAGCGGTGTGGGCGCAGGAAGAGCCGCGCAACATGGGGCCGTGGCGCTTCATCGAGGAACAGTTGCAGCCGCTGCTGGCCCCCACCGGCCGTGAATTGCGCTACGTGGGCCGCGCGGAAAGCGCCAGCCCCGCGACCGGCTCCGGCCGCCGCCACCAGGAGGAGCAGGCTGCCATCACCGATGAGGCTATGTCGGACAGGCCATTGGTGGGTGGCACCGGCTTCAGCCGGTGACTGGACGCGGGGCTTCCATGGGCCGCGGTCTGAATCCTAAAAACAATCCGGCCGGCAGGTCAAGGGCGGCGGGGAAGGCATTCATCAATAGGGTTGCAAAGAAGAGGGAAACGTTGTAGGTATGGAGGAGTAGAGCCTTGCACTATCTGACGAAGACATGTCGGTGGTTGCCGTATCCTCAGTCTTATTGGTTCTCCTTCTGGGGACGCCGGTAGTGCTCGCCCAAAACGCGTCCAGCGGGTTGCTGCAACCCTTAGCGGCCCAGCCGAACCCCATTTGTGGCAATTACGCCACGATGGCGGACGAATCCTGCGGGCTTGTTGGGGAACTAGTTTTGTTCGCAGCAGGGGCTGGCTGGACATCTCTTGTTTCGCTGACGAACACGGGTAGTTCGCCTGTTGACGTCGATGCCGTTTTTGCTCCTCCGGCTGGCATGGCCGGGGCGAATGATGCGAATTGTCCCATCTATGTCAGTGGGTTCGGGCCCGCGCCATCTGTGGCCGATGCTATATTCGGCACACTCTATCCGGGAGGGTCCATCGTTTTCTCTATGTTTTACCCCGGGAAGTATAACGGGACGCTCGATCCGCCTGCGATGCCAGATCAACTTCAAACGGGCTCTATTACTGTCGCTGTCTACGGCCCCGATGAAGCGAGCCTAGAAACCGTGACGGCATCCGGATCAATCCTCGGTCCCGCCGCCAAAAGAGAGCGCCCTTCACACATGCTCATCCCGTTCGTCCACGAAGTGGGCGCCACTGCGTCCTGGAAGCTGGCCGTTCCCGAGGCTCGGGGAGTGAGCTTCGCCGTGGAAAACATCTCCTCGATCACGCAAGCAGTTACCGCAACGCTCGATATCGGTGCCAAGACTGCAACCTTCACCACGCCGCTCCTGCCTCCCACCGGGACCTACGTAGGTACGCTTACCCAGGCTTTTCGGGAGACTTTTCACCCGGAGGAGGTCCCCCTTTCTGTTGGTCGCTATGGCTCGGCCGGGCGCGGTGGCAACATCGCGTTCGAGGGCATCGGTGGCGGGCAGATCATCCCGCTCATGTTGCCGGGGCCCGATCTGGATCAATCCTAAGCCGGTTGGCCACCCCGATTTTTCAGGTAGGTTGTGAAATGGTCTTATTCGTCAGAAAGCCTCTCACGTCCGAGGATGCGCCTGATATCTCGCTTGCCGTGTAGAATCCGAAGCACGCGGATGGCGTCTTCATCCGGAACGTAGTAAATCCGAATGGCCTCAAACCCCGCAACTGGCCATGAACGTAGATCCTCAAGCTGTGGACTGGCCGAACGGCAGCGCGGACCCCCGAAAGGATGCCGGCATAGCCATTCAACGGTGCTCCGGACGGCATCCGGGAAGCGCATGGCGACTTCAGGAGCGTTCAGCGTGACGAGGTAATAGCGGAATTGGCGCACTACATCGTCGCTGGCGGCTTGTCGATACGAAGCCTTCACGAACGAGGAGCGGCTTTACGCTCGGCAAGCATGGCTTCGGTCCGCGCGTTCACCGAGCGCCAGAACTCTTCCTCCGGGAGTTCCCTCGACGCCAACCCCTCGGCAAGTAAGGTGTCCAATTCTGCCTGTGTGCCCGCAAAACCCGACACGACACGCTGTTCGACGGCAGCCAAAGCCGCATCTACGACCTGCTCAATGGATTCGTAAGCGCCCTGGCTAATGACATCCTGGACACGGCGCTCCTGTTCGGGCGTGAGTTGAATGGTCATGGCCTGTTGCTCCTCGCTTTAGGGTAAGAGAAAGTTCTGGTTAAGGCAACTCCCCAGCGTGCGGATCTTCCACGTGCTGGCGGCGCACCTTGATTTTGCTTCCGTTCTTGCGAACCACCGCGAGGTCGTAGGCAAGCTGCATCCGCAGCCACGTCTCCGCCGTGCTACCGAACGCCTTGGTTAGCCTGATCGCCATCTCCGGGCCGATGCTGGATCTGCCGTTGACCACATTGCTCAGCGCCTGCCGTGTGACGCCAAGAACCTTCGCACCTGTGGTGACGGACAATCCCAAGGGCTCAAGGCAATCATGCCGAATGCAGTGTCCGGGGTGCGGCGGGTTCTTCATGGGCACGGTGTTGTCTCCCCCTGCTATTCAGGTTACGACGTAGAAGAATAATTGTCGCTTGGCGGCGGACTCGCGATGCCTGCCGCTATTTATGATGCCCGCCCGACGCCGCCCCAGGCGCATTCACCGGCGCGCCGTCGGACGGATGGCCCGCGCGGCTCAGCGGGATCGTCTGCACCGTGCGCATCGCGCCGTCCGCGTCCGGCGCCATCACCTGAATCGACGCGGTCACCTGCGCCTCGCGGAACGATAACAGCGGCTTTCGCACCATCGCCACGCCGGCCACCAGCGCTTCTCCATCGGCCGCCGCAGAGGCGCCCCCGCCCGCCGCGAACGACGACGCCATCGGAATGCCCCCATGCGCCCCGCCTAACGCCTCCATCGCCATCGTCACGCACGGCTGCGCCGCGGTGCCCGTACCGAGCGGCTCCAGGCTTACCGTCTTCTCGGCCACCACGCCGCCGGTCTTCACATTGATGAACTCCAGCGTCACATCCACCGCGCCCGTGCCGATGTTGGCGGCGCACAGAACCAGTTTCTGTCCCGGCTCCGCGCTGGCCGGCAAACTCGCCAGCCGCAACGCCACCGGCTTCATGCCCGCCCCGGCGCTGGCCGCCGTCGCCAGTGCGAAACATGTCAACCACACGCAAGCCTTCATGAAAGCTCCTTCCTGCGCGTGAGACGCGCTGCGTCCCGGGACGGTTACCAATCGCCCCACCGGTCACACGTCGAGATAATAATTCCCCTCCCCGCATCCACCACCAGCCAAACCACTTACTAACCCGCCGCCCTCCTCGGCACCGCGCTTCCGTAACACCCGCCCGCTACTATGAAATCGGAGGGCGGGGTTTACCCCGCGCGGGACTTCAGTCCCGCCACTCCATCTCGCGAAAGGATAGATTTCCGTATGCTAATTTCCGACAAGCAACACCAAGCCAATCGGAACAATGCGCAACATTCAACCGGTCCGACGACCCCAGCGGGAAAAGAGGCCATTCGCTTCAACGCCCTCACCTACGGCCTGCGAACCCGCGTCACCATCCTCCCCGACGAAAACGCCGCGGACTACTCCCAACTCTGGGACGAGCTCGATGCCGACTGGCAGCCGCAAACCCGCACCGAACGGTGCTACCTGGAAACCATGGTCACCTCTCAGTGGTTGCTCCGCCGCGTTGCCGAGAGCGAGCAGCAGATCTACACCTTCGTCGCATTCGGCGAAGAACGCTTCAAGATGTTGACGTACGTCGCGAAGCAACGTGCGCAACTGGAGCGCTCCTTCCGCACCGCGATCGAGGACATGAAGCAGTCGCAAAAGGAGCGCCAGGCCCGTCAGCCGCAACCCGCGAAGCCCGCGCCGGCGCCCGTTCACAAGCCGGCCGAGCCGCAGGCTCCGCCCCCCGAATATGTGATGTCGGAACGCGCGGAAGCCCACCCGCTCTTCTGCGCCCCCGAAACTCCCTACACTCTTTAGTAACCCGCCCCCCTTATCTTAGACAATCCCGCAAACGACTCCAACTGATACGCAACCACTGTCTCCCCACCACCCCAAAAACACAACCACCAGCCAC
>PMVV01000053.1 GCA_003166475.1 Bryobacterales bacterium | reverse complement strand
GGGCGGGCGGATGCCAGAGTAACTCGTACAGCGCTACGGCAACGGGTAGCGATACGGAAAGCTCCTTGGAATCCAGCGCGGCGACGAACAGTCCAAAGACGAGCGCCAGACAGCCCCAACCGGGCAAGCGCCCTGCCTGACGAAAGCGTACGTAGCACGCGAACCCGCCCCAGAAGAACGCATAGGCCAGAATGTCGTTGATGGTTCCTGATACAGGCGAGCCATCCATCGAATCAGTTGCCTCATGCGTGTTTCAGCCTCCGCATGGCGGTCTTCACCACTTGGTTGAGGCTGGCCAGTTGCTCTTCGAGGTGTTCACGCCCCGCGCCTGTAATGCCCGCGCCGTGCTAAATTTTACCGCATGAAGTTCTTCGCCAATTTCCTGGCTGTGCCGCTGCTCCTGCTACCGGCCCACGCGCAGGTCTTCACTTTCACCCACGACGAGATGTTGAAGTACACCTCCCACAACCCCTTCGACCGCTTCGACGATGGGCGCCCGAAAGTGCCCGACGCCATCCTGGAAAAGGTGAAGGGCCTGTCCGCCGAGGAAGTCTGGGCGGTGCTGCCCGGCGGCGGTTTTCGCAATCAATATGAGGGAAACTGGCGCATCCTGCATCCCACTCGCAAGCTGGTGGGCCGCGCCGTCACTGCCCAGTTCATGCCGGCGCGCCCCGACATTGGCGATATCATGGAAGCCGACGCCAAGGCCAAAGGCCTCCGCGACAATGGCAACCAGCGCGTCCTCGACCTGCTGAAGCCGGGCGATGTGCTGGTCGTCGATATGTTCGGCAAAATCGAAGAAGGCACCATCGTCGGCGACAACCTGGCCACCTATATCTACGCCACTACCGGAACCGGCCTGGTGGTCGACGGCGCCATCCGCGATCTGGAAGGCATCCAGCCCATCGACATGTCCGTCTACTGCCGCGGCGTGCACCCCACCCCGATCCGCAATGTCATGCTCACCGGCATCAACGTTCCCATCCGCATCGGCAGCGCCACCGTGATGCCCGGCGATGTGGTCTTCGGCGATAGCGAGGGCGTATATTTCATCCCCCCGCAAATGGTGAAACAGGTGGTGGACAAGGCCGACGAAACCCACATCCACGACGAGTGGACCCAGATGAAAATCAAGACCGGCAAATATAAATCCACCGACATCTATCCCAGCCCGCGCGACCCGGCCTTGAAGAAAGAGTACGAAGACTACCTGAAACAGAAGTTAGGACGACAGTGAACCTTGTGGGGCAGGCTCTCAGCCTGCGGCGGCCTCTCAGGCCGCCCTTTTGATGTAGCCGAAACGAGCATATGAAACCAAGAATCCAGCTAGCCCTCTCGGTGCCCCTCCTCTTCCTCTCGCCCCTGATCGCCGCCAACTGGCTCTCCTACGGCCACGACCCGCAGCGCACCGGCTGGAGCCCCCAGGAAACCGACATCAACCGCGACAATGCGAAATCCATCGCGCTGCTGTGGAAAGCGCACCTCGACAACCAGCCCCGCGAACTGAACTCCCTCACCGCGCCGGTCAACGTCGAATGGGTGACTACCGACAAAGGTATGGCGGAAATCGTGATCGTGGGCGGCGCCTCCGACAACCTCTTCGCACTGGACGCCAACAGCGGCAAATTGATTTGGAAGAAGTCCTTCGAGGCGGAGGGCAAGCCGCACGGGTCGTTCTGGCTCTGTCCCAACGCCCTCAACGACACGCCCCTCATTCGCAAGGACGGCCTCGCGGCCACGGTCTTCGTCATCGCCAGTGACGGCAAGCTCCACACCCTGAACGCCATCAACGGAGAGGACCGCACGCCGCCCCAAAAATTCGTGCCGCCGTTCTCCAAGAATTGGAGCCTGAACCTGGTGGACAATGTCCTGTACACCAACCTTTCCCAAGGCTGCAACGGCGCGCGGTCGGGCGTCTACGCCATGGACCTCGCCGCGCCGGATCGTCCCAGCAAGTTCTTCCAATCGGCCACCGGCGGCGCCGGCATCTGGGGACGCGCGGGCGTGGCCGTCGGCGAGCACGGCATGGTCTTCGCCCAGACCGGCGACGGGTCCTACGACGCCGCTCGCGGCCAGCTTCCCGACACCGTGCTGCAGCTTTCCGTGAAGGATCTGACGCTGGTCGATTACTTCACTCCCGCCAATCACAATTATCTGTCGCGCAAGGATCTGGATATGGGATCCGCCTCGCCCACCGTCTTTTCCATGAACGGACACGAGGTGGTCGCCGCCGGCGGCAAGGAAGGCGTCATCTACCTGTTGGACGCGCAGCACATCGGCGGTCCGGATCATAAGACGCCGCTCTACCGCAGTCCGCTACTGGCCAATGAGGACGCCGATTTCGCGGGCCGCGGGTTCTGGGGCGCTTTCGCCACCGCCGAAGACGAAAACAAGGGCCGCTGGCTCTACGCGCCGGCTTTGGGCGCAGCCGCCAGCGGCGTAAAGTTCCCCCTCGCCAACGGCGATGCGCCCAACGGCAGCATCATGGCCTTCCGCGTTACCGGGAACGACGGCAAGTTTGAGGCGGCGCCGGCATGGATCTCGCGCGACATGAATTTGCCCGAGCCTCCCATCGTGGCGGGCGGCCTGGTCTTCGCCATTTCGAACGGCGAGTTTGCACGCCAGTCCAAGGGGACCGAGGGCGGCCTGTACAGTTCCGCCGAGCGCATCGCCAAGCATACGGGGCACGCGGTGCTCTACGCCTTCGACATGACCACCGGCAAGGAACTGTATTCGAGCGGAGAGGCCATGCCCGGCTGGACCCACTTCAGCGGAATCTCGATCTCCGGCGGCAAGGTGTTTGTGACCACCTACGATTCGAATGTCTATGCATTCGGCCTGAAGTAGACCGAGCCGCGCACGTCAGTAAGCGGGGCTTGCTATAGTTAAAAATGCGCCGTGACTATCGTCCTCATGCGGCGTAGGAGGTCTTAAAGTCATGAGGCACTTAGCTGTACTTCTCGTCTTATGCGCGGCATGCTTGCCCGCCGCCCACGGACAAAACGTATCCGCGAATCCAGTGACAGGAATGGGATACCTCTATCCGTCCATCGCTGTGGCCCCCGGCCAATTGATTACGGTGTTCCTGGCGGGGAATACCCAGGGCGATATCGGCGCCACTGTGCAGGGCCTCCCGGCGCCGCTATTGGAAGTGCGCCCGGGCTCTGGCTGCGCGTCCGCGAGTATCTGTTCCGGCCTGACGGCCATTACCATCCAGATTCCTTACGAGCTGAATCCTGGGTGCGGCTTCATTAACCCGGTCTGCAACGTTGTGCTTTTGACGCAATTAATCGTAACGGTAAATGGTGTTGCGGGCGCGCCAATCGACCTGATGCCGCTGCCCGATCAGGTTCACATTCTGACTGCCTGCGACACCGTGCTGCCCAGCGGAAGCGGAACAGCGCCAGTTGGCGGGTTGCCTTGTGCGCCTCTGGTGACGCACGCCGATGGGTCGTTGGTAACCGCGGGGAGTCCGGCGCAAGGCGGCGAGGAGGTAGTCGCCTATGCCGTCGGGCTGGGGTTGACTACTCCGGCCGTTAAGACCGGCCAGGCAGCCTCCGCCGCAACGCCCACCAGCGAGACTTTCTACCTCGATTTCAATTTCCGGCCAAACGCGCTGGCGGCCCAACCGATACTGCCTGCCGTGGGATCCTGCTGCGCGCCTACACCGACGCTACCCGTACCGCTGTATTCCGGCCTTGCGCCGGGATACGCCGGCCTGTACCAGGTCAACTTCGTGGTGCCGCCGCCGCCCGCCGGCGTCGCTGCCTGCGCCGGTACCACGCAATCCAACTTGACCGTCAGCCTGGGTGGGCAATCCTCGTTTGACGGCGCTGGGATTTGCGTGGCGCCGTCACAGTAAGGCGGCCGTCCCCGTCGCCGTGGGGCAGGCCATCGTTTTTTGTGGCCTGCCGAGTTCGAGAGCGGTGCGCAGACGACAAACAACGATCGTCAGCGCCACGCCGGGCAAAGGAACTGTCCAGTTAATTCGCGGACAGTACATAGCCAGATTCCAAGCTAACGACCGGATTAAGATCGGCCCCGCGCTCCGGTCCCTGTCTGTGGACCCCTTTCTCGTGCGACATCGTCAAGTTGGAGGGCATTACCAGCCGCTGGCGCCGCCGTGCTGGCAACTACCGCATCTTTTTCCGCCGTTGGCACCGCTACCCGGACCGTGGCTGTCACGCAATTGTCCGCCGCACCTCCACGACCTATTGAACCACCCGCCCCGGTCACAAGTTTTGAAAATAAACCCGCCCGCTCCATCTAACTCCACCCAAACCACTTACTAAATCCCCATCCCCCAGACACACCTTTTCCGTGAAACCGGCGTTCTATCCTGAAATCGGAGTATGGGCACTGAATCCCAAACCCGGAAAGGGAAAGAAAGGGAAAGGAAGATTCAAATGTTAATTTCCGACAAGCAGCACCAAGCTAACCGGCAGAATGCCCAGCATTCCCCCGGTCCGACGAGTCCTGAAGGCAAGGCCGCCGTGCGTTTCAACGCCCTCACCTGGGGTCTGCGCGCACGCAGCCTCATGCTCGACGACGAGGACCCCGCCGACTATCAGCAACTCTGGGACGATCTCGAAGCCGAATGGCAGCCGCAAACTCACACCGAACGGTATTACCTGGAACAGATGTCCATGTCCCAGTGGCTGCTTACGCGCACAGCCGCAAGCGAAACCCGTATACGGCAGGCCGGCCTGCATCTCGGCACAGAGCTTGAGCTGCTGGACCGCATCGCCGCGCAACGCACCCGCCTGGAGCGCTCCTTCACCAGTGGGATGCGGGAATTGAAGCAGTTGCAAAAGGAGCGCAAAGCCCAGGCCCAGCGCCAGCCGCAGCCCAAACCGCCCGCGCAGGCCCCGCGGCCGCCGGCTCCGCAATCGCCGGCTCCGCAACCCGCCTATGTAATGTCGGAGGGCGCCGAAGCCCATCCAGTCTTCTGTGCTCCCGTCACCCCCGATACCCGTTAGCACCCTGCCCCCCTGGTCTTTGACAACCGGCCCCCACGTCACAGCGGATACGCGATCGCTCCCTCTAAATCAGGCACGAAAGACAGTCCTGGCCACCGATCCCCGCCCCTCAACCCGCCGCGCCGGACGTGCAGGCACCAAGCTGCACCCCCACCGAAAACCAAGGCACTTATTATCCATATAATGGGCTTTGTTCGACAATCCGGCCCTGCCCACCTACACCAGCGTGACTTCTACCTCCACCTCCGTCCGTCCGTCCGCGGGCGCCCGAACCACATCACCCTCCGCCGCCAGCCCATCCACCACCAACTTCACGGCATTGCCCGTCCCCGCGCGCCGTACCGTAATCCGATACGTCACCCCGCGGAACCGCCGCACCGCCCGGAATCCCGTCCACCGCTCCGGAATCGCGGGCGTGATCTGCAAGCCATCGTACGCCGGCCGTATCCCCAGAATGAACTGCACAATGGCGTAGTAATTCCACGCCGCGGTGCCGGTCAGCCACGAATTCTTCGCCTCGCCATGCGTCGGCGCGTCGCGCCCGGCGATCATCTGCGCGTAGACGTACGGCTCGCACCGGTGTACGTCGCTGATCGCTTCGCGCGCCGACGGATTGATCCGCGAATAATAATCGTGCGCGCCGTCGCCATTGCCGGCCATAGCCTCGGCGATGATCACCCACGGGTTGTTATGGCAGAAAATCCCTGCGTTCTCCTTGTAACCCGGCGGGTACGACGAAATCTCGCCCAGGTGCAGATAGTAGCGCGAGTACGCTGGCTGCTGCAGTACGATGCCGTGCGGCGTAGCCAGGTATTTGCGCACCGATTCCAGCGCGCGCCGCGCGAGGCCGTCCTCCAGCCCAATCCCCGCCAGAATGCAGAAGCCCTGCGGCTCGATGAAGATCTTCCCTTCGGCGCACTCCTTCGATCCGACCTTGTTGCCGAAGTCGTCGTAGGCGCGCAGGAACCACTCGCCGTCCCAGCCGTGCCGCCGGACGGTCTCCTCCATGCGCGCGCCTTCCGCCAGATACCCAGGCGCTTCGTCCGCGTGTCCGCTGTGCCGTGCGATGGCCGCCAGTTCCTTGGCAGCCAGCACGAACAATCCGCCGATGAAGATCGACTCGGCCACCTTGCCTTCTTTGTTGGTAGTGGTCTGGAACGATTGGCCCGGCGTATCGGAGAAGCAGTTCAGATTCAGGCAATCGTTCCAATCGGCGCGCCCGATCAGCGGCAGCCCGTGCGGTCCCAGTCGCTCCAGCGTGTAGCGGAAACTGCGTTGCAGGTGCTCGTAGAGCGGCTGTTCGGAACCCGGCTGATTGTCAAACTGCACCGGCTCGTCCAGAATGCTCCAGTCGCCGGTCTCCTTCAGATACGCGCCAACGCCCACAATCAGCCAGTGCGGATCGTCGTTGAAATTGCCGCCGACGTCGTTGTTGCCCTTCTTAGTAAGCGGCTGGTATTGGTGATACGCGCCGCCGCTCGGAAGCTGTGTGGCGGCCAAATCCAGGATGCGCTCGCGGGCGCGCTCCGGGATCATGTGTACGAAGCCCAGCAGGTCCTGGTTCGAATCGCGGAAGCCGAGTCCCCGGCCAATGCCCGATTCGTAGAACGATGCCGACCGCGACATATTGAACGTCGCCATGCACTGATAAGCGTTCCACACATTCACCATGCGGTCGGTGTGGATATCGGGTGTCGTAACCTGGCAGATGCCCAGCAGTCCATCCCAGTAAGTGCGCAGCTTTTGAAAGGCTTCGTCCACGTTCGCCGGAACCAGATACCGGGCGATCGCCGGCTTGACGGTCTTCTTGTTGACCGTCTGCGACTCGGGCGGATCGAACTTTTCGTCCTTGGGGTTCTCATGGTACCCCAAAACAAAAAGGATCTGTCGTGTTTCGCCCGGCTGCAGCACGAGCCGGACATGGTGCGAGCCGATGGGCGCCCATCCGTGCGCCACGGAGTCAAACGATTCGCCGCGCTCCACCGCCGCCGGCCGGTCCCAACCGCGCGTCGGCCCCAGGAAGACGTCGCGCTGCGTGTCGAACCCCGCCACTTCGGCCGAGCACGCGAACCAGGCAAAGTGATCGCGTCGCTCGCGGTATTCGGTCTTGTGATAGATCACGCCGTCTTCGATCTCCACCTCGCCGATGCTGAAGTTGCGCTGAAAATTGGTGGAATCGTCCTGCGCGTCCCACAGGCAGAATTCGATGGCCGAAAAGACCGACAGCGCCGCCGGCGTCTGCCGCTCGTTCGAAACCGTAAACTGCCAGATTTCGAGATTCTCGTCCAGCGGCACGAAATAGCGCGTGCTGGCCGAAATGCCGCGGCGCTTGGAGCCGATCGTGCTGTAACCCATGCCGTGGCGGCAGGTATACTGTTCCAGATCGCTGTGAGTAGGCTGCCAGGATGGCGACCAGTAGTCGCCCGTCTCATCGTCGCGCACATAGATATAGCGTCCGCCCAAGTCGAAGGGAACGTTGTTATACCGGTAGCGCGTGATACGGCGCAGGCGAGCGTCGCGATAGAAAGAGTAACCACCCGCGGTGTTGGAAATAATGCCAAAGTAAGCTTGGCATCCCAGATAGTTAATCCATGGCAGGGGTGTATCCGGACGGGTAATGACATACTCCCGGTTCTTATCGTCAAAGTATCCGTATTGCATATAAACTGTTCTCTAGCCCAGTCTGGCCATCATCTCCAAACAAACGCGTCCGTTATGGTACGGGCATTTCCAAGCCCCGACCAGGCACGCATCGGCATCCTCATCCGCCTTCCACGCCGTGCCATCCGGCCGCAATTTCGCGTGCCACTCGCCGTGGACCTTATCCACGACCTTGTCTTCAATGTATTCCCAAGCTCGCCAGGCGGCCGTGCGAAACCGCTCCTCCCCGCACACCTGCCAAGCATTATAGAAACCCACCACCGCCTCCGCCTGAGCCCACCAATGCTTGTTCGGATCGACCAATCTCCCGTGAGAAGCCTCGTAAAAAATGCTGCCGTCCTTATCCAGCCCTTCGTCGTAAACCGCCTCCGCCATCCGAACCGCCAGCGCCCGCGCCCGCTCCACCAACGCCCGGTCGCCCAGCACTTCCGCCGCTTCCTGCATCAGCCAACTGCCCTCGATATCGTGTCCGAACGAAACATGATCGGTAAGCGATGCCCACCGGTTATCGAAGAACATCTTGAAGTGGCCCGCGTCGCCGTCCACAATGCGATCCATGGTCACTCGCAGCAGCGCCGCCAAACTGGCCCGCAGCCCGGCATCGTCCCACACGCGCAGCAGATTGGTATAAGCCTCCAACACATGCAAGTGCGTGTTCATCGACTTAGGACAATTCAAGTCTTTGTCGCTCAGTCGCAGATCTTCGAGCGGGCTCCAATCGCGGAAGCGGGCCTCCAAATATCCACCGTACTCAGGCTCGCCGCTCTTCTCCTCAATCAGGCGATAAAGTTGCTTCGCCAATTCCAGGCTTTTCGCGCGCCCCGTCGCCCGGAAGTATTCAGCCATGCCATAAACGGCAAAAGCCTGCGCGTAGATTTGCTTGCGGTCGGAGATCGGGTTGCCCTGGTAATCGAGCATCCAGTACACACCGCCGAATTCCCTGTCCCAGAACTTATCGACGATGTATTCATACGCCCAATCGGCGATGTCGCGGTACGCTGCGCTCCCCAGGACGCGCGCCGCCGCGGAGAACGTCCAAAGGATGCGCGAGTTGATAACAGATGCGCGGACAGCGTGCGTATCCACGCGCAAGTCGCAATCGACCGCGCCGAAGAATCCGCCGTTTGTCCGGTCCACGGTGTACCGCATCCAAAACGGCAGAATATTGCCGGTCAGCTCTTGCCGGAACTGCGCGGCCCACTCCGTATCCGTGATCATTTGCCCGACCGCGCACGATTCTTGTCGATCAAAGCGATGCGCTGCTCGACACACAAGGCGCTGCGCAGCGGATCGGGTGGCGTATTCAATACGTAGTCGAGCAAACGCTCCACCGTGGTCGTCGCAACATAAGTCCGCGTATCGGACGCGCCATAGTAAATGAAGACGTCGTCTCCGCGCACGACCCAGCCGTTGGAGAAAGCCACATTCGAAACGTCGCCGACGCGCTCCTCACCCAGCGGCCCCAGAAAATATCCGCCGGGATGCGCGGTCACCTTGTGCGGCTCGGCCAAATCGCACAGGAAGCAATACAAAACGTACCGCAGCCCAGCCGCGGTGTTGCGCACGCCATGCGCCAAGTGTAGCCAACCCTTCGCTGTCTTGATCGGCGCGGGACCCAGTCCGTTCTTCACTTCATTGATGGTGTGGTATTCGCGGCGCTCGATGATGGTCTCCTCTGCGATGGTGGCGTGCTCCATGTTCGCCGCCAGTCCCCAACCGATGCCGCCGCCGCGCCCCGCCTCGATGAAACTATCCTGCGGCCGCGTGTAGAACGCGTAGCTGCCGTCGACGAACTCCGGATGCAGCACGCAATTGCGCTGCTGCGCAGACGGCGTCCGCAGATCGTCCAGCCGTTCCCACTTCTTCAAGTCGTGCGTGCGCGCGACTCCGCATTGCGCGACTGCCGACGAAAGGTCGCCCGGCGGCGCACTGGGGTCTTTCCGTTCCGCGCAGAACAACCCGTAGATCCAGCCGTCCTCGTGCGCCGTCAGCCGCATGTCGTAAACGTTGGTCTCGGGCTCCTCGCCCTCGGGCATGACCACCGGATAGTCCCAGAACCGAAAACCGTCGATGCCGTTGGCGCTCTCCGCAACCGCGAAGAACGACTTCCGGTCGGCGCCCTCCACCCGCGCCATCAGCACGATCTTGCCGTTCCACTCCATCGTGCCCACATTGAACGCCGCGTTCACCGCCTGCCTCTCCAGCAGAAACGGGTTAGCCTCTGGATCGAAGTCGAAGCGCCAGTGGAGTGGCGCGTGGGCCGCCGTCAGCACCGGATAGCGGTAACGCTGGAACCAGCCGCTCGTCTCCGGCAGCGGTTCGTTGGGGCGCTGGATCAGATGCTCGTGGCCGCGAGTCAGCTCATCCAGCCGAAGTTGAAACTCTTTGGTCATTTGGATTTGTGGATCGCTTTATCATAACAACGGTACGCCCTCGTGCAACCGCACACCCACTTCCGTATCGTGCGGCACGTCCAGCGCCAGGATGCCTCCCGCGTCGCTCTCTCCCTCCGAGACCTCCTCATCGTCGACCTCGATGAGGTAATTCCGGCGCGCCTTCAGCCCCACCACGAACACCGGCGCTTTGCCTTCCACCGCCAATTTGAATTTCTGCGTGTGCGCGCCGAACAGAATCACGGCTCGCCCGAGATCCAAAGGCTCCGCATCGACGTGCGGATCGAGCACGGCGACGCCCCCATCCTCGAACATCTGCAGCTCGCCCGAGAAGAATCCCAGCCACGCGGCGGATTCATCCCAACCGGACCGCACGAACAGGCGTCCCAACAAGCTGTCGTGCTCCACCAGCGGCGCTTGGAAATAGCTGAGGCCGGGTTGGTAAGGGTTGGCCCACAGAAACTCATACGGCGCGCCGAACGTGCCGCGCATCAGGAAATGGTCGTTCAGCAGCCAGCCTTGCAGAAACTGGCTGCCGGGTGCGTTGGCATCGAAAGCCACCATGCTGAATTCGGCGGCGCGTGATAGGGCCGCGCGGCGCAGGTCCGGCTGTCCTTCCGCATGCGGCGCGGCGGGGATGCGATAGTCGTTTTCGCCCGCCGGAAACGTGGCGGGATAGTAGCTCAAAAGCTGCACCATGGGCAGATCGGTGAAGAAGCGGGGCGCGGCCTCGCGCAGATCCTGGTTGAAGTTGTCGCGCACCACGTGCAGAATCTCCATCAGGGCGTAAGCGTCGTCGCGCGCAATCGCCTCGCGGCCGCCATTGATCGCAGGGACCATCTGGCCTTCCCACCATTTGCGCACCACCTGTTCGATCTCCCGCTCCGGGACATCCGGCACGTGCCCGGATATAGCTACCGCAGCCAGCAGGCGGGAGCGGATCGCGGACACCGATGCGTCGCGGCGGCTTTGCTCGATGCCTCGCGCGAGCTTGGCGGCCAATGTCTTGGATTGCGCCGCGGTTAGAATATCCTGGCACCAGTCGAAGACCAGTGCCAGTTGGCGGAGGTCGGCGCCGGCGCCCAGCGCCCAGGCGACGGACTGCTGGCCCGCTTCGGCGCTGCCGGACACCTCATAGTACAAAGCCTCGGCGAACCCCGGTTCGGGCATGGGAGCTTTGCCGGCTATCAAAAGGTGAAACTGGTTCCAGCGCATGGACTGGCGCTCGCGCTCCCTGCGCAGCAACCGAAGCCGCCTGGCGCCCAGGAAAATGCGGGGGTGCGGTGCGTCGGCCCGCATGGGTTCCTCCCGGCTCAGAGCCTGGCTGTGAGCAATGCTGGGCGCCATGCCGGCCAGGGCGGCCACGGCCAGCGCGAGAGCGGATACCCGGCGAAGGTGCATTCACCCCGATTGTGTCATAGCGACACAGTGCCCGCCCAGCGGGCCACGGCCGGCCAAAATGTGCGGCCCGAGACGTTGCGCGATTTCAGCAGGATACAGAGGATTGACAGTTGGCCGTCTGGTTGCTATTTTCGGTGATGAATTGGCGAAGTAACTTTTAACCTGCCCTCTGCTGCAACAGGCAGGCGGAAGAAGAACGGGCGCAACAAGACAACGTGCTTGCGGGAGCCGGTGTCCGTAACAGTATTTGGGCTCGCTAGTCTTCCCTTGTTGGTTGCAACAGAGGGGTTTTTTTGTCAAACGGATTCTTACGATCTCCCCGGGGGTCTGCGGTTGCGGTAGTCATCTGGCATTCGTGGCGAGGAAAGTTTGGACGCGGACCTTACCAGGAATGCCGGTCCATCCAGATGGTCCGCCGCCGGATCCCAGCCCAACCTGGGCGAGCCGCATCGGCAGGAGGCTCTAGCCGGTCCTCAGAGCAACCCCGATGCGGTTTTTCTTTTTTCACCCTACAGCCATTCCAGTTGCGCATAACGCTCACCGGTCAGATGCAGGAACAACTGCTCCAGCGTGCGGAACTCTCTCCCATCGTGCGAGATCGCACCGTCGCGGTCGAGCGCGCTAATGTCTCCCTGCCACACCAGCTTGCCGGGCTTGGTGATGATGGCCACCTGCGAGCAGAGGCGCTCCACGGTCTCCAGCACGTGCGTGGTAAGGAAGACCGCGCGGCCCTGCCCGGTGATCTTGTGTAGCCACTGCTTAATGGACGCCACGCCGGCCGGGTCGATGCTCTCGAACGGCTCGTCCAGGAACAGCAGGTCCGGCCCGTGAATCACAGCGGCCGCGAATGCCACGCGCTTGCGCATGCCGGCGCTGAATTCCGATAGCCGCTTTTTGCCCGTACCGCCGAGTTCCATGGCGTCCAGCAGTTCGCTCACCCGGCGGCGCGCCGTCTCTTCATCCAGGCCGAACATGCGGGCTTGAAAAAAGAGGAATTCGTGCGCGTAAAGCGCATCGAACAGGCCCAGCGATTCCGGCATCACGCCCATGCGCCGCTTCAGCGCCACCGCGCCATCGTGGAACGGCTCGCCCAGAATCCGGATCTCGCCCGCATTCGGGTCGAGCAGCCCCGTCAGGCAGCCGATGGTGGTGCTCTTCCCCGAGCCGTTCGGCCCCAGGAAACCGAACATGGTCCCGGCCGGCACCGTCAGCGAGAGATTCTCGACGGCGACCGTCTCCCCGTACTTCTTGGTCAAGTTGTCGACTTGGATGGCAGAAGTCATGGCTTGAGGCAAGGTCTAGTTCCGTCCTTCCAGAGCGTTCAAGAGGCGCTCTCTGCGGCTGACAAACACCTCCGCTCCCCGCCGCAGGGAGTAAAGGTAGAAAACGACAGCCAGCGCAGCCGCCGGAATCGAGGTCCACCAGTAGCTCAGCACCGCGGCCGGGCCGGCAATCTTGTCCAACGCCATCACGCCGAAGATGCACGCCAGCAAGCCGCCGATTAGCAGCACGTTGGCGCTCAACGAGAGCTGATTGCCGAAGGTGGTCTCGAAGTTCGTAGGCCGCGGCGCGAGCAGCGAAGTCCAGATCGACAGCGCATTGAACAGGCACAGTCCGCCCACGCCGGCCGCCAGTAGCATGGTGGCCATCTGCGCATCCAATGGAACTGGCGCAAAGAGCAGCCACAGCAGCAGCGCGGCGGCCACCAGCGTGCCTCCCACAAACATGGCTGTGTAGCTCGACGCGCGCAGGATCGCGCCGGGCGCAATCGGCAGCAGGAAATAGCGCCGGAAACCGGAGGCGTCGAAGCCGAACTGGTTGGTGGACATCACCGCCGTGCCCAGGAATCCCACGACCGTGAAGGCGCCCAGCGCGCGCACGAAATAGTGCAGCGGCCCGGCCGCCGTAGGGTTGTTGAAAGTGAGGAACGCCAGCGCCGGCAGCGCGCCGATGTAGTTGAAGCGCACCTTGTTGGAACGTACGTAGTAACGAAGCGATCTGCCGATCAACGCCGCCATCGTAGGCCCGAAGATGGACCCGATGCGTTCGTAGCGGTCGTCCCACGTGGCCACCTCGGCGGCCGCGCTGCGCGGACGAGCGGCCTGCTTCTCGATCGCCGCGAGCAAAATGAGCAAGGCCGCGATCCATCCGGCCAGCAGGCCGAAATGCCGCAGCATCCCGGCGCCCGCATTCACCATCAGCGCCGCGGCGGCGAACGGCGGCGTGTAGCCGAGCACCGCCAGCATGCCTTCCTTGGCCCCATGCGCGTTTGCCAGCCTGGGGATCAAGTATCCAGGCAGGAGGCACGCGCCCATCAGCATCAGGAACAGGATCGCCGTGCCGCCCTTCACGTGCGAGAGCCATTCGATCAGGGTGGCCAGCACGCGCGCCAGCAGGTAATTCGCAATCAGCAACAGCAGTACCGCCGCCGCGCCCAACCCGAAGCTGCCCGCGCCAAACACGTACATGCCGGTGGAAAGGCCCAGGTAAAGTCCCAGTACGAAAATCCACACCGGCTCCAGGATACCGGTCAGGTGGCGCGCCGCCAGCCGGTCGCGTGCGCTGAGCGCATACCGGCGCAAGGCCGCATCGGTGAACGCCGTGTTAATGCCGAACCCCGTAACCACGGATGCGATGAGCGCATTCAGAAACAGCCCGCCCAGCACCGCCTGCGCGACCTTTTCGGACTGGCCCGAGCGCACCGCGATCATGGCCGCGCCGTAGCCTCCGGCGGTCATCAGCAGCAGAATGAAAAGGGCGAACAGATAGCCCGCGAGGAACAAGGCGATCCTGCCGTTCCGCGTGCGCGTTTGGGCCCACAGCAGCTTGTAGCGCAGCCCTACCAGGCGGAAAATCAGTGGCGCATTCATTGGCCGGACCAATCATTATACTGTATAATAGCGAGTAGACATGAAGGCGAGCGTAGTCGATCTTCGTTACCGCATGAAGGACGTGTTGGAAGCGCTTGATCGCGGCGAAACCGTGACAGTGCTTTACCGGGGCAAGGAAAAAGCGCGCCTCACGCCGGTTGCCGGAGAAAAAAGAAAGGGGAGCCTTACCTCCCATCCGGCGTTCGGCATGTGGAAAGACCGCACCGATTTGAAAAATGTGCCCGCTTATGTCCGGAAGTTGCGGCGCGGGCGGTTCGATGATCTTTGATACCGACATACTGATCTGGTTCCTGCGGGGAGACGGCGCTGCGGCGCGGCTCATCGAATCGCAGTCCGACCGCGCCGCCTCGATCGTTTCTGCAATGGAACTCCTGCAAGGCGCGCGCTCGCGAGTCGAAATCAAGACGATTCACCAATTCATTCAGCAGAACGGCATCCGGCTGATTCCAGTTAACGAAGCGATCAGCCACGTGGCCCTCAGTTTGATCGAAGCGCACGCCCTGGGAGGCGGACTGCGAGTCGCGGATGCGCTGATTGCGGCCACGGCCCGCGCAGCCGCCCTGCCGCTGGCGACGGGCAATGCACGCCACTTTAAGGCCATTGCCGGGCTGGAAGTCAAAGCGTTCCGGCCAGGAGCGGAATAATGGGCCGCATTCGCGTTCTTCCCGATCAGGTAGCCAACAAAATCGCGGCCGGCGAGGTGGTGGAGCGGCCCGCTTCGGTAGTGAAAGAGCTGCTGGAAAACGCGCTGGACGCCGGCTCGACCGAGGTGCGCGTGGAGGTCGAGAGCGGCGGGCGGCGCCTGATCCGCGTCGCGGACGACGGCTGCGGCATGCTGCGCGACGACGCCCTGCTGGCCTTCGAGCGCCACGCCACCAGCAAGCTGCGCGACGTCAAGGACCTTCTCTCTATCTCCACGCTGGGCTTTCGCGGCGAGGCGCTGCCTTCCATTGCCTCGGTGTCGCGCCTGCTGCTGGAGACGCGCTCGGCCGACGAGACCACCGGCACGCGCGTCGAGATCGCGGGCGGCAAAATGCTCCATTGCGACGAAGTCGCGCAGGCGCGGGGCACGGCCGTCACGGTGCGCGACCTGTTCTTCAACGTCCCCGCGCGCAAGAAGTTTCTGCGCTCCGAGCAAACGGAACTCGCGCACATCGCCTCGCTGGTGACGCATTACAGCCTGGCGCATCCGGAGAAGACCTTCCGGCTCTCCAGCGGCGCGGGCGAGTTGCTGGCCGTGACGCCGGTCGCGACGCTGCGCGAGCGCGTGTTCCAGGTGTTCGGCGGCCAGACGCTGGAAGAGTTGGTGGACCTGGGCACGCGCGAACAGCGTCTGGAGTTGCCGCCGCCGTACGTGCCGCCCTCGGAAGCCATTGCGGAATTCCGGCGGGAACAGGAGGAACCTTCCAGCAAAACTTTCCGGCTGACCGGCTTCGTCTCGCGCCCGCAAGTGCAGAAGGGCAACCGCAACTCGATATTCATTTTCGTGAATCGGCGGTTGATCCGCGACCGCCTGCTGCTGCACGCCATTTCATCGGCGTACTACAACCTGATGCCGCACGCCGCCTTTCCGTTCGCACTGCTATTCCTGGAATGCGATTGCGATGAGGTTGATGTGAATGTGCACCCGTCGAAAACGGAGGTGCGCTTCCGGCACCAATCCTTCGTCCACGATTTCGTGCGGGACACGATTCGCGAGCGGCTGATCGAGACGCGGCCCGCGCCGTCATTTTCGCCGGCGGTTAGCGCGCAACCGGCGGCGCGCATGCCGTATTCGGAGTTCTCGCAGATGATCGAAGTGGGACAGGCTTCCCAGCCTGTCCATGATACTGAACTGCCCGAAGTAGGACAGGCTTCCCAGCCTGTCTCCTCGGCGGATGAGGGTGCCCTGCCCGATTTCGCGCTGCGCCCGGCAGCCGGACCCGCGCCACGCCTGGATTTCGGCGGCCCACCGATCGCGCTGGCGGACGCGCCGCCGCCGTCCGGGCGCCTGCGCGTACCCGAAACACATGGCGATTTCCCGCTGGACGCGCTGCCGGCTTCCGACACGTCGTTGGGCGCGCTCTCGGATCTGCGGCCGCTGGGACAACTCCACGAGAGCTTCATCATCGCGGCCGGACGCGGCGGCCTCTGGATTATCGACCAGCACGTGGCCCACGAGCGCATTCTGTTCGAGCGCGTGTTGAAGCAGCGCGCGGCGGGCAATGTGGAGACGCAGCGCCTGCTGATGCCCCTGATCGTGCAACTGACTCCGGGGCAGCAGATCGAATACGCGCGCATCGCCGATGAGTTGAACGCCATCGGGTTCGAGAGCGAGCCGTTCGGCAATCGCACCATCGCGGTGACGGCAGCTCCGGCGGCGGTGGGGCCAGCGGATCTCGAAAAGGTTCTCGCGGAGATTCTGGAGACGGCTGAGGCCGAACTGCGCGGCCTTTCGCTGGAGGATGTGCGGCGGTCGCTGGCGGCTTCCATCGCCTGCCACGCGGCGATCAAGATCAACACGCGCCTCGATCACGCCAAGATGGAATGGCTGCTGCGGGCGGTGGCGGCCACCGATTGCCCGATGAGTTGCCCGCACGGCCGGCCCATCGCGCTGCAATATTCCATGCGCGAAATCCTAAAGGCCTTTCACCGCATTTGAAGTGGAGGGTGGACTTTAGTCCGCGCGGGGCTTAAGCCCCGCCTGGTGGCCCGTAGGGCCACGAGGACTGGCCCGTGGCCTGCGGCGGCATCGGTAACGCAATTCAGTTCTTCCTAATCGACTGAAAAGAATCGGCTGCACAGCGATCTTGCCCGGCTCTCGCGAAAACGCGTGCTACTCTTATGTCGAGTAAGCCTCCCGCACTCGCTGCAAGGTGCTCTGCCGGGAGTCCCCTGGTTCTTTGACAATCTCAACAAAAGCAAACCCACCGCTACCGCCCTTCCCGCAGTTGCGGCAGCGCCGCGGCGGGGTGTGCTCGTCCATGTGGCTCTTGAGGTTCGAATATGAGCGGAAACCGCGCCGCCAGATCGGACATTGAAACGGGCGCCGACCGAGCTCATAACCGGTTCCTTCAATCGCCAGTTCGCCGACGTAGAGGACTTAATTAAACCTTCCGGGTGATGCTTGGGTTGTCTGCGGTCATGGGATCGCCTAGTTTCGGCCCCGCGCAAATTGGGTTCGGCATTTTTGCAAGCCTAAGTAAACAAGCGACTTATTGGCTTCGTTCGTAAATAAATGAGAAATCGCGGCCGCACCACCTCAGTGCCCCACAACCCACTCCGCCGCCGCGCGCAAGCTCTCGACGCGCGCGTCGGGCATGTGGTCGGGGGCCCGCTCGCGGTAGCCGCGATCAATCCAGACGGTGCGGCAACCCGCGGCGGCGCCGGCGTCGACGTCGCGCCAGCGGTCGCCGACCATGAAACTTGCGGCCAAATCGATCGCGCGCTCCTGAGCAGCCTGAAGCAGCATGCCCGGCCGGGGCTTGCGGCAATCGCAGCCGTCCCCGTCATCGTGATAACAGACGAAGCACGCGTCCAGCGGCAGGGCGGCGCGCAGGGTCGCGTGCATGCTCTCGACGTCCTCGCGGCGGATGATGCCGCGCGCCACGTCCGGCTGGTTCGTCACCACCACCAGCAGGAAGCCGGCGGCCTTCAATCGCGCCAGGGCCGCGGGCGCATCCGCATCGATCTCCATTTCGGCGGGGGTGACCGGCGCGTGAGCCTGGCCATCGCGGATCAGCGCGCGCGTGAGCACGCCGTCTCGATCCAGAAACACGGCCCGCTTCATCGCAGCGATTCCCAGCGGGTCTCGGCGGCCTTCAGAGCCGGATGCGTCACCAGCAGGTGCCAGACGACCGCCTGGAAGGCTTCGGCGTGCGGCGTGATGTGCGCAGGGTTCACCGCCGGGACGATCACGCAGGCGTCCGCCACCTGTGCGGTGTAACCGTCGGCGCGGCCAATCACGCCGCCAATGGCCGCGCCCACGGACTTCGCGTACCGCAGCGCGGAAACCAAATTAGGGCTGACTTGTTTTTCGAGGTTGCCGCCGCCCACAGAGAACACCAGCACGCAATCCTCGGCGCGGAGGCGGCTGACGCGCAGCCACGATTCGAACACCGACGCCCATCCTTCGTCGTTGGTGCGGGCAGTCAACTCGGAGACGTTGTCTGTAGGGCAGTAGGCTTCCATGCCGCAGATCTTGCGAAAATCGTTCACCGCGTGCGACGCGTTCGCCGCGCTGCCGCCCACGCCCAGAATGAACAGGCGGCCGCCGCGCGCGCGGACGCCGGCCAGCAGTTGCGCCAGTTCTTCGATTACGCCCGCGTCCAGACGGCGCAGGACCTCGGCGGATTCGGCAATGTATTCTTCGGCGAAGCTCATGGTTGTGATTCGGCCAGATGGCGCGCCAACTCGCCGATCCCCTCGAACGAGCCGATCTCGTAAAATCGTTCCTGCACCTCAAACGCAGCCAACTCACCCCGCCGCAGCAGATCGCCGTACACCTCGGCGAGATCGGCCCGTGTCGCGCTCTCAAAAGCCGCCCTGCTGAAAACGCCCAACCCATAATCGATGTGCTGCATGCGCGCCGTCCTGTTCTTCTTATCGTAGGCCACTATGCGGCCTGCGTCGAACTCCACATTGCTCGTGTCCCAGCGGCCTTCGTTGCGGTACACGGTCATCAGGCCAGGCTGGCCCGCCGCGTGGAATGCCTCTGCGACATCGCGATACGAGCAGGGCAGATACGAATCGCCATACACCACTAAGAACGCGTCGCCCAGCAGCGGCAGAGCATGGCGCACGGCGCCGGCGGTTCCCAGCAGCGCGGGACCATCCAACGAATAAACGATCTCCAGGCCGAAGCGCGCGCCATCGCCCGCATATTCGCGGATGCGCTCGCCATGCTGCCCGATGCACAACACCACGCGTTCGATGCCGCGCGCGCGCAACAGACGCAACTGGTGCGACAGAAACGGCTCGCCATTGATTTCGATCAGGGCCTTGGGAAGGCGCCCGGTCAAAGGATAGAGACGCGTCCCCAAACCGCCCGCCAGAATCGCGACCGGCAGCATATCGCTCACGATTGCGCGAGCACCGAGGTGCCCTGGAAGTCGAAGCGGACCCGCACTTCGCGCAGCCCGGCGCCGCGCATGGCATGCCGCAGGCGCGTTTTGTCCTCGGTATACAGCATCAGGAAGCCGCCGCCGCCCGCGCCGATCAGCTTGCCGCCCAGCGCGCCGTTGCGCCGCGCCACCGCGTAGTATTCATCGATGTGCGCATTGGTCATGGAGCGCGAGCGCGCTTTCTTGTGTTCCCAATGCACGTGCATCAGCTCGGCGAAGCGGCGCAGATCGCCGCGCTCCAGCGCCGCCTTGCTCTCGCAGCCGAGCTGCTTCACCACGTGCAATTGCGAGATCATATCGGCGTCGTGATGGCGCGTCCGCGTGTCCTGCTCTTCAAGGATCGCCGACGCCGAGCGCGTGAAACCGGTGAAAAACAGCAGCAGGTTGTCTTCCAGGTTGGCCAGCGTCTCGCTTTCGAGCTGCAGCGGCGCGACCTCCACGCGATCGTCGGGCAGGAATTGGAAACAGGTGATGCCGCCGAACGAGGCGATGTACTGATCCTGCTTGCCCACAGGCTCATGCAGCAGGTCGATCTCGATGCGGCAGGCTTGCTCGGCGAGTTCCTGGCGCGGGATCGGATTCTTCTTCCAGGCATGCAGCGCGCGCAGCAGGGCCACCGTGAAACTGCCCGACGAGCCCAAGCCCGTGCCGGCCGGAATGTCCGACATGCTCACGATTTCCAGATACGGCCGCGGACCCACGTCCACCAGGCGCAGGGCTTCGCGCACGATGGGGTGCTTGATCTGGTCCACGGTCTCGACCAGTTCCATTTGCGAATACTTGACGATCAGCTCCTGGCTGAAGGTCTCGTGCAGCGTGATGTAGACGTATTTATCGATGGCCGCCGAGATGACGAAGCCGCTATGCTCGCGATAGTACGAGGGCAGGTCGGTGCCTCCGCCTCCCAGCGAGATGCGCAATGGCGCGCGGGTGATGATCACGTGGCGTTCTCCTCATACACGCGCTCGATGACGCGCAGTGCGGCCTGAGCGTCTTCGATGCCCGGCCGCGGCTCGCGCTTCAGGCGGATATCTTCCAGGAACTCGGCGAATTCCGTTTCCCAGGAACTGTCAGGGCTGGGAAATTCCCAGGCGGTGGTTTCCGGCGGCCCCATTTCGGGCGACATTTTGTAGAACGTCAGGCGCTCGGTTCCGTAGCTGCCGCCCAGGCCCGTGATTTCCAGCTTGCCGTCGCGCCCGCAGATTTCGAATGAGAACAGGTTCTTCCATTCGGTCCAGCTTGCGTGCAGAAACGCGATCTGGCCCGCGGCGGTTTCGAGCAGCAGGAACGCGTTGTCTTCGACCGGCATTTTCCAAAAGTAACTGGGAGTGCGGCCGGTGACGCGCGTGAAATCGCCCAGGAACCAGCGCGCCAGGTCGATCAGGTGTACGCCCTGGTCGAGCAGTTCGCCGCCGCCCGAGAGGACCGCATCGGCGCGCCACTCGCGCTCGTAACCGGGACGGCCGCCGTGACCGTAACGGCCGCGGATGAACAGCAGCGGACCGGCCGCGCCGGAATCGAAAATCGCGCGCGCATTTCGAAAGGCGCGGTGATACCGATGGCTGAATCCGATGCGCACCAGAGCGCCTGTGCGGCGGGCGGCTTCGGCCACGGCGTCCAACTCGCAGGCGCGGCGCGCGCCCGGCTTCTCAATCAACACGTGCTTGCCCGCGCCCGCCGCTGCGGCGGCAATGGGAGCGAGCATATCGTGCGTGGTGGCCACGATCACGATATCGATATCTGGCGAGACCACGGCGGCGCGCCAATCGGCGGCTGCCTCAGCGCCGGGATGCGCTGCGGCGAGCGCCTGCGCCCGTCCGCAATCGACGTCGCAGCAGACGGCCAACCGGCCGCCGGCGAGCGCCGCGGCGCGCTTCCGTCCGATCAAGCCGCAACCGATGATGGCGATGTTGAGAGGCATGCGCGGTCCACCTGTTAGAATAACTGACTTGTGCGACGTCTCTCTAATCCTGCCCGCCTACAATGAGGCCGCCACCATCGCCGCCACCATCCGCGAGACAGGCGGCTATTTTCGGTCGCGCGGTTTGCGCTATGAAATCGTCGTAGCCGCCGATGGCGATGACGGCACCCGCGAGCTAGCCCTCGAGACCGCCCGGCAGGGCGAGCCGGTGCGCGTGATCGGCAATCGGGAGCGCAGCGGAAAGGGCCGCGGCGTGCGCGAGGCCATGGCGCTGGCGCGCGGTAACATCGCCGGCTACGCCGACGCCGATAACAAAGTACCCATCGAGGAATTCGACAAGTTTCGGCCATGGCTGAGCCCATCGTTGAGCCAACGCTGCGACGTGGTGATCGGCTCGCGCTCCATGCGGGACTCGCAAATCGAGCGCCGGCAGCCGCTCTACCGGCAGTTGGGCGGCAAGGGCTTCGGGTTGTTCATGCATGCGGTGGTGGGCCTCGAAGGCATCACCGACACGCAATGCGGCTTCAAGTTTTTCACCCGCGCGGCGGCGCGCGAGATTTTCAGCCGGCAACAAATCGATGGATATATGTTCGATGTGGAGATCCTGGTGCTGGCGCGCCGGCTCGGCTACTCCATTCAGCAGGTACCCATCCGCTGGCGCGACGATGGCGACAGCCGGCTGGCACTGGTGAGCGGAAATCTTCGGAATGTGGCCGACATCTTCCGCATCCGGCGGCTCCACAGCGAGGTAAAGGAGAAGCCGTGAAAATCCTGGTAACCGGCGCGGCCGGCTTCATCGGCAGTAACCTGGTGGACCGTCTGCTCGCCGATGGACATGAGATCACCGGTTTCGACAATTTCTCCACCGGGCAAGCCGAGTTTCTGGCAGCGGCGATGCGCTCGCCGCACTTCCGCCTGGAACATGGCGACCTGCTGGATACCGACGCGCTCGACCGCGCCATGGATCACGCCGAATTCGTATTTCATATGGCCGCCAATGCCGACGTGCGCTTCGGCACCCAGCACCCGCGCCGGGACCTGGAGCAAAACACCATCGGCACGGCCAACGTGCTGGAGGCCATGCGGGCGCGCGGCGTGCGGCGCATCGCGTTCCCTTCGACCGGCTCGGTCTATGGCGAGCCCGCCATCTTCCCCACGCCCGAGGACGCGCCGTTCCCGGTACAGACCTCGCTCTACGCCGCATCCAAACTGGCCGCCGAGGCCATGATCGAAGCCTATTGCGAGGGCTTCGGCATGCAAGCGCACATTTTCCGGTTTGTGTCGATCCTGGGTGAGCGCTACACGCACGGCCACATTCTGGATTTCTACAAGCAACTTCGGGAGCATTCCGGGCATCTGGATATATTAGGAGACGGGCGCCAGCGCAAGTCTTACTTATATGTGCAAGACTGCGTGGACGCCATGCTGCTGGCCATCGAAGGCGGCGCGGGCAGGCTGAATCTGTACAACCTGGGCACTGACGAATACTGCACCGTGAACGATTCCATCGGTTGGATCGCGGAGCGGCTGGGATGCGCGCCGCGCCTCAATTACGCGGGCGGCGAGCGCGGATGGGTGGGAGACAGCCCCTTCATTTTCCTGGATTGCTCCCGCATTCGCGCGCTGGGATGGCGGCCGAAATTGAGCATTCGCGAGGCGGTCGTGCGAACCGTGGATTATTTGCGAGGCAACACATGGGTTGTCGAGCGGAGGTAGCAGCTCGGTGTTTGTACGTTCCCGTCCACTGCCCGGCGGAATCTTGGGCGCGAGGCGCGGATGTCGCAGTATGATCGTGGTCGGGGAGACCTAAGATAAGAGAGGAGATCTAAAATGTCAACTACTGAAGACGAACTTGGAACGCGACGTCGGGTCGCCTTGGCGACACCCAGTGAACTCGGCGCCGAATCCGTTAAAAACATCACCGGCGCTCTCAACGCATTGCTGGCCGATGTATTTGCTCTTTATATTAAGACCAAGAACTTTCATTGGCACGTCAGCGGACCCCACTTTCGCGACTACCACCTCTTGCTCGATGAGCACGCCGGCCAGATTTTTGCGATGACCGACGACATCGCCGAGCGCGCGCGCAAGATCGGCGGCACCACCATTCGATCGATCGGGCACGTTGCCCGCCTGCAACGCCTCAGCGATAATGACGCGGATTATGTCGATCCGCTCGATATGCTCGCCGAATTGCGCGAAGACAACCGGGCGCTGCTTTCCAGCATGCGGGAAGTTCACGATCTGTGCGGCGAAGAGAACGACGTAGCTACCACCAGCCTGCTGGAGAATTGGATCGACCAGACGGAGCGGCGTATCTGGTTCCTCTTCGAAACAGGGCGGGCAGGGAAGTAATCCGAACACATGGGTTACCGGGCGGCGTTAGTACGGTTCCTGCTGCTGGCGGTGTCGGCGACGTCGGTCGAAGCCGGGTTCGCGCAGGAGCGCAAGCTGGAAGCGGTCGAGAATCTCAGCGCTTCGCTGGAAGCGCTGGCCCAGCGGGTGAACCGCTCGGTGGTCAAGATCGTGACTAGCGGGTACGGCCTCAGCGAAGACTCCGACGCGGGCAACGCCAGCCTGCTCACCCGCCAGCGCGCCACCGGCTCGGGCGTCATCCTCACGGCGGACGGCTACATCGTGACCAACGCGCACGTGATCCAGGGCGCGCGCCGCATTCGCGTGCAGTTGCCCGTCTCCGAGCGCACCGCGCGAAAAAGCAACTCGATCATGAAGCCGCCCGGAACGGTTCTGGACGCCAGTATCGTGGGCCTCGATCGCGAGACAGATGTCGCGGTGCTGAAGATCGAAGCGGCGGACTTGCCGCACTTGACCTTGGGTAACTCGCGCGAGTTGCGGCAGGGCCAACTGGTGATGGCGTTCGGGAGCCCGCTGGGCTTGCAGAATTCAGCCAGTCTGGGCGTGATCAGCGCGGTCGCGCGCCAGATCAAACAGGACAGTCTCATGATTTACATCCAAACCGATGCGTCCATCAATCCGGGCAATAGCGGCGGCCCGCTGGTGGATATGTCGGGGCGGGTGGTGGGGCTCAACACCATGATCCTCTCGCAATCGGGCGGCAGCGAAGGGATCGGCTTCGCGATTCCCAGCGACACGTTGCTCAACGTGTACACCCAGATTCGCAAGGAGGGCCACGTACATCGCGGCCAGATCGGCGCCAGCGTGGAGACCGTTACGCCGTTGCTGGCCGCCGGCCTGGGATTGTCCCAGGATTGGGGCGTGCTCGTGGCCGATGTGACGCCGGACGGATCCGCCGACAAATCCGGCCTGAAGCCGGGTGATATTGTGCTCAGCCTGGACAACAAGCCCATGGAGAACGCGCGTCAGCTTGAGGTGAATTTGTGGCGCTTTCCGGTGGGCGACAAAGTGAACCTGGAGGTCCTGCGCGGCGCCGACCGGCTGACGATGGATGTGCCGGTTACGGCGCAGGACGACGATCCGCAGCGCTTCGCAGACTTGGTAAATCCGGAGAAGAACCTGATTCCGAAGCTGGGCATTCTGGGAGTCGAGATCGACCGGAAACTGGCGCCCATGCTGCCGGACTTGCGCAAACAATACGGCGTCGTAGTGGCGGCGCGGGCGGCGGGCTCGGAAGGTCTGGAAGTGGATCTGCGTCCGGGAGATGTGATCTACGCCATCAACAACGAGCCGACCTCGACCGTGGCGTCGCTGACCACCGCGCTGGGTCAGATGAAGACCGGCGACGCGGTGGTGCTGCAGGTAGAACGCGACGGACAGTTGATGTACGTGGCGTTCGAGATGGAGTAGTAGCGCGCACGCTCAGGCTCCGCTGAAAATGCAGTTGTGCACTCCCTGAGAATGTGCTGTAATTCTGATTAGATTCCGGCTGCGGCAGTCAGCGCCACAGGATTCCAACAAGGGACCTGCAGGCAATCGCTCGCGCACGTCTTCGAGACGCGCAAGCGCTCCTGCGGGCGAAACGTTTCGACGGGGCATTTTATCTTTGCGGGTACGCGGTCGAAGTTGCGCTTAAGGCGCGCATCTGCCGCACCCTCAGGTGGGCGGGGTTTCCAGAGAGCGGATCGGAGACCAAAGGTATGCAGTCGATAAGAACGCACGACCTGGATCTCCTTCTGAGGTTTTCGGGAGTCGAGTCCCGAGTCAAGGCGAAGCACCCGGCCGAGTGGTCGGTCGTGCTTCGCTAGACCCCAGAGCGGCGCTATCTGCCGGTCGGATTGTCCTCGGCACAAGAGACGGCAGACATGATTGCGTGCGTACAGAGACTCTTGGAGGTTCTATGATCGACACAGGCCGGATACATAAAGCGATGCATGAGATGGCGGCCCAAAAGGGTGATTTTACCCTGTTCGCGCTCTTGCGCCGGGCAGATGCGGTAGGCGGTATGTGGGACTTAGTAGTGTCGGCTCCCTGGTTCAAGAACAGCACGCTAGCGGCGACTCAAGAGGTCGTGGACCTGCTTACAAAGTCGATGGGCAGAAAGGCCCTTATACAATTCTCCAGGGTTGTCGCACTCGCCGATGAGGACCCCACAGTCAGGTTCTTCCTAACGAATGTCCCCGTTGAGGATGGAGAACGCCGGATTCAGAGCACCGATTTGTTCGGTATGCAAATAGAGGAGGCGATCATACTGCGGGCCAAGCGGCCGGAGTCCGTGGGGCCGCGCCGCAAGGTTGCGCATTCGGCGCTGTCCGGATCGTCGCACCCCGGCTCGCACAAGCAGCGGACGCTGGAGCAGGTCTGAGACGAATTCCATGACCGGGTAATCGAGATCGCCGTCACGGCCGATGCCGTGCAGCAGCCGGGCGAGCGTCTACCGGACGCTTGCCGGCCGGTGGTTACTCCTTTGCTCCAGCGGCCTTCAGAATTATGACTTTGCCGGCGGCGTCCGTGGAAAAAGTGTAGCCCTGAGCGCCGTCTCCCCTTCGTTGTATTTAGCGCTTACGTCTGCGCCGGAGTCCAGCAGCAGTGTGATTAGTTCTCGGTCAGCCTGACCCCCAGCGGCATGCATGAGCGCCGTTTTCCCTTCCTTGTCTTTAGCGTTCACGTCTGCGCCCGCTTCAAGTGAGGGTCTGAACGATCTGGTAATACCCACAGGAAGCCGGCACCATGAGCGCCGTTTGCCCGTGTTGGTTCTTCCCATTCACCTTCGCCCCGGCTCGCATATCAGAACTATCAGAACTAAACCCATGCCAGTCGTTTGTTAGCGATGCGATAGATAACACGATCCGCAAATCGCATTAGCGTGTGTTTCCCCCAGCTACTCCATAAGAAAAACAAGCTAAGCTAAAACCCTTCCAGCAAGTGCCCCATCTTCTCTTTCTTAGTCCGCAAATACGCTTCCGTCGAATCCATGGCCGGCACGATGCACGGCACGCGCTCTTCCACCCGCACGCCCGCGGCTTCCACGGCGGCCACCTTCTCCGGATTGTTCGACAGCAGCCGCACACTCTGCAATCCGAAATACCGCAGAATCTCGCCCGGCAGTTCGTAATTGCGCAGATCGGACTCGAAGCCCAGGCGCTCGTTGGCTTCCACGGTGTCGGCGCCTTCATCCTGCAATTCGTAGGCGCGCAGCTTGTTCAGCAGGCCTATGCCGCGTCCCTCCTGATGCTCGTAGATCAGCAGCCCGCGCCCTTCTTCGGCGATCATGTGCAGCGCCAACTCAAGCTGCGCGCGGCAATCGCAGCGCAGGCTGTGGAACACGTCGCCCGTCAGGCATTGCGAGTGGATGCGCACCAGTGGCGCTACCGGCCCGTGCGCCACATCGCCCATCTCCAGGACCACGGCTTCCTCCACGCGGTCGTCGAGCCGGCCTTCAAATCCGTAGATTCGAAAGTGTCCAAACCGGGTTGGGAAGTCCGCTTCGGCAGCCTTGTGCAGCCGGAGCGCGGAAGGAGTGTGCATGAGATTTCTGCCGGCTGTCCCGATGCTTTTATTATAATGATCTGCGAGCTCACATGGCGGATTCCTCCCTGGTCACGCTGCTGGTGAAGCTGGGCGTGATGGCCTCGCTGGCCAGCATCCTGGTTCGCTGGAGCGCCGTCAAGCGCATGCTGATGCGCGAAAACCGCACCATGGCCCAGCGCATGAAGCTGTCGCTGTGGTTCTCCGTCGTGTTCGGCGCGAGCGTCGCCACGCGCGTAGTGAGCGCCGCTTACCAGTCCGGCAGCTACCAGGCCGTCGACCTCGGCCTGGAGGGCAGCCTGCTGGCGGGCCTGCTGGGCGGCTACGTGACGGGGCTCGCGTCGGGAATTCTGATTTCCATTCCGGCCATGATTAACCGCGAGTACCTGACCATGCCGCTGCTGGCCGGGCTGGGCGTGTTGGGCGGCCTGTTGCGCGATTGCGCCGTCGATCCGGAGGACATCTGGCGCTTCAGCCCGTTCTTCGACCTGAACCTGTGGCGCTTCATCAAGCAGCGCCGCTTCGATCGCCGCAACGCTTTCAACCTGCTCTTCTTCGTCGTGATCCTGTTCGCCGAGTTCCTGCGCCAGGCGCTCGGTCAGGCTTTCGGCCCGAACGGCCGCATCTTCTATCTGCACCCGGAGCAGCCCAATCTCCTGATGTACGCGGCGATCTATGCCACCACGCTGTTCTCCGTCACGCTGCCCATCAAGATCTGGAACAACACCCGCAATGAAGGCAAGCTCGAGGAGCAGAAGCGGCTCTTGATTCAAGCCCGCCTGGAAGCGCTCACCAGCCAGATCAATCCCCACTTCCTCTTCAATACCTTGAACTCGGTCTCTTCGCTGATCCGCACCGATCCCAACCAGGCGCGCGTCATGGTGCTGAAGCTGTCGAACATCCTGCGGCGGCTGCTGCGCAAGCACGATAATTTCAGCGCCTTGCGCGAGGAAATCAGCTTCATCGACGATTACCTGGCCATCGAAGTGGTGCGCTTCGGCGACAAGCTGCGTTTTGAAAAGGACGTAGCCGCCGACACGTTGGACATGCTGGTGCCGAGCATGCTGCTGCAGCCGCTCATCGAGAATTGCGTGAAGCACGGGTTGAGCAGCAAAGTCGAAGGCGGCACCATCCGGCTGCGCAGCCGGCGGGCGGAATCGCGGCTGTTGTTGTGGGTGGAGGACGATGGCGTCGGCATCCCCGAATCCAAGCTGGCGACCCTGCGCGAACAGGGCATCGGCGTGAGCAACGTGAGCGAGCGGCTGAACGTGCTGTTCGGCAACGACCACAAGATGATCATCGACAGCCAGCCCGGACAAGGCACCCGCATCGAGATCGAGATGCCGGAATTGCAGACCAGCCTGGTGGCGGCTTCCTAACACGGAACCACAGATGGACACCGATAGACACAGATAAAGACAAAACCAGACCAGTCCGCGGTTCTTATCTGTGTTTATCTGTGTCCATCTGTGGTTCCGTTTTTGCTTTGCGCTGGTAGATCGGCTTGCCGCCCAGGTACGTCTGTTCCACCTGGATCTTGCGTACTTCGTCCAACGGGCACGTGAGGATGTCCCGGTCGAGCAGGATCAGGTCGGCCAGCTTGCCTGGTTCGAGCGAGCCTTTTTCCTTCTCCTCGAACGTGAGCCAAGCGTTGTTGATGGTGTACAGGCGAATGGCCTGCTCGCGCGAGATGCGCTGCTCCGGATGTAGCGGCTGGTCCGCCCAGCGCGGCTGGCGCGTGAGCGCGATCCACATCCCCAGGAACGGGTTGTAAGGATTGATGGAGCGCAGGCTGCCGATTTTCTGCATGTGGTCGGAGCCGCCGCCCACCACGACTCCGCTCGCGAATAGCGTCTTGTACGGCTGAAAATACGCGAGGCGCGCGTCGCCGAACTGCTTGCGGAGCGTGGCGCCGTCCAGCCACAGCCAGTCCGGCTGCATGTTGGCGACGATGCCGAGTTCCCGCATCTTGCGGATGATTTCCTCGCTCATGAAGTTCGCATGCGTGATCGATGGGCGCGCGGCGCGGACCGGAAACGTGCGGTCGATCTCCGCGTACGCGTCCACTAATGTTTGAACCGCGCCATCGCCCACAGAGTGCGCGGTGAACTGCAAATCGTTCTGCAGCGCGACGCGTGCGATCCGGACGAGCTTGTCCGGCTCGATGTAGCGCATGCCGCGATAAGTGGGATCGTCGATCGAATAGACCTTGCTTACGCCCCACGGCTGCAGCATGAAGGCGCTGCCGGTCAACATGCCGCCATCAAGGAAGGTCTTGATGCCGCGCAGCCAGAGCATATTGTTGTAGCGGTGCAACGGGTCGGCGGCCGCCGCCAGGATGCGTACAGTGATTTGATCGAGCGGCAGTTGGGCGTCCACGTCGTAGGCCACGAAAACGCGGCAGGTGAGCTGCCCATCGTCTTTGAGCCGCCGGTAGGTTTCCAAATCGGCATCGCCCAAGTCTCCTTCCGAGAAGCTGGTCAGTCCCACCGAGTTGTAGTCGGCCAGCAGCATCTTGAGACGCGCGCGGCGGTCGTCGCCGGTGGGGATTCTATCGCCGGAGTGGATCTTCACCAAGCGGCTGCAATTGCGCAGGATGCCGGTCGGCTCACCGGCGGCGTCGCGTTCGATGCGGCCCGGCATGCCGTCCGCGATGCGGAAGTCGCCGTCGATGCCGCTCAGTTGCAGCGCGAGGGAATTCACGGCGGCATCGGGACCCGTGCCGAAATAGACCGGATTGTGCGGCGCGGCGGCGTCCAGTTCCGCGCGTGTGGGAAAACGCTGCTCGCGCAGGCGGGTGATGAAGACCTGCGTGAGAACGATCCAGTCGCCCGCCTTTGCTACCGCGGCGCGCGCCTGGATGTAGCCCAACACGCCGGCAATGTTTTCCATGTCGGGAACCGGATGGTCGAACTCGTACATGGCCGCCTGGGCCGCATGCACGTGGGAGTCGATCAGGCCCGGCAGCACTGTCTTACCTTGCAGATCGACTTGGCGGGTACCGGGACCGGCCACGTGTGCGACTGCGGAGCGGTCGCCCACAGCCAGGATGCGGTCGCCGCGGATCGCGATGGAATCGGCAATCCGGAATTGCGGGTCTGCCGTGACGATCTTGCCGTGGCTGAGGATCAGGTCGGCGGGTTGCGCGCGCAGGGCAGCCGCGCCGAGAAAGAGAAGTGGAACGATCGTCTGGCAGTACACGACCACATGATACTCCGCGCGGATCGGTGAGTGGCGGACGGACGCCCGCGGGGACGATCCGGATATCGATTTGGAGGGAATGCGGCGCTCGCCTACCTGACGGTTCAAGCGAGGAATGGGTGTGGATGGGCGTTTTGCCCCAGACTGCAAGCGTCCGGGGCGCGATCCGCCGTCAGGCGCTCAACGGCAACATGTGCACCACCGGAGGCACATCTTTGATTGGCATGAGCGGCATGGCAACCTGGCTCAGCGCGAACAGCAGGCTTTCCTTGCTACTGCATACGCAGGGCAGGGCATCGTTGGCAAAGTAACCCGGGCAGGGTGCGGACTGGCCGGCAAAGCAATAAACATTGTGCATTTCTATGCCTCGTCGTTGCATCCTCCGAGCAATTTTTTTGCCGTTCGTGGAAGGCTTCCATCGCCTTCTGGCTCTATAAGAGATTATGAAACGCCGTATTCACTCTGTCAACAACTATTAGGAGATCGCCATCCCAAATCCCCAGAGCGGCGGGCCGCGCCGGATGTGGCTGCGCGACTTTCCACACGATGTTGGATTCGCATTCCGAGGCGTCAAAACAAGGTCGCCACTCGAGCGCATCCCCGGCTGCGTTCATCCCAAAACGGGCTTGCTAGCCAGTTCTCCGAGTTAGAACGGCAAGCCCGCCAAGTGGATTTAGGAACATCACGGCGTCAGGGGAGAGCTGGGCGGGATCTGCGGGCGCGGTTCTGGCTCGCCTTTTCACGCGAGAGAACCCTCGGGCCACTGGTCGCGGTGCAATGACTTAAACTTCTCTCATGAGCTGGAAGCGGGGTGTTGCCGGCCTCCTCGTACTCGCCCATATCCTCTTGCGGCATGGACTGTCGCACGCGACCCTCAACCAGAACCGGCCGCTCCTGGGAGCCCCGTCCCCGGCGACCTGGGCAAACAATGCCTGCTAAAACCCTGAAGACCTTCGACGCGCGGAACTGCGAACAATGGCGGGAGTGGCTCGCCAGGCACCACGACTCGGAATCGGAGGTGTGGCTGGTGTTCTATAAGCGCCACACAGGGCGTCCATCCATCGCCTACGACGATGCCGTCAATGAGGCCCTGTGTTTCGGCTGGATCGATAGCTTGGTCAAGCGCCTCGATGACGACCGGTATGCCCGGAAGTTCACGCCGCGGAAACCCGACGGCAGATGGTCTACCGTCAACCGCAAGCGGTTTGCGCAGCTTCAGGCAGGCGGACGCTTGACACCGGCTGGGTTGAAGCGTGCGCCAACCGACCGCAGCGGTGATGCGCCAAGGCCATCTTTGTCCAAGGTCCCGCAGTACATCCAACAGGCGCTCGCCAGCCGGCCCGCAGCCCGGAGCTATTTCGAGAGTCTTGCGCCGTCATATCGGCGCATGTACATCGCGTGGATCGATTCCGCGAAGCAACCGGGAACCAAGGCGAGACGCCTGCGGGAGGCTGTCGATCTGCTGGCGGCGGGCAAGAAACTGGGCTTGAAATGACGGCGGAAGTCCTCCATCCCGGTTGTGATATAGTTCCGATTGCATCTTCGGTCGGCTTGGAAACAGTACCTGGGTGTCTTTGCCGCGCTGGCGGTGATTGCGCGGGGAGTGTTCAACCTTACGCGGGAGGCGCATATGTGGATTGTGTGGCTGTTAGGGGCGGGCGCCGCGATTCTGGCGATCTGGATCGTCTGGAAGACGGCCCCCAGGTTGTCGACCGCGGGCCGCATGCAGTTCTGGAAGGCGGCCTTGGCGCTGCTGTACCTCTATCTCTGTACCGCGCTGCTTCTCTACGCGGTGTATGGCGTCTGGGCGTCGGCCCCGCCGCAGGCCGCCCAACCGCCAAAACAGCTACCCACCTGCGCTCCGAGCAGCGCGCTGGCGGTGAAAGATTTCGACCCGGATCGTCTGGCGGTGGGAGCAACTCTGCTGAACATTCGCGTGCTGGGGTGCGGCTTCGAGAGCGACGACAAACTGGCCTTCAACGGCTCCGACCGCCAGTTTACGTTCATTGACGCGAGCCAACTCGTAGTCGGCATCGCCGCCGCGGATCTGGCGGCTCCTGGAAGCCTCACCGTGGTGGTGACCAAGAGCGCTGCAACTTCGGCTGGGCTTCTGCGCGTCGCCCCTTCTCCTGAGCCGGTGTGGTGGTTCTTCGGCTGGCATTGGCAGTTCACAGACGAACTTCGTTTTCTGGTGATGGTTTTGCTCACGGGAGCCCTGGGATCGAGCGTCTTTGCGCTGAAATCGTTCGCCGATTACCTGGGCAACGAGAAGCTCTCGGAAAGCTGGTTCACGTTTTACCTGATTCAGCCTATCGAGGGAGCCGGGATCGCATTTGTCTTTTATGTGGTGGTGCGCGGCGGGTTTTTTAGCGGCACCTCGACCGATCTGAAAACGGTGAACATGTTCGGCGTTTGCGCCATCGCGGCTCTCGCCGGAATGTTTTCAGATACGGCCTTTCAGAAACTCAATGAGGTGTTTGTCACCATGTTCAGGTCTAACGTGACCGATGCCCGGACCGGGAAAATCGACGGACCGAAGGCCGGGCCGAACGTGGATTCGGGAGCTTCCAACGACGGCCAGGGGACATAAGCTATGACCCAATACGTTCGGTATCGCAAGGACTCCGCCGTCGCCTACGGCATTCTCGACGGCGCGACCGTCCGCGAGATTCGCGGGGATCTGTTTGGCGCGCATGAGGCCACTGGCGCCACGCATCCGATCGCCGCAGTGAAGCTGCTGTACCCGTGCGAACCCTCCAAGATTCTGGCGGTGGGCCGCAATTACAAGAGCCACCTGGGAGACCGGCAGGCGCCGGACCGTCCCGAGATGTTCTACAAGCCCGTCAGTGCCCTGCAGAACCCCGATGACCCGATCGTCATCCCGCAGGACGCCGCCAACGTGCACTTTGAGGGCGAACTGGTCATCGTGATCGGCCAGCGGGGGACCATCTTCGGCGTCACCTGCGGTAACGACGTCAGCGACCGCGACTGGCAGAATGGGCCGCGCAAAGATTTGCAGTGGTGGCGCGCCAAAGGGGCGGACACGTTTGCGCCGCTGGGTCCGGCGATCGCGACGGGCCTGGACTACGGCAACCTGATGCTCGAAACGCGGCTGAACGGCGAGGTTGTGCAAAGGCAATCCACGGCGGATTTGACTTTCGATGGTCCGGCCATCGTGAGCTGGGTAAGCCGATGGGTGACGCTGGTTCCCGGCGATGTCATCTACACCGGCACGCCCGGCAGCACGCGCGCCATGCGGCCGGGCGATGTTGTGGAAGTGGAGATCGAGGGCATTGGCGTATTGCGCAACCCGGTGGCGTGACCCGGCTTCGCTACAATGAGGGTTCCGATGCAGAAACGGAGCCTGTTCCTCACATTCGAAGGCATGGACGGTTCGGGGAAGACCACCCAGATGCGGCTGCTCGCCGAGCGCCTGCGGGCGCGCGGGCGCGACGTTCTGGAGACGGCCGAACCGGGCGGCACGCGCATCGGCATCGAGATCCGGCGCATTCTGCTGGATGCGGCCAATCAGGAGCTGGGCCCCACCGCCGAGATGCTGCTGTATTTCGCCTGCCGCGCGCAGAACCTGGACGAATGGATCACGCCGGCCCTGGCAGAGGGCAAGATTGTACTCTCGGACCGGTTCACCGATTCCACGCTGGTCTATCAGGGTTGCGGGCGCGGGCTGGGCGCGGAGGCCGTGATGACGCTCGACCGCATTGCCTGCCGCGGCCTGGTTCCGGATCTGACGCTGCTCATCGATATCGACGCTGAGACCAGCCTGGCGCGGGCGCACGCGCGCAACGCCTCCCAGCGGCACAGCGAGACGCGCATGGACGAGCAATCGCTCGCCTTCCATCGCCAGGTCTATGCGGCCTATCACGCGCTGGCGGCGCGCGAGCCGCATCGGTTCCGCATCGTGGATGGCCGCGCCGCGATCGATGCCATAGCCGCCGAAATCTGGAAGGCCGTCGAGCCTTATGTTTGAGCGCTTTTGGGGCAACCCGCACGTCACCGCGGCGCTGGAGCAGATGATCGTGCGCGACCGCCTGGCGCAAACGCTGCTGTTCGCCGGGCCGGAGGGCGTCGGCAAGGCCACGCTGGCGCGCCGGTTGGCCGCGCACCTGCTGGGGCATGCCGAGCAGATCGAACGCGACGATCTCAGCCTGGCGGAGAATACCGAAATCGTGGCGGCGCGCGAGCGCTGGCCGGCGGACAAGCGCAACCAGGATCCGTTGCTATTCGCCTCCTATCCGGACTTTGTCACTTTTCCGCCGGATGGGCCGCTGCGGCAGATCTCCATCGATCAGACGCGCCTGCTGCGCGAGTGGGCGAAGCTGTCCCCCAATCATGGCAGCCGGCGCGTCTTTCTGATCGACCACGTGGACCGCGCCGGCGAGCACGCCGCCAACGCGCTGCTGAAGACCCTGGAGGAGCCGTCGCCGTACCTGATCCTGATCATGACGGCGGAGAACGCTTACGATCTGCTGCCGACCATCCGCTCGCGGGCCGTGCCGTTTCAGTTTGCGCCCCTTTCGGCCGAAGAGACGCGCGAGTTCGTGCGCGCACGCGGGATGGATCATCCGGAGCGGCGCGCGGCGCTGAGCGGCGGCAGCCCGGGCCTGGCGGTCTCGCTGGATCTGGAGGCATACGATAAGCGCCGCGCGGCCATGTTCACGCTGCTGCGCGTGGCTGCGGGCGCGCTGCCCTTCGGCGCGTGGGTGCCCTATTCCGAAGCCATCGGGCGCAGCAAGAGCGAGAAGTTGGAACTGCACCTGAAGGTGCTCTACGACTTGCTTCGCGATGTGCTGGTGCTGCGGGAATCGGGCCCCACGGTGCGCAACGCTGTGCGCAACGAGGATCTGCGGGCGGAACTGGAAGCCGTGGCGCGCAAAGTGTCGTTCGGGTGGATCCGCGGGGCGGTGAAAAAGGTGGACGATCTGGCAGGGCTGATCCGGCGCAACATCCAGAAGTCGATTGCGTTGGACGCGTTGATCGTGGATCTGCGCGCTAATTAACCGCTTGCTTACGCGCGCGGCTCAGTACAGCGAGCGGAGCGTCTCGAAAAACTCCGGGAACGAAACCGACGCAGCTTCCGCGCCGTGGATCAGCGATTCGCCATCCGCGCACAACGCCGCAATGGCGAACGCCATGGCGATGCGGTGATCGCCGAAGGAGTCCAGTTCGGCGGCGTGGAAACGCTGACGGCCGGGAATCGCGAGACCGTCCGGCAATTCCTCCGCCTCCACCCCCATGCGGTGCAGGTTTTCGGCGACGGTCGAGATGCGGTCGGTCTCCTTGATGCGCAACTCGGCGGCATCCCGGATCGTGAGACCCTCTTCGCTGGCGGCGCCCAGTACCGCGAGCACCGGGATCTCGTCGATCAGCGCGGCGGTGGTTTCCTTCTCGATGACGCCGCCGCGCACGCGCGAGCTCGAGACCAGCAGTTCCCCGGCTAATTCGCCGTTGCGGCTCTCCACCTCGGTGATGCGGATCGCCGCGCCCATGCCTGCCAGGAAATCGAGCAACGTAGAGCGTGTGGGATTGAGGCCCACTCCGCGGATGGTCAGCCGGGAGCCGGGCGCCAGCAGTGCCGCTACGACAAAGAACGCCGCCGAGGAAAGGTCCGCGGGAACCAACAGGTCGCGCCCGGTGAGCGTAGGGCGGCCGGTGAGCGCGATGGTTTTCGCTGCGACGCGCAGATCCGCGCCGAACTCGCGCAGGGCGATCTCGGTGTGATCGCGCGAGCGCACCGGCTCGCGCACGATGGTCTCGCCCTCCGCGTAGAGTCCGGCAAACAGCACGCAGGTTTTCACCTGGGCGCTGGGCACGGGAAGCGTGTAATCGATGGACCGCAGGCGTCCGCCGCAGATTTCGAGCGGCGGAAAGCGGCCTTCGCGCGCGGAGATGTTGGCGCCCATCCGCGAGAGCGGCTCGATGATGCGGGCCATGGGCCGGCGCGATAGGGATTCGTCGCCGCCGATGCGCGTCGGGAAAGACTGCGCCGCCAGTATGCCGGATAGCATGCGGATGGTGGAACCGGAGTTGCCCGCATCCAGGTCCGCGGCCGGGGCGCGCAACCCGTCCAGGCCGCGCCCGCGGATGGTCACCTCGGTTCCGTTTTCTTCGACTGGCACGCCGAGCGCACGCATGGCGTCGAGGGTGGAATGGCAATCGGCGCCGGTGGAATAGTTCCGAATCCGGCTGTCTCCTTCGGCGATGGAGGCGATCATGGCATAGCGGTGCGAGATGGACTTGTCGCCGGGCAGGGTGATGGATCCGGAGATGGATCGGGCAGGAGAGATTTTCTGCTGCATCGCGAATCCCCATTCTAGCGTGGCACTGCCCACTCGTCATCGCGTTATCCTGATCTGTGACTCCCTCTCAACTGGCCGCAACCGCCGCCATCGCCATCCTGTCGGGCGCGATAATTCCCGCCGCGCAGCCCGACGCCAAACCCTGGAGCGGCATCCTGCGCGACGACCGTCGCCAGCCCATAGAGGGCGCAACCGTTCGCCTGGAATCCGGCGGCCACCACGAGACCGCAACAACCGCCCAGGATGGCAGCTTCGCCTTCGCCGCGCTGGCCCCGGCTTCGTATTCCATCGCCGTCGCATACCAAGGCGTCACAGCCACTTGCCCGCAGCCGGTCCAACTGCCGCGCGATTCCGCCGCAGTCCTCGAGTTGTCCGCGGGTCACGCGCTCTCGCTCGTGGACGAAGCCCAGGCGCCCGCGGGCACCGGCGGCGAAAAGCTGTCCGCCAAAGCCGTTTCCGAGTTGCCGCTGAACAAGCGCGATTTCAGCCAACTGCTGCTGCTCGCCGCCGGCACCATGACCGACACCAACGGCGCCGCCAACTTCACCCAGCAATTCGCAGTCAATGGACAGCGAGGCACGGCCGCCGTGTTTGCCATGGATGGCGCAGATTCGAGCGACCCCGAAATGGGCGGCGCCACATTCACCAACTTCAATGTCGATGCGGTGGAGGAGATCCGTTCGAGTTCCGGCTGGATGCCCGCCGAAATCGGGCGCGGCGCGGCCGGCTTCACCGACATCGTCACACGGTCCGGAACCAACGATGTCCACGGTTCGGTGTTTGAGTTTCTCCGCAATGCCGCCCTCGATGCGCGCAACTTCTTCGATGAGCGCTCCTTTGCCCAGCCGCGGCGCATCCCGCCGTTCATCCGCAACGAATTCGGCCTGACCAACGGCGGCCCCGTCGTGATTCCCGGCTTGTACAACGGCCGCAATCGCACCTTCTATTTCGCCGAATACCAGGGGTTCCGCCAGGTGCTGAGCGACACCGAAGTGATCCCTGTTCCAAGCGCCGCCGAGCGCTCCGGCCTGGACACGACGGCCTTTCCGGGCGACACCTTGATCGTCCCGGTGGACCCGCACATCGCCAAGCTCCTGGCGCGCTATCCGCTGCCGAACGACCCCGCTGGCCCCTATGGCGCGCGCACATTCGCCACTTCATCGAAGGTCACCACGGTTTCGGATCAGTTCTCCCTGCGCATCGATCATCACATCTCGGATCAATCTCGATTGTTCGGCCGCTTCACCATGGCCAACGTTACCGGCCCCACCACCAACCCCAGCCAGACGGCGCTCGATCCCGAGTTCGCGGTAGGCTTTCTCGACCGCCAGCGCAACGCCGCCATCGCCTACACGCGCACGCCGTCGCCTACCTTTACGATGGAGTCCGGTGTCAGCTTCACCCGCACCACGCCTTCGTTTCCCACGTTTGATCGCACCGACCCGGCGCTGAGTTTCGGCGACGGCGCCTATGAGGCTTTCAACGCGGCCGCCGGCTCGGTGATGGGGTCCTACGGCAACCTGTTTCAGGTTCGCCAGAGCTTCCAGTGGATACGCGGAAAGCACACCCTCAAGGCCGGTGGAGAGGTGCGCGGGAACCGCGACACCACCGTATTCGGAATCAGTCCCAATGGCGCTTACCAGTTCGGCGGCGGAACCGCCTATGCTACGGTCCCCATCCGTTCGGCCAGCGGCTTGCACGACATCGCCATCGGCAATCCGCTGCCCGACGCGCTCACCGGACTGCTCAGCGCCAGCGCATTTACTTACTCGCAAGCGGTCGCGCCGCCCATGTTTTCGCAAGGCGCGAGCATCGGCGATTCAGCCATCCATCGCGACGCGTACAACTTCTATTTTCAGGACACTTGGAAAGTATCGGATCGCCTAACGCTCAACTATGGTCTGCGCTACGAGATCGAGTCGCGCATCCGCGAGGAGGACAAGCGCACCTCGGCGCCGGTGCTCGGCCTGGGCACGGGCGGCACGCCGGGATCGGAATTGCTGATCAACCCGGACCCGGCGTACAAACTCGATCCCAACGGCTGGGGGCCGCGCCTGTCGCTCGACTGGCGCGCGGCCGCCAATACCACCGTGCACGTCGGCGGAGCCATCACCACCTTGCTGATCAACCTGTGGCAGGACAATTCGCTGACGGGCAGTACGCCGTTCGTCGTCTATCCGCGATCGACTGCCGCGCCCGGAGAACCCATCCCGTTCGGCACGAGTATCGCACCGCAGCAGTTGCCTACCGTTTACACCATCGGCGGAGCGCCGGTGTTCGCCACCGGCGATTCCAAACAAGTGCCGGGGAATACCCTAATGGACGTGCTCCGCTACGAGCAGGACCTGGCGGCCCTCTCGCCCGGCCATCAGATCACGCCGCTGACCGTCGCCGGCATCTCGCCCGGCTTCCAAAATGGCTACATCGCGACCTGGACCGCGGGCGTCGAACAGAAGCTAGGCGGCGCCAACCTCACAGCGGGATATGTGGGCACAGCCGGCATCAAGCTGCCCGCCATGGATTTCCCAAACGGGTTTGCCGGGGCGGATCCGGGGTTCGCGCCATACACCCAGTTCGATTCCTCCGGCCGTGTAACGGGCGGCTACGGACCGGTCACCGTGATGACCAACCGTTCGCATTCCTCCTATCACGCGTTGCAGGTATCCGCGCAACAGAACCTCACCGCCTCGGGACTCGGCTTTCAGGCCAGCTACACGTTTTCGAAATCGATTGACGATGCGAGCGCGGTCGTTGGCGGATTCATCGCCGGCCAGTCCGGCGCGGTAGCGCAAACCGCGCCGGAAGACCCGTTCAACGCCCGACTGGACAAGGGGCCATCCAGCTTCGACGTCAAGCACGCTCTGGCCTTCAGCCTTTTCCAGGACCTGCATGCCGATCGCGCGCCTTTCCTGCGCCCCTTGGGCAAGACGCTCACCGCCGGGTGGCAACTGCTCGGTATCGGAACGCTGCAAACTGGCTCTCCATTCACCATCTATTCGGGGATCCAACAGACGGGCGCAGGCTCGCAAGGCACCGACCGGCCCGATCAGATCGGCACGCCGGTTCTCTCCACCAGCCGCAAGGTGCGCGAGGATTACTTCGGACTCGGCGCCAGTAACGCCTCCTTCTTTTCGATCCCGATCGGCGTGGCGGGCGGGACGGGCCCGAATCAAGGCGTCTTCGGTACGCTCGGCCGCAACACGTTCCGCGGCCCAGCCTTTCACGACTTCGACCTCGCCTTGATCAAAGACACACCGCTGGCGGAGCGGGCCGGAGCCCCGCGCGCATCCCTGCAATTCCGCGCCGAGTTCTTCAACGTCTTCAACATCGTGAACTTCGGCCTCCCCTCGAATATCGTGCTGGGGCCGGGCTTCGGCGAAATCAGCCGCACGGCGGGCAATTCCAGGCAGATCCAGTTCTCGTTGAAAGTGATCTACTGACGGGAGGCGGTTAGTCCTGGCGAGCCAGTGCCTCGAATTGCTCCTCAAACGCCCTGAGCGCCTTAACAACCTCTCTCGTGCGCTGGCGCATGCCGAGGGACAGAGCTATTTGTCCGAGCCTGGCATCCGGTTTATAGATCGCGGAATGCTCCACTTCCCAAAAGAGGCCGGTCAGCATCGAGACGACCTGATATTCCCCTTTGACCTTATCGCTCGCTTGGCGACAGTAGCCGTAGTATTTGAAGGCCTGAACTTCGCCGTCGTCCTCGACTGGGTCTGAAGTCCAGGCGCGAAATTCCTCGCGCAATAAGTCATCGACTTCCGCCAACCGGCTGCGCGGAAACGCCAGGACGCGGACGCCAGCAAGATCGTTCAGGCTCGTCAGCGTATAGATCTCCGGCCGCCTCCTCTGAAAAGCCCTTCCCTCCTGGCGCCTTCGAAGTTTATCAAGCGCGCTTTCGCAAGATTTAACCCGGCACTTGACGACCAATCTTTCGTGCCTCTGCAGCCCTCCAGAGATTGGCAGCATGTGATACCTGATCTCAGCTTCGAGCCGATCGGCCACACGGTTAATCTCAGGCAGAAGGGTGAAATACTCCTCCCTCAGGCGATCCTCGACGGTGCGTTCAGCCTCAGCCAAGCGAAGCCTCGATCTCGCGTCTGACCTCTTCAGGCGGCTCACCGGAGCTGAAGTAAAACTTCCATTCTTTGCCGCAAGTATCCTCGCGGATCACATGTTCGAGAACCTTCTCATCGTTGTCCATTGCAAACTCGACGCTGATGACCTTCTTGCTCTTCCTGTTGAAGTAGACCATCCGGTCGAAGTTGTAGGCGAATCCGGCGTCATCCAGAATGTGCTGCTTTGTGTCTAGCGTCGTCAATCCAAGCCACCTTCCTTGCTCTGAATTATAACCAATTCAAGCCGATTCGCTGCCCGCCTCAATCGCCCCGCGAATACTCCGGCTCCGCCTGCCGCGTCAGAGGAGCCAGCCGCTGGCTGCGGTAACAATACGCCGCGCCGATGAAGGCCTTGAACAGCGGATGCGGCTCTAGCGGCTTCGACTTGAACTCCGGATGGAACTGGCAGCCCAACATCCAGGGGTGCGCGGGAATCTCGCAGATTTCCACGTAGGTCTGGTCGGGCGTCTGGCCGGTGATGCTTAGTCCGCAGGCGGTGAGGCGCTCCTCGTATTCCCGGTTGAATTCGTAACGATGGCGGTGCCGCTCGCTGATGTCGCGCGTGCCATAAGCCTTCTGCGCCACACTGCCCTCTGCCAAGTGACACGGCCAGGCCCCCAGACGCATGGTGCCGCCCAAGTCGTCGATGCCCTTCAACTCGCGCAGCTTGAAAATCACCCTATGGGGCGTTGCCGGATTGAATTCGGTGGAATCCGCTTGCTCCAGGCCGCAGATGTTGCGCGCGAACTCGATCACCATGGTCTGCATGCCCAGGCAGATGCCGAAGTACGGGACGTGGTTTTCGCGGGCGTAGCGAATGGCGTTCAGCATGCCGTCGATGCCGCGTTTGCCGAAACCGCCGGGCACCAGGATGCCGTCGTAGCCTTCCAGTTGCCTGTCCCAGTCCGGCCCGTTCACGCCCTCGGCCTCGATCCAGTTGATGTTCACCTTGAGCTGATGGGCCAGGCCGCCATGCAGCAGGGCTTCTTTAAGGCTCTTGTAGGAATCCTCGTACTCCACGTATTTGCCCACCAGACCGATGGAAACCTCGTCCATCGGACTCCGCATGCGGCCCAGCATGGCGCTCCAATGGCTCATATCGCGCGGCCTGCCGTCCAGTTTGAGCATCCGCACCACCATCTCGTCCACGCCTTCCTCGCCGAATACCAGCGGGACTTCGTAGACCGATGGAACGTCGCGGGCGGTCACCACGGCGCGCGCGTCCACGTCGCAGAACAGGGCGATTTTGTCCTTCATGTCCGATGCAATGGAGCGCTCGCAGCGGCACAACAGGATATCCGGCTGGATACCGATGCCGCGCAGCTCCTTCACGCTATGCTGGGTGGGCTTGGTCTTCAGCTCCTGAGCGGCGGCGATCCAGGGCACCAGGGTCACGTGCACAAAGACGCAATTGTCGCGGCCCTGCTCATGGCGCATCTGGCGGATGGCCTCCAGAAATGGCAGCGACTCGATGTCGCCGACGGTTCCGCCGATTTCCACAATGACCACGTCCACGTCGGACGCGACCTTGCGCATGGCGGCCTTGATCTCGTTGGTCACGTGCGGAATCACCTGCACGGTCTTTCCCAGATAGTCGCCGCGCCGCTCGCGCGCGATAATCTGCTCGTAGATACGGCCCGAGGTCAGATTGTTGGCCTGTGTGAGCTTGGCGTGCGTGAAGCGCTCGTAATGGCCCAGGTCCAAGTCGGTTTCGGCGCCATCGTCGGTGACGAACACCTCGCCATGCTGGAACGGGCTCATGGTGCCGGGGTCCACGTTGAGATACGGGTCGAACTTCTGCAGGGTGACGCGTAATCCGCGGCTCTCCAGCAGGCACCCGATGGAAGCCGCGGCGATGCCCTTCCCCAACGATGAGACTACGCCGCCGGTCACAAATATGTATTTAGCCATATGGTTTCGCAAGTTGGATCGAAGCCTCGAACAGCTTCGACACCCGTTCCAGATCCTCGGGCGTATCCACGCCCAGCGATTCGTACTCGGTTTCGACCACCCGGATGGAGTAGCCATTTTCCAGCGCGCGCAACTGTTCCAGCCGCTCGGCCTGTTCGAGCGGCCCTACCGGCAAGTCGGAATATCCCAGCAGGAAGTCCCGGCGGTAAACGTACAGCCCGACATGTTTGTAATAGGTCGCTGAAGAGCGGGGCTCAAGCCCCGCGCGGGATAAATCCCGCCCCCCAGGAATCGTGGACCGCGAAAAATAGATCGCGTTGCCGGCGCGGTCCGTGACCACCTTCACCACGTTGGGATCGCCGATCTCGCGCGGGTCCTCAATGCGCTTCTTCAGCGTACCCATGGCGATATCGTCGTCGTGGAGCAAGGGCAGAATGGCGGCGTCAATCGCCGCGGGATCGATCAGCGGTTCGTCGCCTTGAATATTGACGACCAGTTCGGCCGTATCGGCAGATGCCACTTCCGCCACGCGGTCGGTACCCGATAGGTGATCCGTGCGCGTCATACGCACGGGCGCACCGAAGCTGCGCGCGGCTTCCGCAATGCGTTCATCGTCGGTGGCGACGATGACGCCGGTCAGGTAGCGTGCTTGGGATGTGCGTTCGAATACATGCTCCAGCATCGACTTGGAGCCGATGCGAGCGAGAGGTTTGCCTGGGAAACGGGAGGAAGTGTAACGCGCAGGGATCACGCCCAAAATTTTACGGCGCACAGAGGATTTTACCATAAAAATGCTGTGCTACACTCGTGGAAGAAGGAAAAGCTGGGAAGCTGTGACAGGCCTGCGATTTAGCCGCGTGCTGGTGGTGGCCAGCGTCGTTGCCCTTCTCCGGATTTCCTTGGCCCTGGCTAGCGGAAACGCTGTCGGAAAACCGAGTGGAAGCGCCGATGAAAAGCCGGGTGCGGACGCGCAGGTTGCCATTGTTCCCCGCCCCAAGACGCCGGCGCCGAGCGAAGTTCTGCCGAAGAGCAACATCCGCGTGGATACCACGCTGGTGCTGATCCCTGTGACCGTCACCGACCCGCTCAACCGGTTTGTCACGGGGCTGGAGAAGGAGAACTTCCGCGTCTTCGAGGACAAGACCGAGCAGCAAATCCTGCAGTTCTCCAGCGAGGACGCTCCGTTGTCGGTGGGCATCGTCTTCGATTGCAGCGGCAGCATGGGTAACAAACTGGAAAACTCGCGCAAGGCGGTGGCTCAATTCTTCAAGACGGCCAACCCGGAAGACGAATTCTTCCTGGTGGAATTCAACGACCGCGCCGATCTGGCGATCAAGTTCACCACCAGCCTGGAGGAGATCCAAAACCGTCTGACCTTCACCCAGTCCAAGGGCAAGACGGCGCTGCTGGACGCCGTGTACCTGGCTTTGCACCAGATGAAGAAGGCCAAGAATGCCCGCAAGGCGCTTCTGGTCATCTCCGACGGCGGCGACAACAACAGCCGCTACACCGAAACGGAAATCAAGAACTTGGTGCGCGAAGCGGACGTCCAAATCTATGCCATCGGTATTTTCGAGCCGGCGGCCACGCGCGGCCGGACCGCGGAGGAACTGGCGGGCCCCAGCCTGCTGAGCGAAATCGCGGAACAAACCGGCGGACGGCATTTCCCGGTGGAGAACCAGAACGAACTCCCCAATATCGCGGAGAAGATCGGCATCGAGTTGCGCAATCAGTATATTATCGGCTACTCTCCGAAGAACCTGGAAAGGAATGGCAAATACCGGCGGGTCCAAGTCAAACTGGTGCAACCGCGCGGGCTGCCGCCTCTCCGGCCCTTCTGGAGATTGGGCTACTATGCTCCTACCCAATAAGAGAATCCTGACATCGGCGCTCGGCGCCGCCGCGGTGTTTGGCCTGTGGGCGGCGGATACGCCCGGACAGCAAATGCCCGTCATCCGCGTGGACACGCGGCTGGTGGTCTTGCACGCCACGGTGGTGGACAAGACCGGTCATCTGGTGGTGAACCTGCCGGAGGACGCTTTCCAGGTGTTTGAAAACGGCGTACCGCAGCAGATTAAGGTATTCAAGCGCGAAGACGTCCCGGTCTCGATGGGCCTGGTCATCGACAACAGCGGCAGCATGCGCGATAAGCGCGCCAAGGTAGAGGCCGCCGCGTTGGCGCTGGTGAAGGATTCCAACCCGCAGGATGAAGTCTTCATCGTCAATTTCAACGACGAGGCGTTCCTGGACAAAGAATTCACCAACGATGTGAAGGACCTGCAGGAAGGTCTGGCGCGCATCGATTCGCGCGGCGGCACGGCCATGCGCGACGCCATCCGCATGTCCATCGACCACCTGAAGGAAAAGGCCAAGAAAGACAAGAAGGTGCTGGTGGTGGTGACCGACGGCAACGACAACAGCAGCCTGATCAGCCTGGAAAACCTGGTGAAAGCGTCGCAGGATAGCGGCGTATTGATCTACAGCGTGGGACTGCTGAGCGAGGAAGAACGCCGCGAGGCGAAACGCTGCCGGCGGGCTTTGGAGGAACTTTCCGGGGTCACCGGCGGCGAATCCTATTTCCCCAAAGAACTGGCGGAGGTGGACCGCGTCGCACACCAGGTGGCGCGCGATATCCGCAATCAGTACACGCTGGGGTACACGCCCCTGAACATCTCCCTGGACGGATCGTTCCGGCAAATCAAGGTGACGGCCAACGGGCCTAACCGGCCGACGGTGCGCACGCGTTCCGGCTACTACGCCACGCCCGACGGCATCGGCGCCAGCGCCGCGGCCCGCAACTCCGGCAGCAATTAGTCCCGCGAAAAATGCTGCGAGTTCTCTGGCGTCTGACACGCGGTTACCGGTCGCGGCCCTGGCGCAGTCCTTATCTCCGATGGCGCATGGAAACCTACTGTGGCTTCCACGCAGAGCAGATCGGCTTCAGGGATTTCTGGCGATTTGCATGGCAGCGGCGGGCGGACCTGTGGCGGTACTTGCGATGGGCGAAAACGTGGGAGTGAGATACGCGGCCCATGTGGCGCTCGGCGAATTGCAATCGGACTTTGTTCCGGAGGCCGTTCCCTATGCGGTCCTCACGCCGCAGGGCGGCGATCCCGGGTCTTTTCCGCTCTGCATTATGCTCGACGACGGCGGCGGCAGCCGGCAGACCCTGGTGGATTGCGGCAGCCTGTTTGAGGACTGGTGGTCGGATGGATCGCTTGCTCCCATGGTGCTGGCTTCGCCCAGCGCGGGCATGAGCTATTACCTGGAGGATGCCGCGGCTGCGGTCCGCTGGGATGCGTTCATCGCGGAGTCTTTTGTGGACCGCTTGCGCGCCACCTGCGACGTCCACAGCGACCGCAGTTCGACCGTCATCACAGGGATGTCGATGGGGGGCTACGGCGCGCTCGTGATGCGGTAGTCGAGCCGGGATTGCGCGACAGCCAGATCACCGCGCGCAACAGGCTGCATCATGGGTCGGGCGCCCCGGTCCCCTGATCGGGCCGCAGCGGGATGCGGATCTGTTTGCGGCGAACAATCCGGCCAACCGGGCGATTCGAAGCGCCGGGCGGATCCGAGAGCCGGATCTGGCGATCTACATCGAGGCTGGGGATGACGATTTCATCAACGTTCACGATGGCGCGGAGTTCTTGCACCGAGTTCTGTGGGACTTGGATATCTCGCATGAATATCGTCTGACACGCGGCGCCGATCACGTGGGGCCGACGTATCTGTGGCTCGCTTCCGTGCTGCACGCATCAGCGCGGCCCGAGGTCCCGGAGGAACGGGTCGAGGGCGGCGCGGTCTCGCCATCGAAACCGGAGTGCGTCCGGCTGCTCAGTGCCCAGATGAACCCGTGCGTAAACTGACTGCGGCGTGCTGGCGCTTGCGCGCCCGTGAGCGGCCATGCACCTGCATAAAAAAAGCCGGGCGGTGGTTAGCCGCCCGGCTGGGGATTGCGTACTTTCCGCCGTTATCTCACATGCACGTAGACTGTGGTGGAAACTGGCCCGCCTGGGCCATAAGCGGTCAACGTGAATTGCGAGTCGGTGGTCGGATTGACCGTGACGCTGCCGTTGGCGGGCTGAGCTCCGCTCGGCACGAATGAGCCGGTAAGGACCACGGAAGTAGCGTTCTGGGTCGTCCATGACAAGACTACAGAATCGCCAGGCGCCGGCGAGAACGCCGGGTTGGCAGAGAACGTGAGGATCTGAACGGCTCCCACGCTCACTGTGACGACGGCTTGGGTTGGGCCAACGGCGTTGGTAGCCGTTAGCACATACGTAGTGGTTGCGGCCGGTGTGACCGTCGTGCAGGCAACCGCGTTCACCGTCCCGATTCCGGGCGCGATGGTGACGGTCTGGGCATTAGTCACATTCCAGCACAGCGAGGATTGGCCGCCAGTGGCAATGACCGTTGGCGAAGCCGTAAAGCTCAGCACGGTCGGCACCGCCCCGCCACCCACGGTAATGGTGACGGCGGCGGAAACGGAGGTGACCCCATCGGCGCCCGTAGCCGTCAGTGTGTATGTAGTGGTGGTGGACGGCGAGACGCTCTGGCTGCCGTTGACTTGCACGGTACCTACGCCGTTGTTGATGCTGGCGGTGGAGGCGCCCGTAGTGGTCCAGGACAGGATCGTAGACCCGCCTTGGTTGATGTGATACTGCGAGGCGGCGAAGCGTATGATCGCCGGCTTGGAAGCGCCGACGGTCACGGTGACGCTCGCGGTCGCCGTCTGGCCACCCTGCCCGGTGGCGGTCAGGTTATAGGTGGTTGTCGTGGTCGGAGACACCGTCGCGGTGCCTGCCGCATTGAGATTCGAGCCGACGCCCGAGATAGTCACCGAAGTGGCGTTGGTTACGTTCCAGGCGAGAGTGGACGACTGTCCCGAAGAGATCTGGCTGGGAGTCGCCGAGAACCGCACCACTTGCAGACCTCTTTGGGTGGTCACGGAGGTAGTGGCAGTGCCGGTCAGGCCGTCCACCTGATCGGTGACGGTCAGCCGGAAGCCGTAGCTGGTGGATCCCGCCGCGGTGAATGTGGCCTTAGCTGCATTGGCGCCGGATATGGCCACGCTGGGTCCGGAGACCTGGGTCCACGAATAGTTGAGACCATCGTGATCCGGGCTATAGGATCCGCTGCCATCCAGGGTGATAGTGCCGGGCGGCACGCCGATCTGGGGCGGACCTGCGTCCGCTATCGGAGCGCTGCGGCCTACCTGGCGCGTCAACAGTTCATACCGGATGCGCGGTACGTCCATTGGGACCGGATGCGTGAAGGTCGTGTATTCCTTCGGGCGCATGAAGTTGCCGAATTCCAACCCGACCGTCAGTTCGCCGGTATTCTTGTCCGTCAGCAGGGTGGGGTTGAGGCCCGCGCGGACGGTGAACGCCAGTTCCTTGCTGAAGGGCTGCACCAGTTTGATCTCGCCGCCCGGGCGATTCGGCGAGGAACTGTGGCTATGAATATAGCCGAAGTTGCCTTGAATCCAGGCGTCGCCCCAGACACCCACCTGGGTGTTGAAGCCGAGCTGGTTCATGGGACGCGCGTAGGTTTCGATGAACGACGTCAGGCCCAGCGGCGTAGTGGTGAGCGCGCCGGTATTCTTGAAGCCTTCCGTGCCGTAGAAACCGACCCGGCCGCGGCTGAAGATATAATCGAGCAGGAAGGCGCCCTGCGCCATGCTGCCGCCATTTTCGTATTCGCCGAACCGGATGTACTTGAAGCTGGAGAACAAGCCCGCCTGCAGGTGATCCCAGCGGTTGACCAGACCGATGTCGAACTGGCCTTCCTGACGGCCGGGATAACGCAGGTACTCGCCTTCGGCCTGAACAGCGTGCGATCCATCGCCGCCAAATGGCGAGAAGAACTGGCCGCGGCCCTGGATCGTGACGTCGCCCGAGGGCCGGTTGCCCATGGTGGGACCAATGTCGAGGCCCAATAGCGAGAACTTCTTGTTGCGTTTCTGCGCCTCGTCCAAAGCATCGGTGCCGGCCTTCTCGGCGACAGCCACGGTTTCCTCCTTGGATAGCGGCTTGGGCAGACCGGCGACCTTATCCTCCAGCGCTTTCTCCTGGTTCTGGACCTCGGCCATCTGGCCCTTCAGGCGGTCGTTCTCGCCCTTGAGATCGCGCAGCGCCGCGAGAATCTCGTCCAGCCGATCAAGCCGTTTCAGGATGGCGGTGCAGCACTCCTCCTGCTTCTTGAGCAGCTCCGCCAGTGTTGGCATGACCTCCGTCGCTCCGCCGGCAGCCACGATTTTGCCTTGGCCGTCGGTGACGGTCATGACCACGCGCCGGTTCATGAAGCGGCCTTCCTTGCTCTTGTTGTCGACTTCCGGATCCTTCTTGCCGTCGCCAGCCGTTGTGACCTGGTCAGCCGCTGCTCCGTATTTCAGCAGGAAGTCGCGCACGGTTTCGGCGCGCCGCATCGCCAGCCGGTCGTTGTAACGCGCGGAACCCACGAAGTCGGTGTTCCCGACCAGCTTCACGTGGTAATCGCGATGCTGGCCCAACATTTCCGCCAGCCGCAAGAGGCTCGGATATCCGTCCGAGAGGACGGAAGAATTGAATTCGAAGTTGATCTCTTCCCATTGATCTTTGGTCTGACTCTGACTCGAGGTCAAACCCTGGGCGAACAGGCACGTTGAAAACACACCAATCGCGCCGATCGCCGCCAGTTGTTTCATCATGAGTACCTCCTCAATATTTCAGCATGCACGCGAGACTTTTTGATGCGAATGCACACAAAAAACCTTAACATCTAGGATACACCGGTAGCCTTCCCATATCTACAACATTTTGCGGTGCTTAGTCAACACATTGGGCGTTCCCGCACACAAAATGGGATAATGGCAGGTGTAGCCTGCCGGATGGGCAGCCGCCCGGAAACGGGAGGAAAGTCCGGTCTCCACAGGGCAGCGTGCCGGCTAACGGCCGGGAAGGGTTCTGGCGACGGAGTCCTTACGGAAAGTGCAACAGAAAATATACCGCCCGATTTTCGGGTAAGGGTGAAATGGTGCGGTAAGAGCGCACCGCGGACGGAGCAATCCGGCCGGCAGGGCAAACCCCACGCGGAGCAAGACCAAATAGGAGAGGAGGAGCGGCCCGCTCCTATGAACTCTCGGGTAGGTCGCTAGAGCCGGGCAGTAATGTCCGGCCCAGATGAATGGCTGCCGCCCGCAAGGGTACAAAAACCGGCTTATAGTCCGGCAGGCTGCATGGTATGGAGGGCGGGCTTGAGCCCGCGCGGGGCTTTAGCCCCGCTCCCCGAACTTGTGATAATCTCATCAGCATCATGAAACATGCGTGGCTGTTGCTGCTTGCTCCTCTCCTGCTGGCTGAAGAGAAGGTGGATCTGTACACCGTCAATCGCATCAAGGCTGAGGAATTCCAGAATTCCAAGGTGATGGAAAACGCCTTTTACCTGTCCGACGTGTACGGTCCCAGGCTGACGGGCTCTCCGGGGCTGAAAGCAGCCGCCGAATGGGCAGTCCGCCGCATGACCGAGTGGGGGCTGGCTAATCCCGGTATGGAGAAGTGGGGACCCTTCGGGCGCGGCTGGACTTGCGTCCACTTCAGCGGGAGCCTGAAGGAACCGCAGTATGCGCCGTTGAACGGTTTCGCGCGGCCCTGGTCGCCGGGCACGAACGGTCCGGTTTCGGGAGAGCCGATACTGGCCATCCTCAGGACCGATGCGGATCTCGACAAGTTCAAAGGGAAGCTCAAGGGCAAGATCGTGTTGTTGGAGGATCCCGCGCCGCTGGCCTCGGAAACCGAGCCGGCGTTGAAGCGCTTCACCGACGCCGAACTGGCGGCGGAGATGTTGGCGCCCGATCCTTCGGCGCGTTCGCCCTTTGCCAATCCGATTCCGCTCGTTCCCGGACAACCGGCGCGCCCGGGCGGGCCGGCCGCGGGGCAGCCCTTCGGTCCGGAAGCGCGCGAGGCGCGCGAGAAGTTTCGCGACAAGGTGAACCAGTTCCTGACCGACGAGGGCGTGCTGGTGACATTGTCGCCGAGTTATCGGGCCACCAGCGGCATCGTGTTCGGCGCAGCCGGAGGATCGCAAGATCCCAAGAAGCCGGTGCCGCCGCCATCGGTAGCGCTGGAAGTGGAGCAGTACAACCGCATCGCGCGGCTCCTCGACAAGAAGATTCCGGTGACCCTGGAGTTCGACATTCAAAACAAGTTTCTGGACGACAACCAGGATTCTTTCACGGTGACCGGCGAACTGCCCGGCACCAGCAAGAAAGACGAACTGGTAATGCTGGGCGGGCACCTGGACTCCTGGACGGGCGGCACGGGCGCGACCGACAATGGCGCCGGGAGCGCCGTGGTGTTGGAGGCCATGCGCATCCTGAAGGCGCTGGATCTGAAGATGGCGCGCACGGTGCGGGTGGCTTTATGGACCGGCGAAGAAGAGGGACTGCTGGGGTCGCGGGCCTACGTGAAGGAGCACTTCGCGGATCGCGAGACGATGGCGCTGAAATCGGAGCATGCCAAGCTGTCGGGTTACTTCAACCTGGACAACGGCACCGGCAAGATCCGCGGCGCCTATCTACAAGGCAACGACATGATGCGGTCCATCTTCCAGGCGTGGCTGGACCCGTTCAAGGATTATGGCGCGAATACGGTTACCATCCGCAACACGGGCGGGACGGATCACCAGTCGTTTGACGCGGTGGGGCTGCCGGGCTTCCAGTTCATTCAGGATCCGCTGGATTATTCGTCGCAAACCCATCATTCGAGCGCCGACGTATACGACCATTTGCAGGCCGGCGATTTGATGGAGGCATCCGCCATCATGGCGGCGGTGGTCTACGACGCTGCCACGCGCGACGAGATGCTGCCGCGCAAGCCGTTGCCGAAACCTCAGCCGCCAAGACCGAAGACAGAAGACAGAAGTCAGAAGTCAGAATAAAGACTCCGGACCGTGGCATCGCCGGCTGTTATTCTGTCTTCTGACTTCTGTCTTCTCAACATCGACGGTCTTTGTCGATGTTGGCGCCGCAGGCGCCCAAAAAAAGACCGGGCGCTCGTTAAAGCGCCCGGTTGAGGAGCACCTGCAGGTTGCTCGGAGGTTTACAACCCGCAGGGGTGGAGGAGACCTTCGATTACCCGAGCAAACCCCCATGGCCCAGGCAGCCCACTTCCCAGCCTGAGACCCGGTAACGGGCAAGCAATGGGGGAAGGACCAAGTCTACCACATTCGCTTTAGCGGAACGGAAGCAACCTGGAGCCGAAATCATGGGGACATCATCTTTATAGGACAGCAGCAGAAGGTTGCCCGGCTCGACTGGCGCCAGGAAGCGTTCCACGTGGCCGCCAACCTTCTCCATGGCCCGCCCGACGACGTCTTCCGGACCTGCCGGCGCGGTGGTGGACGCGATCATGATCACGGCCGGTTTCGAACGCAGCAACTGCTGCATGCACCTGCCGACCGACGCCTCGTCCTCGGTGCAGGAGAGGACGAAACTGGCGGACACGCCGAAGCGCTCGAGCCGCTGGTGCATGATGTTCTCAAACAACTGGCGCGCGCGGTCGCCGTTGAGCGGATCGGTATACAACACGCCCACGGCGGGATTCCTTATGGGCCGCGCCTGTAAGATTGGACCGCGCTCTTTCAGGATCCCGACGACGGCGTCCAACTGGGTGCGGGAAACGGCAAATGGCGCGCTCTTCACGGTCGCAATGCGCTGACCCGGCATGGCGAAGCTGAAATTGAGCGCCGTGGCGATGACCACGCTGGCCGCGCAGTTGATCTGCTTCAGCAACTCGTCGTCCACCAGCACGCAGCATTTCTCGGTGGCCTGCAGATTGGCCCGGCCGCCCGCCGCCAATCGGATCTCGAAGCTGCCGCAGCCCATCTCGCTGGCTACCGCGCAGACGGCGTCGTCTTCGCCGACCTCGCCTTCCTCCAGTTCGGTCACCCAGATGGATGCCATGCCTTCGGATTCAAGAACGCGAATGTCGTCGTCGCTGATTACATGGCCCTTCGCCAGCAACTTCTTTCCGCCAGGGCGAAAGACGGTGCAGCACAGCACCCGACCATTCGATGATTTCACATCAACCGTTTGGGCTCGCATGATTCCCCCACTTCAGGTATTACGGATTGGTTTATCCTAATCCAGAGTATAGTACATGTGAGGTAGGATTTCACATCAGGTTGCGATTATTTATTTCGGATGACAGTATGCGGTTCCCTCATTTGAGGGTATTCTACGGAGTGGCAGGGGAACTTGCGCGCAACACAGGCAACTGAACCAAGGCGGATTCCTCAAGCTCGCGATCGCGCTGAAAATGTCTGCAGTACTCCGGACGAAGGACGCGCATCACCGCGATTTCGTCGCAGCATTGGAACTTCGGGCAGCGCACGCAATCCTTCCAGGCCTTGAGCGGCAACTCGCCGCGCTCCACTTCCTCGAAACTCATTTTGCGGAAGAAATCCGCCACGTAGGTGAAGGCGAATACGGCGTCGAGCGAGTAGCTGGACGCTTCGCGGACGAGCGCCTCGATGAGCCGCCTGCCGATGCCGTGGGTCTTGGCGTCTTCGGCCACCGCGAGCGAGCGAATCTCTCCGATGTACGGCGTGTAGAAGTGCAGCGCGCCGCAGCCCACCAGCCGTCCGGCCGTTACGATGACCGAGAAATCCCGGATGTCTTCGGAGACCTCCATCTCGGTGCGCGGCAGCATAATCCCTTTGGCCGCGTAGCCGTTGATCAGTCCCAGAATGGGCCCGATATCGTGCATGGCGGCTTTGCGGACCACGCAGTCATCGGGGGCGCCCGCGCGCCCGGCGTGCTCTATGATGCCATCTTCTTGCAGACCGCTGATCATCCGGCGCAGACCTCCTCGACGGCCAGGCGCGTGCCCACTTCTTCGCCAGCCAGTATTCGTTCCAGAACGCCATCGGCCGCGCCCGCGCAGATCCGCACTTGCGGCACGCCCTGGGCGAGCGCGCTGTGCGCGGCGTTGAGCTTGGCCAACATGCCGCCAGTGGCGATGCCCGCGGCGATCAGCGACTCGCTGCGCGCCATGGTCAGCCGCGCCAGGAGGCGTTTTTCGGCGTCCAAAACGCCTGCCACGTCGGTGAGAAAAATCAATTGGTCCGCGCCGAATGCCACGGCGCAAGCGACCGCCATTTGATCGGCGTTGACGTTGTAGAAACGGCCCTCCCGGTCCCCCGCCACGCACGCCACTACCGGCAGGAAGCCGCCCGCCAGCAGCGCATGGAGCAGCGCCGGGTCGGCGCGGGTGACACGCCCAACGCTGCCCAGCGACGGGTCCAGTTGCTCGGCTTCCACCAGGCCCCCGTCGATGCCGGATACGCCGGCGGCGCGCGCGCCTGCGCGGTTCCCCGCTTGGTTCAAAGCCGCGACCAGTTGGCGATTGACGCTGCCGGCGACCACCTTGACGACGGCATCCAGAACCTCCGGCGTAGTGACGCGGAGTCCGTTGACGAACCGGCTTTCGACGCCGCGCTCGGCGAGGTAGCGCGTCAGTTGCCGGCCGCCGCCGTGTACGATTACTATCTGTATGGCGGGCGGGACGGCGCGCACGATGGCGGCGATCTGGCGCGCCAGCGCCTCGCGCGTCGAGTCCACATCGAGAAGCGTGCCGCCGAGTTTGACCAGCAGTTTCACAGCAGCCCCTCCGTCTCCGGATACCCGAGCAGCAGATTCATGTTCTGAATCGCCTGCCCGGCCGCGCCCTTGACCAAGTTGTCGATCGCACTGACCACCACGGCGCGTCCAGTGGCGGCGTCCACGGCGACTCCGATATCGCAATAGTTGGTGCGCACCACTGCGTGCAGGTCCGGCAGGTGGCCGGCGGGATACAGCCGGATGAAGGCTTCCCCGGCGTAGCGCTGCGCGTAGATAGCCAGCAGATCGGCGGCACTGGTGGACCGCTGCGCGCGGAAGTAAATGGTCTCCAGGATGCCTCGGTCGACGGGCAGAAGCTGCGCGGTGAAGCTGAACTCGCGCTCCTCCAGGCCGGAGATCATGAGCACCTCGGGGACGTGCCGGTGGTCGAGGACGGAATAAGCCGAGAAGTTGCCGGTGACCTCGCAGAAGCTGGTCTTGAGGGTGGGCTTGCGGCCGGCGCCGCTGACGCCGGACTTGGCATCGCACACGATCCCGGCGGCGCGGTCCACCACGCCTGCTTCGAGGAGCGGCCGAATGGCCAGGTTGGCCGCCGTGGGATAGCAGCCCGGGTTGGCCACCAGGCGCGCGGCGGGGATGCGATCGCGGCAGAATTCCGGCAGGCCGTAAGCGGCTTCCGCCAGCAGTTCGGGCTGCGTGTGAGGTTCCTTGTACCAGGCAGCGTAGGCGGCCGGCGTGCGCAGGCGGAAAGCGCCGCTCAGGTCGATGACTTTGGCGCCGGCGGCGAGCAGGGCGGGCGCCAGTTCCATGGAAACTTGGGGTGGGGTGGCGAGGAAGACGATGGAGATTCGCTCGGCAAGCACGGCCTCCGGTGTGCAGGGCGCGTGGCGGGGGCCGGATGAACCTTGGGGGCGAGGATGGGCGGCGGCGTCTTCGCGGTGTTCGAGCAGGACCGCGGTGACGCGCGGATGGCGTTGGAGGAGGCGGGCGAGTTCGGCGCCGCTATAGCCGCGATGGCCGACGATTCCGGCGAGGGGGTCCATTGGTTAATTATTCACTATTATGTATAAATATACCACGCCGACTAGTGG
>PMVV01000045.1 GCA_003166475.1 Bryobacterales bacterium | reverse complement strand
AAGGCCCGGTGCACGGCGGGCAGCAAGTCGCGGCGGCCGATTTTGCGCAGGTAGGCGATGGCGATGGCGACCACCAGGGCGGCCTCGACGCCTTCGCGGAGGGTGATGATCAGTGTCTGCAACATGGTTGCAAGTGGCCCACGGACTTATTGTAATGCATTTCCGCCTGATCCGCGGCTTGCGTGGGGCAAGCTTCGCTCTCCCTTTTCGGCGCCGGGGTTGTCGCCGTAAACCGGTCATCACCCTAAGCCTTTCTGAAGTTTCAGAGTAAGTGATTGAAAACAAGCCGGTTGGTCGGTTTATGCAATCGGGTCCGGTGTCTTGGGAGCGTCGGAGCCATGCGGAATCAATGGGCTGCCGGACCGGCCGCATTTGGGGCCGGGGCTGGCGAAATCACCGGGGGTGGTTTGCTGTCGGGTTTGTCCGTCTTGCTGTCTAGCGACTCAAGCACTCTCAGCACCAGCCGCTCGCTGAATCCGGCCGCAAACGCGATCCCCAACGCGACCGGCATTGACGTCTTGGAGCCTTTGCCGACGGTCAGCATCCCCGATCTCAAAAAGGCGTACGCAGCCAGTGCTGGCGTCGCGCCGAGCGCAGTGCGTGCGATGGTGATCGAAAAGCCCGCCGCCAATTCTGGGATCCTCGACTTTCCGGAATCGCCCGTGACTTTGCGCGTTGCGCTGAAGCTCGCCCCCAGAACGCCAAAGAGCAAAACGACGAGCAACGTTTTCCAGCCCCATTCAGGCCAACACTCCGGATCGGGGTCAATGCTGGCGAACAGGATCAGCAGCGCGATCAGCGCGATCAGGCTGATGAAGAGGAGATTGCGCATGTGGCCCAGTAGAAGGCTGTTCTTGTGGTACTGAGTCTGATAATAATCATCGAGCACCGCTTGCGCGCCTTCGAGACGCCGCGCCCGATTTTCCTCATCCGTTCCGAATGCAGGTTTGGGCTCGCTTGGCATCAACTGATCGATCACATTCTTCCGCCACTGCGACTGCACTTTATCCGCCTCGCAACGGAGAATCTGCTCGCGGTTCGCGAGTTCCTGGCCGTGCAAGGTTGGAATCTCCCTGCGAATCGCTTCCCGCAGGTTGTGCCATGCCCCATCGAGATCGTGGTCTTTGAGCCGGGCGTCGACTTTTAAGAGGAGCGCGTTCGCCTCCGTTACCCAGGGCAGAGCCGAGTGCGGAGGGGTCGCGAGCTTTACCTCAAGGGGGCCACGGGTCTCTGCAAACCGCCGGTACCTTAGCCCGGAGTGAAAAACCCATTTCGGCACGAACCAATATGGCACGAAGTTCATGCCCGACCGCCCTGGGCCGCGCGTATCAGCATCTCCTTCTCGAGCGGATATTCAAGCTGGGCCAGCGCCTGGTCTTCGGACATCCAGACGGCTTCCTGCACTTCGGCTCTGTCCTGAATTTCGTGCGAGCCTCCCACGGGCCGCATGTTCCAGAATTGCACGATCTTCGGAACGCCGTTGACAGCGTACCGTACTTCACCGAGAAAAGAACCGAGTTCGGCCGCGTAACCGGTCTCCTCGCGCACCTCGCGCAACGCCGCCTGCTCCGGAGTCTCGTCAGCCTTGAGTTTTCCTTTTGGCAGGGTCCAGTCGCCATAGCGCCCCCGATGAACGACGAGGAATTCCCGCCCCGTCGCAGTCTCGCGCGCAACCACTCCGCCCGCCGCCAGGATGGTATTCTCACTCATACCGTATGGTGCAACCACTCTACCACGGAAGGCCTGTCCCGCCTATCCGCGGCTTGCGGCATTTGCGCCGCGGCTTCCGTGGTGAGCTTTTCTGAGAATTTTTTGATCAGGAAGCGCGACGTGGTATCGAGCAACCGTTGCCCCACGCCCGCAATCATGCCGCCCACCTGCACGTCGCCTTCATAGCGGATGCCGGTGGAAGTGTAGAGCGTGGCGAAAGTCAGCAGAGCGCGATACGCCTTGGACGCCAGGCCGGTGATGCCGACGCGCACAACGCGGATGCCGCCGCCATTGCCGCCAACGCCGCGCGCGATGCGCACCGCCGCGCCGATCGGCGAGGGCGTGCTGCGGCTGTTTTACTCTTCGCTTAGCGAGATCTGCTTTCGCAGTTGCAGTTGCTCATTCCAGACGACCAGGGATGCCCCTTCCGCACCCTGCAACTGCGCGTTGGCGTTCAATAATTCGATCCCATAGACGGCGCCGTCAGGGGCGAGATCGATGTTCAGTTCGTCGCTGATGCGAAGCGTCTCTACCTCGGCGCTCTTCTCCCTCAGCCGGATGTACGCGATGTTGTGGCGGGGATCGTAAGTAAGCTGCACAGGTTTACCCTCACTAATAGTATCGCACCAGGACCGTGATAACCAGCCAGCAGCCATCCTCCTCGACAGTGTAAGCCTCCACTTGCTTGTTGGCGTATGGATGGCCTCTCCAGAGGCCGGCGAATGGAAAGTTGCGGCGGAATCCGGTTCTTCCGAGCTTTGCCGGGAAGCGTTCACCGTTTTCGACTGTGGCTACCACCTCGGCTTCCGTAGCGCCGCGCTCCGGTAAGCGTCGAGCGGCATGCGGGTGTAATCGGACGATCATAGACTCGACGGCTGCTGCCCGGGAGAGTGGGGCCCGGTGCGCAGTCCGTGGTTCCGGCGAACTCTTCAGCATTCAGCATACGCTTAACGGCCAGCGCCGAGGTCAGCGTGATTTCCATGAGACCCCGTTTCAAGGACGACCAACAAACTGGCGCTCATTCCTGGCGTACCATCGCGGATCTCGTCCTCGGTGGGGCGCGGGTTGCGCTCCAGCAGTTGGCGGGAAGCCATGATCATGCCGGGCGTACAGAAGCCGCACTGGAGGCCGTGCTGGTTCCAGAACGCCTCCTGCATGGGATGCAGATCGCCATTGAAGGCCAGGCCTTCGATGGTAACGACCTCGGGGCCGTCGGCCTGCACGGCGAACATGCTCCAGCTTTTGACGACTCTGCCGTCGAGCGCGACGGTGCATGCGCCGCAGATGGAAGTCTCGCAGCCGATGTGCGGGCCGGTGAATCCGGCGACTTTTCCGTTGATTTGCAGAGCTGGCAGCGGGGCTAAAGCCAATACTGTTCGCTTAAGGGTGTTTCGGTGGGGCAGACGATCGGTTCTTGTCGTCTGCCAGCGCCTTCGAAGGCGGCAGACCACAAAAGGCGATGGTCTGCCCCACCAAAGTGAAGCCCGCCCTCCACGCTAGCGCGACATCGCCGCAATCACCGCTTCGGTGAACTCTCGCGTGCCAGCGGCGCCGCCTACATCTCGCGTCAGGTGCCGGCCCTCCGCGTACACGCGCTCCACTGCACCTTGCAGCTTTTCGGCTGCCTCCCGTTCCCGGATATGCGCCAGCATCAGCGCGGCCGATTGCATTAGCGCCGTTGGATTGGCCATGCCCATCCCGGCGATGTCCGGCGCCGTGCCGTGTACCGCTTCGAAAATCGCATGACGGTCGCCGATGTTCGCGCCCGGCACGATGCCGAGGCCGCCCACCAGTCCCGCCGCCAGGTCCGAGACAATATCGCCATACAGGTTCGGCAGCACCAGCACGTCGAACGTCTCCGGCCGCATGACCAGTTGCATGCAGGCGTTGTCGACGATCAGCTCCGTGTACTCGATCTCGCCATATTCGCCCGCCACCGTCCGGCAGCACTTCAGGAAGAGGCCGTCGCTCATCTTCATGATGTTGGCTTTATGGATGGCTGTAACTTTGCGCCGCCCTTCCCGCCGCGCGTATTCGAAGGCGGCCCGCGCAATCTTCATCGACGCCGTTTTGGTGATGATCTTCAGGCTTTCCACCACGTCCGGAATCACTTCGTGTTCGATGCCGGAGTACAGGTCTTCGGTATTCTCGCGGAAGATCGCCAGGTCCAGCGCCAGGTCGCTAAAGCGCGTCTTCAAGCCGGGCAGCATGCGCACCGGCCGGAAGTTCACGTACAGCCCCAGCTTCTTGCGCAGCGCCACGTTGATGCTCGGGTGCCCGCCGCCGATGGGGGTGGCCGTGGGACCCTTTAACCCCACACGCGTACACTCCAGCGAGGCGAACACGTCGTCGGGGAGCAACTGGCCGAGGTCTTCCAGCGCCTTCGCGCCGGCCTCCACGCGCTCCCATTCCACGTCCACACCGGTGGCTTCCACCGCCCGCACGGTAGCCTCAGCCACTTCCGGTCCGATCCCGTCCCCCGGTATCAGGGTGATTTGGCGCGCCATTCCCGCTATTATAAGGTGGGGCAGGCGCTTTCGCTTGCCGCGACCCAATGATTCCCGATTGGCCCTCCGAGCGCCGGCGCATGGTGGAACGCCAGCTTCGCAAGCGCGGCATCCGCGACCCCCGCGTGCTCAACGCCATGCTCACCATCCCGCGCGAGGAGTTTGTCCCGCACGAATGCCGCGTGTGCAGCTACCAGGACGAGCCGTTGCAGATCGGGTACGGCCAGACCATCTCGCAGCCCTACATGATCGCGCTGATGGCCGAGCTGCTCGAATTGACCGGCGCCGAAACCGTGCTGGATGTGGGCGGCGGTTCGGGTTATCACGCCGCCGTGCTGGGCCAACTGGCGGCGCGCGTGGTGTCCATCGAGATCATCCCCGCCCTGGCGCGCCTGGCCGAACAGAACCTGGCGCGCACTGCGCTGGGCGGCAACATCACCGTGGTCTGCGGCGATGGGTCGCAGGGTTGGCCGGACGCCGCGCCGTACGCCGGCATCTCGGTGGCCGCCGCCGCGCCGGACATTCCGGAGCCTCTGCTGGCCCAACTCGGCGATCCTGGGCGCTTGGTCATCCCGGTCGGCGACAGGTTGGACCAGGAGTTGCGCCTGATCGTAAAATCGGAAGGCGCGACCCACGAACACATCGCCACCTTCTGCCGCTTCGTGCCGCTGCGCGGCGACGGGGGCTGGCGATGACGGCTAAAAGCCAGGTTCTGGG
>PMVV01000294.1 GCA_003166475.1 Bryobacterales bacterium | reverse complement strand
TCGGCCTGAGCCTGCGCAGTGGCCGCACGCTGCTGCGCCTGTTGCTCTTCTTCCATCCTCTTGTAGGTGATAATGCGCGCGTCTTCGGCCATCTGCGCCGCTTCGCGCGCATTCGTCTCCGCGGGCTTGCCACCGCGACTACTCATGAAGCCCTCGGCGTTCTGCAGCGCGATAGTGGCCTTCTGAAAGGTGCCGGCGGCATATCGATCCGCGCCGGCCAGCCGCGCGATCTCCACCGCATTCTCCGCTTCGGCCAGTTGCAGCGGCCCCTTGGGATCGATCCGCACCGGTTGATACGCCGCGCGGTTCAGGACATACTGCCCGCGCTTCAGCAACTCGTATTTGGCTTCCACCTGCTCGATGGTACCGGTAGTATCGTTGCGCACGAAATTCTCCATGACCACCACATCGCTCGGCTGGGTCACGGCGAAGTACGGCTCGGCAGTCACGATCAGGCCGAACACCTGCAATGAACTGGTTGCCAGCAGGCTGCTGTGATCGCCGCTCAGCGCCAGCTCACCCAGATTCTGGGCGCGGCCTTCCGGCGTGATCGCCCACAGAACATAGGTAAGGTACTCGGGACCGAATTGGTTGGCGGAGGTGAGGTGGTCCACATGGACGTCGATCTTGGTGGACCCCATCTGGCTGGCGACCTTGGCTTCCCCGCGAGCGGGCGGCATCAATTCCGTACCGCGAAAATCGATATGGGTCGACCCGCTGCGATGGTGGTAGTTGATCGCACTGATGGTGCGGGAAACCACGGTGACGCGGAAGATGGGCATGGGTTGACCGGTCTCGGCCGGGGTCATCGCCGGCTGCTGCTGGGTTGGGTTGGGCGCCTGTGCGTAGAGTGCCAGCCCCAAAAAAAGCAATCCTGTGATTTTCATCATGTTCGATTCGAGCCTCCAGTGGAATTCGAGCAATCGGCTCGCCTCTGTGCGCCGGAACACCTGTGGACTTGGTGGGGCAGACGATCGTTTTATGTCGTCTGCCAAGTGCTCTCCGAAGACGGCAGACCACAAAGTGCGATGGTCTGCCCCACCAAAGTGAACAGCATTGGCACTAATTCCGGTACCTTTAGTACTAACACGCAGTGCGGACAATGCCCCGCTCAGCTTGGGTGATATCCCTCAGATATTGAATAAATGGAACTTCAGGGCCGGTTTGTTTAATCTCGCCTCGCCTAGGTGTTGAGTTTCGCAGCACTCCCCAGGCATGGCGTGGGGCGCCGGATTGGGCGGCCTTAGGCCCCTCAAACGGGTGGTGGAACCCCATATTAACACAGGGTTGCGGCGGTGGGCGGTGGAATCCGCCAAGCCTCATGGCGGAAACAGGGCTGGCCTGTGGCGGCCCGTATTACCGGTTAAGCGGAACGGGTTATCTTAATCTACTTTGTGGCCTATGAAGTGCATCGCTTGGGGTCTACTTCTTTTTTGCTGCTCCTGGGTGCCGGACCCCAAGCCGGTCGAGGGGTGGGGGTCTATGAGTCTGGGTTCAGGGCGGTCCGGGACGAAGCCTCGCAATATGCGGGCGATGGGCTGCGCGTGCGTCCTTAGGGGACTTGCTCAGACCCGTTCCGGCCGATCCGCCAGCGCCATCGCCCAACAAGGAGTAATTTCTTTACTACTGGTGCTGGTTGCGGCCAGTTCCTCTCAGGCAAAAACGCACCCGGTTCCGCTGGAGCCAGGCACCGACGCCGCCAAGTGCATCACCTGCCACGAGGATAAGACCAAGGGAAAGGCGGTACATTCGGCCATCGCCACGGGATGCTTGAGCTGCCACGAACTGCGTGTAAGCAAAGACGTTACCCGTATCAAGCCGACCGCCGTCACACCCGTCAAGCTGTGCCTGGGATGCCACGCCGACAAGGACGCCAGCCAAGTCAAAGGCCATGTGCACGGCCCGGCGGTTCGGGACTGCCTCAAGTGCCACGATCCGCATACATCCGCCTTCAAGAACCAACTGCTAAAGGCCACCGACGGCGCCACCAAAGACACCAATCTTTGCCTGCAATGCCACACCCAGGGGCTCAACGTTCCAGCCGCCGGCAGCCGCCACGCCGCGCTCGATGGCGGCTGCGAAACCTGCCACGTCACCCACAAGACCGGCGCTTCGGCGGATGCCGAGTTCCGGTATCACCTTACCAAGGCCAGCCCCGCGCTCTGCACGGAATGTCACGATCCCAAGGACGCGCAAATCGCGAAGGCCCATCAGGGCCAGCCGATCGAAAAGGCGGATTGCCTCACCTGCCACGATCCGCATCAGTCGGCCACGCCAAAGCTGATGCGGGCGTTCCTGCACAGCCCCTTTGAGTCGAAATCCTGCGACACCTGCCATCAGCCGGCCAAGGACGGCAAGGTGGTGCTCACCGCCCCCAGCGTCAAGGAACTGTGCGTGACCTGCCACGACGAGCAGGCCAAGAAGATCGCGAGCGCCAAGGTACAGCATCCCGGCGCGCAAGGCGATTGCACGGATTGCCATAGCCCGCACGCGGGTAAGACGCCGGGCTTCATTCGTCCCGATCCGGTGACCGCCTGCCTGGGCTGCCACAGCGATCAGGCCGAATTGCAGAAGAAAGGGCATGTACACCAGCCGGCGTATGAACAAGGTTGCGCGACCTGCCACGAGCCGCATGGCGGAGAAAACCCGAAACTGCTGCGCGCCAAGAGCGAGAACCAATTGTGCCTGGAGTGCCACGGTCCGGATGCGGCTCCCGCCAAGCTCGAAAAAGAGCACCTGGTGGCGATCTTCGATGGCAAGGTGAAACTGCCCGAGAATTACTTCCTCAAGGTGACAGTCCTGCCGTTGAAGTACGGCCTGGGGCACCCGACCACCCGCCATCCGGTGCAGGACGTGGTGGACCCGGCCACATCCAAGGTCTTGACCGCTATAAGCTGCGCGAGCTGCCATCAGCCGCATGCATCGGCCAAGCCGGGCTTGCTGGTGAAGGATCAGGCCAACAACATGGACTTCTGCAAGACCTGCCATACCAACGGGCTGAATCTGAAGAGCACGCGGGTGGGGGGCAACTAGGATGTGGCGGACAATAGCGGCACTGGCTCTGCTGACCGCTCTGCCCTTGGCTGCCGCCGACAAGAAAAAGAGGAATTCGGATCCCGAGCCGAGCGCTCCGCAAAGGATCAACATCGATACCCGCAACCTGGTGTGGCCGCAGCCGCCGGAGATTGCGCGCATTCGCTTTCTGGCCATGTACACCGGCGAGAAGTTCGACCCGGCCATTCTGGACAAGCCCAAGAATAAGAAAAAGAATTGGAAGGATGTGCTGGCCGGCGCGCAATCGCAAACCGAGAAGAGCGTCAAGATTCCCTTTCAGTTCATCCGGGTGTACGGGGTTGCCGCCGACTCCAAAGGCAATATCTATGCGGCCGACCAGGCAGTGGGCGCGGTTTTCATCATCGACCCGGCCACCAAGGACGCCACGCTGATCCGCAACGGCAAAGAGGCGCGCTTTGGCCTGATCAATGGACTGGCGATGGACGACAACGACCGGCTCTTCGTATCGGATTCGAAACTGCGCCACGTGCTGGTGTTCAATTCCAAGCACGAACAGGAGGCCATCGTCGGGACTGGCGTGCTGACGGATCCGGGCGGACTGGCAATCGACCGGGAGAACCGGTTCCTGTACGTGGTGGACACCGACAAAGACCAGGTGGTGGTCTTCGACGCCGATAGTTACAAGGTTCTGCGCACTATCGGGGTCGCGGGAAAGAAACATACGCTGGCGGATCCCGGCAACTTTTCTCTCCCCACTAATGTGGCGGTGGATAGCGATGGCAACCTTTATGTAACCGACACGCTGAACAATCGCGTGGAAATCTTCGATGCCGAGGGAAACTTCATCAGCGAGTTTGGCAAGGCTGGCGACGGTCCGGGGCGGTTCGCTCGTCCCAAGGGCATCGCGGTGGATGGCGACGGCCACATCTGGGTGGTTGACGAAGTCCAGAGCCGCGTGCAGGTTTTCGATCGCGAAGGGCGCCTGCTGATCTATTTCGGAGAGCAGGGACAGTATCCCGGGCAATTTCAAGCGGCCTATGGCATCGCCATCGACCAGAAGAATCGAGTCATCGTTTCCGAGCAGTTTCCCGGCCGCGTGCAGGCGTTCCAGTACGTGACTGACGCCGAGGCGGAAGAAGCCCGCAAGAAGCAGGATGGCGGGGAAGCAGCGCCGGGAAAGCCGGCCCAAAAACATATCGCGCCTGTTAACGCGCAAGGTTCCGCGGCGCATGCGCCGCGATAGGACTTGGTTCCGGGGAGGAGCCAAACGGATGACGGGGCGAAGCCCACGTCCGCAGTGAAGCAACAAGATGAGGCTTAGGAGGCCTTTATATTTATGAATAGATTAGCGCTAATGGTTCTCATCGTCGCTCTGGTGTCGATGACCGCCATGGCACAGACTGACGTCCTTGGAGCGCACAATGTCTATGGGCGTGGCTGCGTTGCCTGCCACGCTCCGCATAGCGGCGCTCGCGGAAACGACGTCAACACGGTCGATCCGGGAACGGGTACCCTGGCTCTCTGGGGACAGGACCTCGCGCCCCTTTACGGCAAGACCGTCGCATTCGGCGACGCGGGCGGGTACTCCGTCACATTTCCCGCCAGTATCGCTGGCTTCACCGGCGCACACGACCCCAACTTTGTGATCATTGCCTGCCTGAGCTGCCACGACGGCAACGTGGCGAAGGTCGGCATGATGAAAGGCACAACTGTGGAGACGCTGCCGATCGTCGGCGGGAACGCCCCGACGCTGCTCGGAAACGATGGCTCGACCCCGGGCCAGTATAACAACGACCACCCGGTTGGACCGCAGGCCGCTTTCGGCTGCGGCGGTCAGTACAACTGGGACTGCACGATCTCGGCAACCGGCACAGTCCAGATGACCGGCCCCAGCAGCAGTGTTTTCAAGAACACCAATTATGGTTTCACGGTGTCGCTGTCGGCTGTCAACAACGTCCCGACGGTGACTTGCACCAGTTGCCACGATCAGCACAGCGAGATTATTTACGCGGGCATGATCGGGGGTGTCCAGGCTAACTGGAACACTTCCTTCTTCGTGCGGGGGCCGTACACCCCTGCTGGCGGCGGCAACAACGCGGCGCAGTTCTGCCGCAATTGCCATGGTGGAGAGTCAAACGAAATGCACGGTCTCATGAACGTTCCGACGACCGGCAACAGCCATATTTAGTCGATGCGAGAGTTCCAGGGGGGGATTTCCCCCCCCGCTCTCCTAAATCTATGAAAACGCGGTTCTCGATTTACACTCTACTCGTCTCAGCGCTGTCCGCCCAGGCTGGCGCGCCCAGCGTACCTTCGGCGGCGCCACCGGCGGGCAGGCCCGTCGCGCGGGTCAACGGAGCCATTCTGACAGACCGCGATCTTCGCCGGGAGATGCTGGCTATCTTCCCGTACGCCGCCCAGCATGGCGGCGACTTTCCCAAGGCCATGGAGCCGAGCATTCGCAAAGGCGCCTTGCAGATGATCGTGTTCGAAGAACTGGTATACCAGGAGGCGTTGCGGCTAAAGATGAGCGTGCCGGCCGCCCAAATGGATCGGGCGTGGGCGGAATTTCGCAAAGAGTTTCCGACGCCGGAAGCTTACCGGCAATTCCTGAAGACGGAGGTCAACGGCTCCGAGGATCTGGCGCGGACCAAGATCCGGCGGTCGCTGCTGGTCGAGCAAATGATCAAGATGGAGGTGTCGGACAAGGCCGCCGTATCCTCGGCGGAAGCCAAAGTCTATTACGACGCGCATCCCGACGCCTTCCGCGTTCCGGAGTCGTTTTCGGTGCAGACCATCTCCATGGTCCCGCCCGGCAAGGCGACGCCAGCCCAAGTGGAGGAAGCTCGCAGAAGCGCCGCCAAGGCGCTCAAGCAGGCGCAGGCAACCAGGACGTACGAACAGTTCGGCCTGCTGGCGGAAAAGATCTCAGAGGACGACTACCGCGTGATGATGGGCGATCACAAGGCCGTGGATCGCGCCAAGCTGCCGCCACCCATCGTGCAGGCGCTCCAGGCCATTCGGCCCGGCGAAATCAGCGGTGTCATCCAGGTGGAGCAGACATTCACCATCGTCCGCCTGAACGCGCACACGCCCGCCGGTATACGGGGATTCGACGAAGCGAAGGACTCATTGCGTAAGCAACTCGAGAAAGCCAAAACCGAAGAGCTTAGGACGGCGCTCGGCAAGAAGCTGCGGAGCAGAGCAAAGATCGAGGAGCTCTGATTCTTCGCAGGAGGGTGGGAGTAGAAGGCTGCCGTGGGGAAAACATCAGCAGGAGCGATTTGTGTGTTAGTGGCGGTCATGGCGCCGCACGCCCTGGCGCAGCTTCGGACGGGGGAGCTGAGCGCCGACCTGAGCGGCTCCCTGTCAGCCGGCTACACCGCCGATTATGGGAACCTCACCGCTTCCGACCATGGCATCACCGCGGGCGGCGCGGCGAACTTGACCGGCTCGTATTACAACCCCGGGTTTTTCTCTTTCAACATCCAGCCTTTCTACAATCAATCCCGGACCAATTCCGATTTCCAATCCATCACCGACGCCAGCGGCGTCAATGCTACCGCCTCGATTTTTGGAGGGAGCGACTTTCCCGGATCGATCAGCTACAGCAACGTTTACAACGGCGAGGGAAACTTCGGGGTCCCCGGCGTCGCCAATTACACGAGTCACGGCAACTCCGATGTTTTCAGTGTCGGTTGGGGTGAGCACGTCGCCAAGCTCCCCAACTTGTCGTTCAACTATCAGCAGGGAAGCAACCAATACTCGATCTATGGGACGGACACGAACAGCACCTCCGATTTTCATTCGTTCGTGGCCAATGCCTCGTACTCGCTGGTTGGTTTCAATTTCAACGCAGGCTATCATTACTCGGCCGTTCAATCGCAGTTACCCCAACTGTATTCGGATCAGCAGCCGGAGAAATCCGATTCCGATACCAGTTCGTACTCTTTGGGCCTGGGACATGCGCTCCCGTTCCACGGGACATTCACGGCCGGAGCCATCCGCTCGGATCTGGATTATGGCAGCACCGAAGGTAATTACAAAGGCACACTCGACACGGCGTATTCGGGTCTCATATTCAATCCGGTGGACCACCTGACTTTTGGAGCCAACGCGCAGTACCTCGACAACCTGGCAGGCCAGCTTTATCAATCGATCGTCTCCGCGGGCGGTATCGCCGCACAGGGGCAGATGCCCGCAGAATCGTCGCATTCCCTGGATCTCACCGGGTTCGCCGCCTATGCCGTGCCGGTCCTCCACATGACTTTCAATGGGACCGATCAGTACCAGGCGCAACGCTTCGCCGGCGCTGCCTCGGAGTCGGATTCGTTCACGGGATCGGCGACCTACTCAAACTTTCTCATGGGAGGCACGCTGAACGCCACGGTGGGCGCCGTGCGAAGCGAGATCAGCCCAACCAATGCGACGCGCCTGGGCTTCATCGGCTCGGTCAACTACTCGCGGGAAGTCCGGCGTTGGTCCTTATCCGGATTCGTGAACTACGCGCAAGACCAACAGACCCTGCTGGCTTCGTACCTGACGAATACCCTGGGCTATTCGGGCAGCGCGGGGCGCCGAATCGGCCGGAGGTCGACATGGACCAGCGTGGCCAGCGGTTCCAAATCCGGATTGGCGGGTCAGTCGGGTTCCACCAGTTCCAGCCAGTCGTATTCCACGTCGGTGTTCGTAAGGTGGATCAGCGGAACAATGGCCTATTCACGATCCAGCGGCAACGCGATTCTGACCGGGTCGGGCCTGGTGGCCACGCCGGTTCCGCTCCCCGTAGTGAGCGCGGCCGCCGTAGTTCTCTACGGAGGACACGCCTACTCGTTTGGGGTGGGCGCTAACCTGGCGCGGGGCGTCACGCTTTCAGCCGCTTACTCGCAGGCGCAAAGCAACACGGAGAACGGCGACGCGAACTCCAACAACAACACGTCGCAATTGACCGCGACCATGCTATACCGCGTGAGAAAGACTTACTTCCAGGCGGGCTATGCGAGGCTGGTCCAGGGCTTTAGCGCTTCGGGCACGCCGCCCAGCATGCTGGGCTCTTTATATTTCGGTTTAACACGATGGTTCAGCTTTTTCTAAGACTCGCGTGGGGCAGCCAATCTTGGCTGCAAGCCGGCTCTCCAGCCGGCTTCGACGCGCTGGAAAGCGCGTCCGCAGGCAGGATTGCCTGCCCCACAAGCCGGAACTTGGGCTACAGAGTGCTAGCCCTGCTGCTGCTGATGCCGGGGCTGGCCGCGGCACGCTCCGTTCCGAAGACACCCGTGACGCCGGATGCGCCCGAGCTGCTGATGGACGGCGGGCGCCGCCTGGTATTCGAACGCAGCTTCAGCTCCGAGCGCGAAGTGAAAACCAAGCGCGGCTTCTGGACCAAGGTCAAGGACGCCGTGGTCGGCGAACCGGATTATCGCCGCCTGGTGCGCCCGTACGGCGTGACGGAGGATTCCCGGGGGCGCATCATCATCACGGACCCGGGCGCCTACGGCGTGCATGTCTTCAATTTCGCGCAGCAGAAATACAAGTTCCTGTCGCACGGTGAGGGAGAGCATGCGCTGCGCGCCCCGCAGTGCGTCGCCGTGGACAAGCAGGACAACATTTACGTCACGGACTCCGATGCGGGCAAGATCTTTGTCTTTGGCGCCGATGGGAAATTCCAGCGCGTTATCGGCGGCTTGAAAGGCGGCGAGGGCATTTTCAAACGGCCCACGGGGATCGCCGTGGATTCCGATGCCCAGCGAATCTATGTCAGCGACACCTGGCGAGATCGGATCTTCGTGCTCGACATGCAGGGCAGCGTCCTGCGGACCATCGGCAAATTGGGCCGCGCGGACGGCGAATTCAATTTCCCCACCGAGTTGCGCCTGCAGGGCCAGGATCTGGTGGTGGTGGATGCCATGAATTTCCGTATCCAGGTTTTCGATCGTTCCGGCAACTTCCGCTACGGGTTTGGCCGCGCCGGCGGCAGCCTTGGCGATCTGTACCGCCCTAAGGGACTGGGGATCGATTCCGAAGGTCACTTCTATGTGGGCGATGCGCTCCATCATCTGGTCCAGGTTTTCGATCGGGACGGCAACCTGCTCTATTATTTCGGCAAGGAGGCGGGCATCGGCGACTTCGAGTTACCCGCCGGGCTGTCGGTGAATGGTTCCGGACGAATCCTGGTGGTCGATTCTAACCGCAGGCGCGTGCAGGTGTTTCATTATTTTGGTGCGGCCGAGCCGCCCGCGGGAGGCGGGCAATGAGGCTTTGTCTGGCAGCTTTGTTCGCCGCGGCCGCCCTTTCCGCCCAGACCCGCGATGTCATCGGCATGCACGACCTTTCCAGGGGCAGCGGATCGCCGACTACCGGCGCATTGCCGGGCTCCTGCATGTATTGCCATGCGCCGCACAACGGCGTCGGAGGACAGACGCCGTTGTTTAACCAGAAGCTTTCCAAGGCGACTTATTCGACTTATACCAGTTCCACCTACAAGGAGACGGGCGAAGCGCAACTGCAGCCATCGAGCGATAGCCTGTTGTGCCTGAGCTGCCACGATGGCACAGTGGCGCCCGGACAGACGCAGGCTTACGGAAAGATCTCCATGTCCGGAAGCATGAAGCCGGCCGATATCCTTAGCGGCGCATCCGGCCCGAGCTTGCAAAGCTCGCATCCGAACAGCCTGGTGCTGCCTTTGAAAGACGATCCGGAACTAGTGAAGTCGCTGGTGGGGGCGGGGAAGACCGCCGACCCCGCGGTCAAGCTGATCAAGGGCAATATCGAGTGCGATACCTGCCACAATCCGCACGTGCAATCCACCGATAAGGTGGCGCAGAACTTCCTGGTTCGCGACGGTTCCAGCGGGCAACTCTGCCTGGCTTGTCACGATCCCAGCCGCGTAGTCACCGGAGCGGACAACCAGCTCTGGCAGTGGGCCATCGGCGCGCATGCCATCGCCACGAACACCGTGAGAAATGCCGCTGCGACGCCCGTCGGAGACTATGGCACGGTGGCGCAGAACGCTTGCATTGCTTGTCATCAGGTGCATAACGCGCCGGCGGCAGCGGGTCTGCTGCGCGCGCCCAACGAACTGGACTGCCTGTTGTGCCATGGCGGCGGCTCCAACATCTCGCCGGCCATCCCCAACATTGCCGCGGAATTCGCCAAGACCGGCCACCCGTTTCCCACGAGCAATAACCAGCACACGGCGGGCGAGGGCGCGCTGCTGAATCAAAACCGGCATGCCACTTGCGTGGACTGTCACAATCCGCACTCATCCGTGCGCGTGACCGCATTCACGCCGCCGCCGGCGATTCGCTTGTCCCAGAACAACGTGGCTGGCATCAGTGCCTCCGATGGCGTCAGCACGGTGAAGCCGGGGGCCGTGAATCAATATGAGAATTGCCTGCGCTGTCACGGCGCCAGCACCGGCAAGACGGCCAGCCGCGTGTTCGGGTACCTGCCAGTATGGACGATTTCGGCAGGCGATCCGCTCAATTTGATCCCGCAGTTCGCCGCGACGGCTTCGTCCAGCCATCCGGTGACGCACGATAGCAACAGCAGCCTGCCGCAGCCGAGTCTGCGCCCCTACATGCTGAATCTGGACGGAGCGACCCAGGGGCGCGCGATGGGAGTGCGCCTTCTGTGTACGGACTGCCACAACAGCGACGACAATCGCGAATTCGGCGGGGCCGGCCCGAATGGCCCGCACGGCTCCAAATTCACGCACATTCTGGAACGCCGCTACGAGGCGACCCAGGCCCCGCGACCCGGCCTGCCGATTGTGAATCCGTTCCCGAATCCGGACCTCAGCGTAGCCGGCCCTTACGCCCTTTGCGGCAAGTGTCACGACCTGAAATTGGTTCTCGCCAATACCAGTTTCAATGGGCACGCGCGGCACATCAACGCCGGCTTCTCGTGCTCGGTATGCCACACCGCGCACGGCATGGGTAGCTTCTCGGCTACGATCTCCGGCGAGCGTCTGGTGAACTTCGACGCCAATGTGGTGGCCCCCAATGGACTGGCGCCCATCTCGTACAACCGCGCGAAGAATAGTTGCAACCTGGTCTGCCATGGGCAGGTTCACGGCGCGGCATCTCCGGTGCGCCCCGGATTGCCTGCGCACGCCGGAAAGTCGGGTGTTCACCGGTAGCGCGTTGGCGGAGCCGGGCGGCCGAAGGCCCGAACGTGCCTCGGTTATAATCCCGGTTGGCCGGGACGCCCAGCCGGGCATCCTGGTGCAGGTTGTAACACGAAAAAGGGAGCAGCGCGTATCGCAGCGGCGAAAAACCCGGCAGCGAAGCGGTTGCTCGACCTCCTGCTGTTCTACGCGCTCGGAGCGGCGGCGCTGGCGTATGCATTTCTGGCCGGACTGAGAACCATTTTCCCCAGCCGGTACCACGAGCGGGGTGAATCTGAGAGATCGGCCACACTGCAAAGCCAACACCGCCTTCGCGAACAAACTGTTTACGGAGAAGGGCTTTGAATCGTGGACCCCATTCAACCGCGGCGCGATCGCCAATTCGTCAACCCCCCGCCCGAGTTCCGCTTGGGGCTGTAACGTCATTTTGAGTTTCTTTCCCTTGCGGAAGCGTCCCTGCGGCTGCGATGATTGCTGTGAACGCTAAATCCAAAGATCGTTATGATGCAAAATCGTCTGCTGATTCTCGCCACCCTTATCGGCGGCTCCGCCAGTCTGTTTGCCCAAAAGCCCGCCTGGCAGCCTGCTCCAGGGCATCTGACCTTGCCACTCTGGCCAAACGGGGCGCCAGGTGCTGCGCCGAATCCGGCTCCGGAGGTGGATACCACAACGGCGAAAGACAACCTCATCGCGGGCAAGCCGCTGATCCGTCTCGGCAATGTTTCAAGTCCCACCCTCACGCTGTACACTCCCCGCTCCAACAACACCGGCGCGGCCGTGGTCGTCTTTCCGGGAGGTGGTTACCACATCCTGGCCATTGACCTCGAAGGGACCGAGGTGTGCGACTGGCTCAATTCCGCGGGCATCGCCTGCGTACTGGTAAAATACCGCGTGCCCGACTCCGGGCCTTACCCGAAGTCTTCCGCTGCATTACAGGATTCGCAGCGCGCTCTGGGGATGGTGCGCGCTCACGCCGGCGAGTGGCACATCGATCCGCGCCGAATCGGGGTCCTGGGCTTTTCCGCCGGGGCTCACCTGGCTGCCGCCCTCAGTACTCACTTCGATCGCCGGCTGTACGATCCAATGGATGCCGCTGACGGTGTAAGTTGCCGTCCCGACTTCGCCGTGATCGTCTATCCAGGTTATCTGGCGCTCGCGGAGAAAGACTTCGCTCCAAATCCGGACATTCACGTGACTGACCAGACCCCGCCGTCGTTTATCGTCCAGGCGGAGGACGATCCGGTCCATGTCGAAAACGCGGTGGTCTATTTCCTGGCCCTGAAGAGCGCGAAGGTTCCGGCGGAGCTTCACATTTATGCCGGGGGCGGACACGGCTACGGCCTGCGACGCACCGCTCTGCCGGTTACGGCGTGGCCCCTGAGCGTGGAAACGTGGCTGCGCACGCTCAAGGTCCTGTCCGGCTCGGCAGGACCGGACGCCCCGGCGAAGTAAACTTGCGAGAGACCTTGGAAATCCACCTGATCGACGGCACCTACGAGTTGTTCCGGCACTACTACGCCCTGCCATCCGCGCGAGATCGGGACGGCCGCGAGGTCGCCGCGGTGCGAGGCGTGCTCGGGTCCGTTCTGGGAATGATTCGCGGCGGCGCCACGCACGTTGCCGTCGCTACGGACCACGTCATCGAATCCTTCCGCAACGGGCTATGGCCAGGCTACAAGACCGGTGAAGGCATCGAACCAGACCTCCTGGCCCAGTTTGAGTTGCTCGAAGAGGTCCTCCCGGCGGCCGGCGTCGTAGTCTGGCCCATGATGGAGTTCGAGGCGGACGACGCCCTCGCGGCCGGGGCGGCGACGGCGGCTCGGGATGCGCGTGTCGAGCGCGTGATTATCTGCACGCCCGACAAGGATCTCGCCCAATGCGTGCGCGGCACGCGTATCGTGCAGTTGGATCGCCGGAGACGCGTGACGCTCGACGAGGCCGGCGTCGTTGGAAAATTCGGCGTCTCGCCGGAGTCGATTCCCGATTATCTGGCTCTGGTGGGCGACGCGGCTGACGGCTACCCCGGTTTGCCAGGCTGGGGAGCGAAGTCGTCGGCTGCCGTTCTCGCCAAGTTCGTCCACCTCGAATCCATCCCGGCGGACTGCGGGGAATGGGGCGTAAACGCCGCCAACGCGGGCGCCCTCGCGCGCACGCTCTCCCGCGAACGCGACCGTGCGTTGCTGTTCCGGACGCTGGCAACGCTCCGCACCGACATTAGGTTGTTTGACGACGTGGATGAACTGCAATGGCGAGGCCCCCAGGCGGGATTCGACACGTTGGGGGCACGGCTCGACGCGGCGGTCACCACGGGCCGGGCGCCGGGTCGTGTCAAATCAGGCTGAAGGAGACTATTACATGCACCGCAGAACATTTCTCACGAGCGTGAGTGGTCTGGCAGCTACCGGAGCGGCACTCTCTACTGCCGCCGGTGCGCCGGCCGGCATCCGCGACACGTCGAATACACTGCCGCGCAAGGTAGTCGTCGGCACCGCGATCCAGGATCTTTGGGGCACTTACCCTGGACTGCGGCAGCGCCTCGATCAACTCACCAGGCTCGTGGACCGGATGGTCGAGCAATCCGGCAAGAGGTACGGGCGGGGCCCAGACCTCGCCATCCTGACCGAAACGGCAGTCACCGGGGAGGCGGGTAAGGATGTGCATGCCTGTGCGGTCCCGCTGGAGGGCGAATTGCGTGAGGCTTTCAGCAGGAAAGCGAGCGAACATCGCTGCTACATCGTGGCTCCCACTTACCTGCTCGCAGCGGACGGGAAGCGGTGCTCGAATGCCGCGATTCTATTCGGGCGCGACGGCGCGGTTGCGGGGATCTATCGCAAAGTGCACTTGGTCGTCGCGCCGGATAGCGAGACCATGGAGAGCGGTTGTACGTTGGGGACGGAGGCGCCGGTCTTCCAGTGCGATTTCGGCAGACTCGGGATCCAGATCTGCTACGACATGGAATTCGATCGCGGTTGGAACGAACTGGCGCGGCAGGGCTGTGAACTGGTGGCATGGCCGACGCAGTCGCCGCAGACTGCCACTCCGGCATTCCGCGCCATGCGGGGAGGGTTTTACGTTGTCTCCAGCACGTGGCGGCACAATGCATCGATATTCGAGCCGAGCGGGCGAATCGCCGCGCAAATCCGGCCGCCGGAAAGCGTGCTGACCTATGAGATTGACCTCAGCTACGCGATCCTCCCTTGGAGCGCCAAGCTGGAAAACGGGAAAGCGTTGCAGAAGAAGTTCGGCGAAAGGGTCGCCTTCCACTACTACGAGGATGAAGACCGGGGCATTTTCTGGTCGAACGACCCTCGCATGACTATCCGCGAGATGGTGCGTTCGCTCGGCCTGGAGGAGCGGCACGAGCAGCTCGCGCGCGTCCAGCAGGTGTATCGCAAGGCCGGGTTGCAGGAGTAATCGCAGGACTGGCGGCAACGATCACAACTGCTCCGCCGTCCCGCCCCACTCCTCCGGGTGCACGTCCGCCACCGACTGCGAAAAGGTCCACGAGTGTCCCGCGAAGTCATCCGCGTTGTACTGCCGCTCCCCATACGGGTGAGTCACCGGCTCTTGTGTGATCTTCGCCCCGTGAGCCTTTGCCCGGTTGCAGTGGGCATCGGCGTCCTCGACACGAATGGTGAGCGAGTGCCCCATGCCCAGCGCCGCGTTGACTTCGTTCGGGCGTATTTCTCTCACGATCACCGCTCCATCGCCCACATTCAACTGCACGCGATGGTCACCGATGCGCAGACGCACGCTAAATCCGAATGCATCGCACAACCAGGCCGCGGCCTGATTCACATCCGGATACGCCAGCACTGGGATTACGGTGGCGCGAGGTATCGATCGGTTCGAGATCATGCTATTCCTCCTCCACCATTATGCAATTCAAGTCGCTAAGGCACCACCTTCAGCACTCCCTGGAGCGGCAAATCCTCCGACGACTTCCCCACCATGATCTCAAAATCGCCTGGAACCACTCGCCAATGCATGTCGCGGTCGAGCAATTGCAAATCTTCCGGCGTCAGGGTCAGCGTGACATTTTTCGTTTCGCCCGGTTTCAGGTCCACGCGCTCGAATCCGCGCAGTTGTTTTACCGGTGTTGCCACCGGACCCGCGGTCTCGTGAATGTAGAGTTGCACAGTTTCCGTTCCTGCGCGGTCGCCCGTGTTCTTTACCTCCACACTGACGCGTGCCATGCCCTCCGGATGGATCTGGGGCGGGTCGATGCGAAGGTTACTGTACTCATACTGTGTGTAGCTCAAGCCGTAACCAAAAGGGAAAAGAGGTGTCGCGGGCATATCGACGTAGCCGCGTTTCAGGTCGCGCAACCAGTAGGCTTTGCCGGGTTTGTAATTATAATAAGCCGGCAGTTGACCGACGTGGCGGGGAATCGTGATAGCCAGCCGGCCGCTAGGGTTGTAATCGCCGAATAGGACATCGGCAACGGCTTCCCCACCGCGCTCGCCGGGCCGCCAAGCCTCTACGATCGCCGGCATGTGCTCGGCAATCCAGCGGGTCGAAAGAGGCCGGCCGTTCACCAGCACGACGACGGTGGGTGTTCCCGTCTCGTAAACCGCCCTAACCAGGTCCTCCTGCACGCCGGTGAGGTCCAGACTGGCTACGTCGTGGCCTTCTCCGTCCGTGGGAGGGTCCTTCTCCTCGTCTACGTCGTTCTGACCCTGGTTTTCTCCGACCACCACAATGGCTGCATCCGCACTTTTCGCGGCGCGCGTAGCTTCGGCGAACCCGCTCTTGTCGGTGCCCAACACTCCACAGCCTCTCACTGCAACAACCTTGACTTCCGGACCGGCCTTGCTTTTGATGCCTTCCAAAATACTGACGACGTGCTGCAGGATCTTGTGCGGTGAATAGTCCCCGAGTTGGTTCATGAGGTTTTCCGCGTCCGGACCAATGACCGCAATCGATTTCAAGTTCTTCTTCAGCGGCAGAAGGTTTCGTTCATTCTTCAGCAGTACGATTCCTTCGCGGCCGGCCCGCAGAGCGAGGTCCCGATACGCTTGTGAGTGAACCGTGCGTACAGCGCGATCCACATCGACATAGGGTTTCTCAAAAAGACCCAGGCGAAACTTGAGATCCAGAACTCTGCGCACCGCGCGGTCCACCAACGCGATGGGCACCCGTCCCTCCTCCACGTTCTCAATCAGCGGGCCCATATAGGCGGGTTCATACGTGATGTTCACATCCACGCCCGCTTTCAAGGCCAGGGCGCCCGCCTCTTTTTGGGTGCGAACAATGTGTTCGTAAACTAACGTTCCGAATCCGCCACCCTCGCTCACCACTACCCCCCGGAAGCCCAACTCCTGCCGGAGGACATCGTTCATCCACTTCTCGGAAGCGTGCGCGGGCACGTCCTCGATTTCCGGGTATCCAGCCATCACACCGAGAGCGCCGGCTTTGGCGATTGCCGCAGCCCAGGGAAGCAGAAAGTTCTCACGTAAAGCGCGTTCCGATAATTCGATGGCGCCACGTTCCAGGCCGCTGGCTGGTTCGCTTTGGGTAGGGAAATCCGTCAGCACGGCGATTACTTTGTCCGCGGCCGCGATGTTCGTCCCCTGCGCGCCCTGGACAATGCTTTCCGCGATACGCGAGTAAAGGTAAGGATCCTCCGTATAGGCTTCTTCGTTTCTACCCATACGCGGGTCGCGATCCAGCTCCAGCACCAGAGTCGAGAGCATGTGGATGCCGACGGCTCTGGCCTCCGCCGCCGCCGCCGCGTAGACGGATCTCACCAAGTCCAGGTCGAACGTGCTGCCGATGGCCAAGCCCTCCGGAAAGATCGTCGCGCCGGGAAACATAGCGCCGTGCGTGCCCTCTTCGTCCTCAAGGAGAGGTATTCTCAGGCGCGTCTGAGTGAGCGCGATCTTCTGCAGCTCGTTGAAGTACTCAGCCTGCTGGCGGGCGCCGTTGTGCAGAATCTCATTCGCGAGCGTGAAAAAGCCGCAGCCCGGACCAATCTCCCGAGTGTAGGTTCCGGCGGCGAACCTTCGGCACGCCTCCATTTTTTCAGGGATATCCTTCCCCAGCTCATTCACATAAACACACGGCAAATTGAGCTGCCCGACTTTCTCGGGGAGCGTCATGCGGCGCATCAAATCGCCGATTCGTTCTTCGACCGGCTGTTTCGAGTCGAGGTATGCGGGCAATTCCCCGCCGGCCTGCGCAGAAAGCGCCGGCGGATGGAATAGCGCCGCGCTGACTGCCGTGACAACCAACAAGAGTGAATACTTCGTCAACACTTCTCACCTCCTGTTGGAGGGCGGGCAATTCTGCCCGCAGCCGGCTTTCAGCNNGGCCATGATTGGCCGCCCTCCAAGGCACCCCGCGCTCAATACGGACAAACCTTAGCGTATTCCGTTGCATGCTAGGCTGGGGCATGTCCGGATTTGGATCGCCCCTACCGTTGGGGCTCATCGTAGCCTGCGCCCTGATGGCGCCGGCCGCGGAATTTCGCGCCTCGGCCGTGAAGGTGGACATAACTCCATCCGCCAGCAAGTGGCTGGCGGGCTATCCGGCCCGGCAATCCACGGGCGTGCACGATCGCCTCTACCACCGCATCGTTGCCATGGACGATGGACACACGCAGTTCTTCCTGGTTTCCTCCGACCTGTGCCTGTTCGCGCCGTCGGTGTACGACGAGGCTACCGCGCAGTTGAAAAAGGAAACGGGCATCGAGCCGGTCCAGGTCTGGTGGACCGTGACCCACACGCACTCCGCGCCGGAGGTCGGACCGCACGGCCTGTTGAAGCTCATGATGCCCGAGCGGTACACCCACGAACCGGACCGTGAGTACACGGCTTCGGTGGAGAGATCCCTGATCGACGGCATCAAGAAAGCCCGAAGCGAACTTGTGCCGGCGCGTCTGGCCTTCGGCACCGGCTACTCGGCCGCCAATATCAACCGCCGCGCGCGCGACGTAGACGGCCAGATATCGCTCGGCCTGAATCCGGACGGACCGGCCGACCGGCAGATCGGCCTGATCCGGCTTGAGCGCACGGACGGTTCTATCGTCGCGCTGATCGCCAATTACTCGATGCACGGTACGGCCCTCGGCCCGCACAACACGCTGATCAGCGGCGATGCGCCCGGGGTCGTGGAGACCTACGTCGAAGAGAAACTCGGCGCTCCCATGCTATATGTCAACGGGGCCGCCGGGAACCTGGCGCCGATCTACACCGTTCAGGAAGATTTCCGCGCCGCGCACATCACGGAGTTCAACGTGCTCCTCGGCGACCGCATCCTGGCCGCCAACCGGTCGCTCGCGCCGGCCAGCGCTGAAGTCGGCATCAGGGAGGGGGAACGATTCGTAGAGACCCCTCGCCGCAAGGGCTTCGGCTGGGACGATTCCCTGGGCAACTATCTGCAGGCCGGCAAGGGCGAAGCAGGCACCATCCGATTCCCAATCCGGTTTGCGATCGTCAACGACAGCCTCGCGCTGTGGTCGGCCCCGGTCGAATTATTCTGCGAGATTTCGATGCACGTGCGGAGCCGCTCGCCCTATCCGAATACGTTTTATTTCGGCTATGCCAACGGCTGGCTCGGTTATCTGGCCACCCGGCAGGCTTTTTCCGAGGGCGGCTACGAGACCCAAACGAATCCTTTCACCGACCGCGTCGAGGAGGATTTGACCAAGACGGTCTTGACGTATCTGGAGGGTCGCGGCAATTAGGGCTTCCAGCCGCGAAAACAGCCGGGCGACCTTCCAGCCGTAAGGAGTGACCAAGTAGCGATTGGTTTTGGGTGGACGGCAGATCAACCCTTTCGGGCGGAGGCGACGCCATTCATAAGTCGTTTGGTCGGGTTGCGCCGGTAGGGACACCACAGAGTTTGGCCAGGCAGCAGGGCATGGGCGCAACCCTGGGCGCAACCCCAGGCCCAACCCCTTCACCCCACCCGATCTGAAATTATCCGGATAACAAGTCCGGCTACTCTGAATACACTGGCTTTCCCTTCGGCGGCCTGATACATTGACTCACGGAGGCACGCACAATAATGAAGTCTTCCCCATCCCTCATCCCCTCAGGCAGTTGGCACACTGAGGCGTGCCCCACGAGGAGGTTCGCGTGAGCGCAACGACGCAGCAGGTTCCATTGGCCGACCGCATTTCCCTCAAGGAGAAAATCGGATATTCCCTGGGAGATGCGGCTTCCAATCTGTATTGGAAGACGTTCGAGTTCTTCCTGATCATCTTTTACACGGACGTCTTCGGCCTCTCCGCCGCGGCCGTCGGCACCATGCTGCTCGTCACGCGCATCGCCGACGCGGTGGCGGATCCGGCCATGGGTGCTCTTGCCGACCGGACCAAGACGCGCTGGGGCCATTTCCGGCCCTACATCGTGTGGTTCGCGCTCCCGCTCGCCGTGGCGGGCGTGCTGACCTTTACCACGCCAAATCTTACCGGCGGCGCCAAGCTCGTTTACGCCTACATCACTTACGCTCTGCTGATGTTCCTCTATACAGCGGTCAACATTCCCTACACCGCGCTGATGGGCGTGATGACGCCGAACTCGCAGGAGCGCACCTCCATCTCCTCGATACGCTTCATCGGCGCCTTTACCGCCGGCGTGTTCGTCCAATATTTTACGCTCAGCTTCGTCAAGTTCTTCGGCGGCGGTAACGACACTCGCGGCTGGCAGTTCACCATGGTGCTGTACGGCATACTCGCCATCGTCCTGCTGGCGCTGTGCTTCGCCAGCACCCGCGAGCGTGTCACTCCGCCCCCGCAGCAGGATTCGAACATCAAACGCGATCTCCGCGACCTGTTTGGCAGCCGGCCGTGGCTGGTCCTGGTCGGCGTGCTGCTGCTGATTCTGGCGGCGTTCGTGATTAAAGGCTCGGCCTCGGCCTACTATTTCAAGTACTTCCTGAAGCGCCAGGATCTCCTGGGGTTGTTCCTGGTGTCGAACGGCCTGGCGTTTTTGGTAGCCGTCTCCGTCACTTCCTTCCTGGCCAAGCGGTTCGGCAAGAAGCCGCTCTTCATGATGGCGATCGGAGTGGGCGGTCTGGTAGTCGGATTCTTCTGGCTCGCGGGCCCCTCGGACCTCTGGCTCATATTCGCGCTGCAGATCCTCTCCAGCTTCATCATCGGGTTCAACTCGCCGCTGGTCTTCGCCATGTTCGCGGATACCGCCGACCATGCCGAATGGCGCACCGGCCGCCGCACCACGGGGCTGGTGTTTGCCTCCGCCATCTTCAGCACCAAAATCGGCGTGGCCATCGGCGCGTGGATGTTCGGCCTGATCCTCGCATACTCCGGGTACGTGGCCAACGTAGAGCAAACTGCCGGCTCGCTCCACGGGATCATCCTGTCCATGAGCTGGATCCCGGCCGCGCTGTTGGTGTTGGCTGCCGCCACCATGGCGCTCTATCCGCTCGACGATGGCCTGATGGTGAAGATCGAGCAAGACCTGAAGGCGCGGCGGGGAGAGATCGAGGCATGAAGACAACTTTTGTTTGTGTGTTCGTTGGTGTGTTCGCTTTGCTGTCTTCGGCGCTGGCAGTCGATCTGACCGTGCAAAAATGGCACGGCAACGGCGTCTGCTACTCCGGCTACCGCGCGGGCCAGAACCCGCAACTGAATCGGTTCCCGACTCAGGCGCAGATTCTCGAAGATCTCAAGATCCTGGAGAGGAATTGGAAGCTGATCCGGCTCTACGGAGGCGACCGGCACTCCCAGGACGTTCTGGAAGTCATCCGGCGTGAGAAGATCGGGCTCAAGGTGCTGCTGGGCATCTGGCTCGACGGCAGGGCGGGCCGCGAAGGCGAGAACGCGGAACAGACTGCCACTGGAATCCGCCTGGCCAACGCCTATAAGGACATCGTCCTGGCTGTCAGCGTCGGCAACGAAATTCTGGTGTCCTGGTCCGACCACAAGCTGACCGAGGAGCGCGCCATCGAGTACGTCGCGCAGGTTAAGAAGGCGGTGACCTGCCCGGTCACGGTCGCCGACGACTCGCTCTACTGGCGGCAGCCGCAAGCCAAGCTGGCGGACGTCGTGGATTTCATCACCACGCACACTTATCCCATGTGGGGCCACGAAGACATCGACACCGCCATGCCTTCGACCATCAAGAACTACGAGAGCGTGCGTAAGGCTCATCCGGGGAAAACGATCGTGCTGGGCGAGGCGGGCTGGGCCTCCTACACCGTCGGCGATCAGCACGCCCCGCGCGCCGGCGACGAGCAGAAGCAGAAGCGTTACTACGAAGAACTCACCGCCTGGGCGAAGGGCAACGACGTGACGGTCTTCTATTTCGAGGCGTTTGACGAGCCCTGGAAGGGAAGCGGGACCGAGGGCCACTGGGGCCTCTTCTCCGAGGGCCGCAAGGCCAAGCTGGCGATGCGGACGCTGTATCCGGACCTGATGCCGGACGGGCCGACCTCGCCGAGCTACCCTCCGCCGGCCGCTCCAGCCGCCAAGGAGAGCCAATGAGCGCAGCCTTCGCCGGTGGAACGCCCCTGCAGTTCCGCGCGGGCGCGGTGGAGGGCGGCCCCTTCGACATTGGTGGCGAGCGTTTCTACCGGATCGTCAACTACGATGCCATGGCGCCGTTCCTGATGAGCCTGGTCAGCGACTCGGATCATTGGATGTTCGTCTCGAGCACCGGCGCCCTGACCGCCGGCCGCCGGGATCCCGACCACGCCCTGTTCCCCTACTGCACCGACGACCGCATCCATGACAGCCAGGACCAGACCGGCGGCAAGACCATCCTGCTGGCCGCCCGCGCCGGGCGCACGGCTCTGTGGGAGCCTTTCTCGCAGCGCTACGAGGGGCTGTACCGCATCACGCGCAGCCTCTCGAAGAGCGTCTACGGCAACAAGCTCATATTTGAGGAGATCAACCACGACCTCGCGCTGTCCTTCTCCTGCGCCTGGATGACCAGCGACCGTTTCGGCTTCGTACGGCGCGCGGCTTTGGTGAACCTGGGCGCGGAGCCGGTCGAGGTCGATCTCCTGGACGGCATCCAGAACCTCTTGCCCCACGGCCTCACGCGCCGCTTCCAAATGGAATACAGCACCCTGGCGGACGGCTACAAGGAGAACGAACTGGATCCCGAAACTGGTTTGGGCCTCTTCAAACTGAGCTCCGTTCCATCCGACCGGCCCGAGCCCAATGAGGCGCTGCGCGTGACCACGGTCTGGTCGGAGGGCATTCAATCCGCCCGCCGGCTGCTGTGCGCGGCGCAGCTTGACCGCTTCCGGCGGCGGAATGCGGTGGACCAGGAAACGCTGATCCGCGGCCGCCGTGGCGCGTATTTCGTCAACGCCGTCCTGGCGCTTCCCGCAAGCGGCCGCAAAGAGTGGAGCATCGTGGCGGAGGTCGATCAGGACGCCGCCAGCGTCGCGGCCTTGGTCAGCCTCATCAAGTCCGGTGGGGACCTGCGTGCGCAGCTTGACCAGGACGTGGAGCGGGGCACGCGCAACCTGGTTCGCATGGTGGCCGCCGCCGACGGTCTACAACTCACGGGCGACGACCTCAGCGCAGACCGGCATTTCGCGAACGCCCTGTTCAACATCATGCGCGGCGGAATCCCCGACTGCGGCTACCAGATTTCCCGCTCCGATTTTAGGTCGTTCATCGGCAAGGCCAACCGCGCGGTAGCCGAGCGGCGGGCCGGCTTCCTCGACGCTCTGCCGGAAACGCTGCTGCACAGCCGCCTTCTGGCGCTGGCACGCGAGCAGGAGGACCCGGACCTGGAGAGGCTGGCGCACGAGTACCTGCCGCTGACCTTCAGCCGCCGTCACGGCGACCCCAGCCGCCCCTGGAACATCTTCTCCATCGAGGTGAAGGCCGAGCACGGCGAGCGGATACTCAACTACCAAGGCAACTGGCGCGACATTTTCCAGAACTGGGAGGCGCTGGCGCTCTCCTTTCCCGGTTACGTCGAGAGCATGATCTTCAAGTTTGCCGGCGCCTCGACCGCCGATGGCTACAATCCGTACCGCATCATGCGCGACGGCTTCGACTGGGAGGTGCTCGACCCGCACGACGCCTGGTCTTACATCGGCTATTGGGGCGACCACCAGGTGGTCTACCTTTTGAAGTTGCTCGAGGTTTCGGCGCGCTACCATCCCGGCGCTCTGGCGGGCCTGCTTACGCGCCGTGTCTTCACTTACGCCAACGTCCCCTACCGCATCAAGCCCTACAGCGCGCTGCTCGAAGATCCGCGCAACACCATCGACTTCGATGCCGCTCTCGACGGCGAGATTCGCCAGCGGGCGGCAGCCATGGGCGCGGACGGCAAAGCCCTGCCGGGTGCGGACGGCGCGCCCTACCGCGTGAACCTGGCGGAAAAGTTGCTGGTCCTGGTGCTGGCCCGGCTCTTCAACTACATCCCCGAGGCCGGCCTGTGGATGAACACGCAGCGGCCCGAGTGGAACGACGCGAACAACGCGCTGGTCGGCTCCGGCGTCTCCATGGTGACGCTCTACTTCCTGCGGCGGTTTCTGTCGTTCTGCCGGGACATTTTCGGCGCCGCCGGCACACCGGCGATCGAGGTGTCCTCGGAAGTCGCCGAGGCTTTTCGACGAGTGGCCGAGGCGCTGGAACGGCACGCGGGCCTGCTCGGCGGACCGATCTCGGACCGGGAACGCAAGGCCGTCCTCGATCTCCTGGGCAGCGTGGGAAGCGGCTACCGGGCCGGAATTTACGCCCACGGGTTTTCAGGCCGCCAGACGCCGCTTAGCGTCGCCGAGCTGATGGCCTTCTGCGACGTGGCGCTGCGGCACATCGACCATTCCATTCGCGCCAACCGCCGGGAGGACGGCCTCTATCACGCCTACAACCTCATGAAGGTCGACGGCGACGGGATCGCCATTCGCCGCCTCTATGAGATGCTCGAAGGCCAGATGGCCGTGCTGAGTTCGGGCGCTCTCTCCGCGCAGGAATCGGCGGCGCTGCTCGACGCGCTGCGCGGCAGCCACCTTTACCGTGCCGACCAGAACAGCTACGTCCTGTATCCGGACCGCAAGCTGCCGGGTTTTTGGGAGAAGAACAACATCCCGGACGCGGCCATCGCGAAATCGAAATCGCTGGCCGCTATGATCGAGCGCGGCGACCGCCGCATCGCGGTTCGAGATTCCAACGGCGTGGCTCACTTCAACGCGGCCTTCCGGAACGGCACGCTGTTGCGGGAAGCGCTCGCGGCCCTGAGCCTGCCGGCCGATGAGCGCGCGCAGATCCTGGCGTTGTATGAAGAGGTGTTCGATCACCAGTCCTTCACCGGGCGCTCGGGCACGTTTTATAAATATGAGGGACTCGGCTGCATTTACTGGCACATGGTTTCAAAGCTCCTTCTGGCGGTCCAGGAGGTCCTGTACCGGGCCGGGTGTGCGGGCGAGGACGCCGCTCTAGTCGAGCGCCTCAGAAGCCACTACTACGAAATCCGTGAGGGCATCGGCGTCCACAAGCCGCCGGAACTGTATGGCGCAATCCCCACCGATCCATACTCCCACACGCCCGGTTTTGCGGGAGTGCAGCAACCCGGCATGACCGGTCAGGTGAAGGAGGATCTCATCTCGCGGCTGGGCGAGATGGGCGTCGCCGTCGCAGACGGACGGCTCGGTTTCTGCCCGCATCTGGTCAGCCGCGGCGAGTTTCTGCCGCAGGCGCGGACGTTCCACTTCTACGGTCTCGACGGCCTGGAGCACGGCCTCCGCCTCGAGCCTGGCAGCATGGCGTTCACTACCTGCCAGGCGGCCGTGGTGGCCCATCGATCCGGGCCGCGCCGGATCGAGATCGCCCTTGCCGACGGCTCCAGCCACACGGTTGAAGGGCTGAACCTCGATGCCGCTACCAGCGCCGCGATATTCGAACGTACCGCAGCGGTACGCCGGCTGGACGTGTTCTTCGGCTTCGAGGGTGGCGAGTAGCAGCGGCGTTTTTGGCCGACTGGCCGCCCCTCCAGTTTTGTGACTGTCGACCTTAGTCGGCCATAGAGCCGACTCACGCCGAACGGGCAGGTTGCCGTTCCACCCGACGTCGCCGCCCCGGTTCCGCCGGGAGAACAGATTCAGGTGGTGCTCCAATGGGGCATCTCAGACGACGATGCCGCTTGGCGCGCAGCGGGGCGGCGACGGTTCGAGGCCGCGTATGCTCCCGACTCGATCTATGAGTCGCTGATCCATGACACTTCGACCCGGTGAAGTCGTGCCGATTCGGATCGAGTTTCACCAAACGCCGGGCGGCAAATTGCGTCCAGCCGTGGTGCTCCTCGATTCGGGCGACGACGATTTCGTTGCCGCTCCCATCACCTCCCGCCTCCGAACCTCCGACTTCGATGTCGCTATTCAACAATGGCGCGAGGCCGGCTTGAATACGGCCTCGACAGTTCGCGTACACAAGCTGACCGTGCTGGCAAAGGGTGACGTTGTGCGCCGCCTTGGCGAACGCGCAGAGCCCGATCAAACCGCCCTGAGAGCGGTTCTGCGCCGTGCCCTTGCGCTGGACCAGTAGGACACCGCCCGGCCGTGGGTGCCCGCCCCCCAAAATTCTCCAGAGTAAAATACGTTACGGAGCGGATCGGATCCGCGCGCGAACTGGTGAAGTCGTCCTGATTCGGCCGATGTCTCTATTCGGCAGCACCTCGTCGACAGTTCGCGGGCCAGAACCAGAGCCAAATCGGCGGAACGCCAGTACTGCGGCTGCCAGGCAGGGCGGAATACACGGAAGGCCAATGCGCGGTCTGTCACCGCTGTCGCGGAAGAAGCTGTCGCGCTGTCGCGGAAGAAGCTTGCGCTGAGGTCCGCAAAGTTGTAAGTTTAAGGAGGTGCCACGACCGGTTTCCCGGCCGTGGCTTTGCGGTTACTTTCGACGACGACGCCGCGAAACGCGGATCGTCACCGTGATCGCCGTAGTCGCGGCGATCATAACGGTCAACGTGATGATTAACATCCGTTGCCTCCTTTCGCCTAAACGTTGGATTGGCCGGCCCGGGTACAAACCGGGCCGGCAGCGTTTAGGACGCCGTAAAACGTCCCACTGCTTTCCAACAGGCGAAATCTGTAACGCAAGAACTATTGTGCCCGGAGGCGACCGGCATTCTCTTGGCAAGATTCACTCAACCGTCCGATTAGCCCGAAGGCCAGGTCCTCCTGCTTCTTTGACTCATCCCCCCAAAATTTTCCGGAGAGAACTTCCCGCCATCCGCCACGAGATTGCTTCCTGCAAGGAGGAATCTTCATGGACGAACGCGAGCGGCGTCACGCCATCGACGTCACGCTCTCACAACTGGACAAGCAGTTCGGCAAAGGCGCCGTTCTGCGTCTGGGATCCGGCACGATCGTGCCGGTGGCGGTGATCCCCAGCGGCTCGATCTCGCTCGATGTCGCGCTAGGCGTGGGCGGCTTCCCGCGCGGACGGGTGATGGAAATCTTCGGGCCGGAGTCGTCCGGCAAGACCACCTTGACCCTGCACCTGATCGCCGAGGCGCAGAAGGCCGGCGGAGTAGCCGCTTTCATCGACGCGGAGCATGCGCTGGACCCCGCCTACGCGCGCAAACTGGGTGTGGACGTGGATAACCTGCTGGTGTCGCAGCCGGATCACGGCGAGCAGGCCCTCGAGATCGCCGCGGCGCTGACCGGCTCCGCTGCCATCGATGTGGTGGTGATCGATTCGGTGGCGGCGCTGGTTCCGAAGGCCGAACTGGAAGGCGAGATGGGCGATAGCCACATGGGGCTGCATGCGCGGCTGATGTCCCAGGCCCTGCGCAAGCTGACCGGCGTGGTTAGCCGCACCGGCACGTGCATGGTTTTCATCAACCAGATCCGCGAGAAAATTGGCGTGATGTTCGGCAACCCCGAAACCACCACCGGCGGACGGGCGCTCAAGTTCTACGCTTCGGTGCGCGTGGATATCCGGCGCATCGCCGCGATCAAGGACGGGGACAGCGCCATCGGCAACCGCACCCGCGCCAAAGTGGTCAAGAACAAGGTCGCGCCGCCATTTCGGGAAGCGGAGTTCGACATCCTTTACGGTGAAGGGATCTCGCGGGAGGGCGACCTGCTGGATCTGGGCGTGACCCAGAACCTGGTGGAGAAGAGCGGCTCCTGGTTCAGCTACCATGGAGAGCGCATCGGCCAGGGGCGCGATAACGCCCGCCAGTTCTTGCGGGAGCACCCCGACCTATGCGGGAATCTGGACGGCGAATTGCGCAAGGTACTGGGCCTCGACAACCTGCAGGAACAGCCCCGCAAGGCGGCGGCAGCGGCTGCCGGCGCCGAGAACCCCGTCAAAAAGGCCGTTTGACGGGCCTCGCGCGGCTCATCCTCGAAAAAAAGCCCAAAAACAGGCCGTTTCGCACGTATTTTCTCTTTACATCGACTTTCGCATTCACTTATTATTGATACGTAATCGAAGCCGCCGCTCATGACGGGCGCGCGGCCGGCGCCCTAATTTCGATGGACGGCGTATGGGGGGACCTCCGTTAGCGGCGGCCCTTGAGTGTGAATCGATGGTGAGAACCAAAGGAGATCTATGGCAATTCAACGTATGACGCAGACGGCACTAGTGAGACACCTCGCCGAGAGTTGCGAAGTCAACAACAAAGTAGCCCGCCAGTTCCTGGATTCCCTTGCCAGCCTGGCAATCGGGGAAGTGAAGAAGAACGGGGTCTTCGTGCTGCCGGGTATTGGACGCCTGGTACGCCAGGACCGTAAAGCTCGCGTGGGCCGCAATCCCGCGACCGGGGAATCCATCAAGATCCCGGCCAAGAAGGTGGTGAAATTCCGCGTGGCGAAAGCCGCCAAGGATTCCATCGTCCCGCCCAAGAAAGCGAAGTAGGCGGAACTACCAACTCCAACAGCAGAATCCCCGCGAGCCTTAGCGCATGCCCGCGGGGATTTTTTGATCGAGATTTCTGGAGCCTGAATAAGATCCGCCCCACTTGCGGGCAGCCTCCGGTAGCCTACTGCTTCTTCTCGTCGTCGCCCTTCATGGCGTCCTTGAAGTTGCGAATGCCAGCGCCGAAGCCTTTGGCAATCTCCGGAATCTTCTTGCCGCCAAAAAACAGCATGGCCACCAAGGCCACCAGGAGGATGTCCTGCGTGCTAAAGGCGAGGGCGTAGACCGCGTTAGTGGTTCCCATCCGGCCTCCTTTCGACTCTATTGTACAGGAACTATTGTACAGGAACTATTGTACAGGAATTCTAGGCAGCGGAAGTGGCGCTGGAAACGCGCGGCTCGAAGGTGTAGCCGAATCCCCGCACGGAATGAATCAGCCCCGGATTGGCCGGGTCGATCTCGATCTTCTGCCGCAGCCGCAGGACATACACGTCCACGGCGCGGTCCGTGATGGCGCGATCCTGGCCCCAGACGGCATTCAACAGTTGCTCGCGGCTGAAGACTACCCCGGGACGGCTCATCAAAAACTCGAGCAGGCGGAACTCCGTAGCGGTGAGGTTGAGCAGGGTCCCATTCAGGCGCGCCTGGCAACTGCCGCGGTCCAATTGCACTCCACCCGCCTCCAGTACGCGCGCCGGGGCGGTCTGATTGCGGAACTGCAGCTTGATGCGGGCGATCAATTCACGCACGAAGAATGGCTTGACCACGTAATCGTTGGCGCCCAACTCCAGGCCCACGATACGGTCCGTTTCCGACGCCCGCGCGGTCAGGAAGATGATGGGCGTGCTGAGCAGGTCCGGGTCTTTGCGCACCGCTTTGCAAATCTCCAGGCCGTCGTAATCCGGCAGCATGATATCCAGCAGGATGAGATCGGGCCGCACCTGGCGGCAGAGGTCCAGCGCCCCTTTTCCGGTTTGGGAGCCGGCCATCGCAAATCCTTCCTTCTCGAGGTTGTACTTTAAGAGGGCAAACAGATCGGTGTCGTCTTCAATCAGAAGGATTTTCTTCATGGGGCAGCCGCCTTTCCGATGCGTCCACCCTTGAGCGTAAACAACAAATGGTTAACGCTGCGTTACGGAAGCGTGAACTGGGGATTAAGTTCTTGCCACCAGCCACCAGCCACTGCTTTTACGGGAGTCCTTCAAACCGGTACCCAAATCCGCGGACGGTGGTCAGGTAACGCGGATTATCCGGCTCCGCTTCGATGTGTTCGCGCAGTCGCCGGACGTGCACATCCACCGTCCGCGGCGTGACGAAGCGCTGCTGGCCCCAAACCTCTTCCAGAAGCTGATCGCGGCTGTAAGCCCGTCCCGTGTGTGTCAGAAAGAACTCCAACAGCTTGTACTCGGTGGACGTCAGGTTCAGCTCCTGGCCGCTCAAAAAAACGCGGTGCGCGCCGCGATCCAGCTTAAACGGCCCGGCCTCGATCGCGGTATCTTCCTCCTCGTCACGCTCGGCGCGGCGCAGGTGGGCCTTCACCCGGGCCACCAGCTCGCGCGGGCTGAACGGCTTGGTCATGTAGTCGTCGCCGCCGATCTCCAGCCCCAGCACCCGGTCGACTTCGTCGGAGCGGGCGGTGAGGAACAGCACGGGCGTACGCGCCAGAACGGGCGACTGGCGGATTTGGCGGCAAAGCTCGAACCCATCGTCGCCGGGCAGCATCACGTCCAGCACGATCAGATCGGGCTTCCAGGCTTCCAGGTCCTTCAGGGTGCCCTTATTGCCGGCCAGCACGTATGACTGATAACCGCCGCGAGTCAGATTATAGTCGAGCAACGCGGCCAGCTCTGCCTCGTCCTCGACAATTGCAATTCTCTTAGCCATCGGGATACCCGTGGTTTCCTTAGTCTAGCAGCCAGCGGCAGCAGCTCGGCTACAGGGAAAGTATGCTAACTTCCCGCCTTGCGCTCTACGTGCCCGCCAAACTGATATCGCATCGCCGAAAGCAGCTTATCGGCGAAGTCCTCCTCGCCGCGAGAGCTGAAGCGCTGATAGAGCGCGGCGCTCAAAACCGGAGCGGGCGCCGACTCATCGATGGCTGCCGTAATGGTCCAGCGGCCTTCGCCGGAATCGGAGACACGACCGGAGAAGCCGGACAAGTCGGACTGCTCGAACAGCGCGACGGCGGTCAGGTCGAGCAGCCACGAGGCCACTACGCTGCCGCGCCGCCAGACCTCGGCGATGTCGGCGAGGTTGAGGTCGTATTGATAGTTTTCGGGATTGCGCATAGGCGCGGTTTCGGCGTCGGTGTCGCGGCTGCGCTTGCCGGCATTGGCGTGCTTCAGAATATTCAGCCCCTCGGCGTAAGCGGCCATCAGGCCGTATTCGATGCCGTTGTGCACCATCTTCACGAAGTGACCCGCGCCGGATGGGCCGCAATACAGATAGCCTTCCTCGGCGGTGCCGCCGGCCTTCTCGCGCCCAGGCGTGCGTTCGGCGTTGCCGCGGCCGGGCGCCAGTGTCTTGAAGATCGGATCGAGATGTTGGACGATTTCAGGCTGACCGCCGATCATCTGGCAGAAGCCGCGCTCCAGTCCCCAGACGCCGCCGCTGGTGCCGACATCCACGTAGTGCAGGCCTTTGGCGTCCAGTTCCTTGGCGCGGCGAATGTCGTCGATGTAATAGGAATTGCCGCCGTCGATGACCATGTCGCCGCTTTCCATGTGGGCGGAAAGCTGCGCCAGCGCGCCATCGACAGCAGCGGCGGGAATCATCAACCAGACCGCGCGTGGCGGTTGGAGCGCCTTCAACAGATCGTCGAGCGTGGCCGCCCCTGTGGCGCCTTCGCCCGCCAGCTTCTCTACGTTCGCGTGATCCTGATCCCAGACTGCGCATTGGTGCCCGCCGCGCATCAGACGGCGGACCATGTTCGCGCCCATGCGTCCCAGACCGATCATCCCAAGCTGCATGCACGTCCCCCAATAAAGATGTGGCCGGCTAAAAGCCGGCTGCGGGCACGATTGCCCGCCCTCCTAGTAGTAGCACTTCCACTCCTCGCGGCGGGAGGTCGACTGTGGAGGTGACGGCGTTGTCGTGGAGCACACGGCGCATGGGGCGCGGTAGCGTGACGTGCTGCGGCGTCTTCGTGTGGTTGACTAACACGAACACTTCCTTGCCGGCGCCCACGCGGCGCGACACTTCCACGCCTTCCGGTACAGGTCCGAGCGCCGGCTCCAACCCGCCGAGGCGGATCATCCACTCGGTTGCCGCGCGCATCAGGCTATTGTCGAGCCATGCGCCAACATACGTAATGCGGCCTTTTCCAACTTTCCGGGAAAGGACCGCGGGCTGTCCGTCGAGCCAGCCGTTACCTTCGCCATAGGTGAGTAGCGTGTCCGCGCCTTGCGCCTTCAGTTGCTCGGCCCACAGCCGCGCCTTGCCGCTGCCCCAAGCGCCGGAAACGGGCACGTCTTCGTTCAGCGCGTAAAATTGTTCCACGCGGCCGCCCAGCAGCGGCACGAGCGGGCCGGGTTGCCGCGCCGGCTGGAGCGCGTTGTAAGCGTCCTTCATGGCGGAACGCGGTCCCAGCACCAGGTGCCCGCCGCCATTCACATACTCAGTGAGACGCTGCGCCATATCGTCCGGCATCACGTTCAATCCCGGCGCGATCACCATGCGGTACCCCGCCAGCGGCGCGTCCGCACTCACGACGTCGACCTGCTGGAGCATCTCGCGCACCGGCTTGTAATAGCTGGCCAGCAACCCGACCGGATCGAAATCCTGATTGTGCCGCTGGCCATTGATCGCCCAGCGGCTGTCATAGGAGTGCAGAATCGCGACGTCCGCCACGGGACTGGTGCCCGCCAGCGCCTCGCTCGACTGCTCGAATTCGCGGCCAATCTGCGCGACCTCGTCATACAGCGGAACGGGAGTGCCGTCCGCTCCCACCAGCACGCCGTGGTACTCCTCCTGGCCGTTGAGCGCGCTGCGCCACTGCCAGTAGCTGACTGCGTCGGCGCCGTGCCCGATGGCGTGCCAGGCCATCGCGCGCACTTCGCCGCGATCCAACACGTTGTTCACCGGCGCCCAGTTCACCGAACCTGGCTGCGTCTCCATCACCCAGAAGTTTTTGCGCTTGAAACCGCGCGTCAGGTCGTGGGTCATGCCGTTGCGCGCGGCGTCCAGATGGCCGCTGCCCACGTAGTCGTCCCACGACGCCAGGTCCAGTTCTTCGCTAAGGACGTAATGATCGAACGCGTCGTACCAGCCCATGAAATTGGAAGTGATGAACTGGCGCTTGTCGCTGGCTGCGCGGATCGCCTGCACCTGGATGTGCTGGAAGTCGCGGATGGAAGCCGTCAGGAAACGCTTGAACTCCAGGTCGAGCCCCGGATTGCCGCCCGGACCCATGGGAATCTGGCTCCAATCGGTGTAGGTCTGGCTCCAATACTCGGTGGTCCAGTGCCGGTTGAGCGCATCCAGCGTGCCGTACTTTTGGCGCAGCCAGTCCTGAAACTGGCGATGGGTGTCGTCGTCCCAGGAGAACGCGCCATACTCGTTGTCGATCTGCCAGCCGATGACGTTCGGCTGGTGGCCAAACCGGCGCGCCATCTGGTCGGCGATGCGGCGGCAGAACTCGCGATACCGCGCGCTGGTGGGCGACCCCTGCTGGCGATTGCCATGTTGCGCCTTGCGCCCGTCCTGCTCGGTGCGCAGCGTGTCCGGATACTTTTGCGTCAACCAGGCGGGCGGGGCCGCGCTGGGCGTGCCAATCACGACCGAGATGCCGTGCTCGGCCGCCAGCGCCACCGCGCGATCCAGCCAGTCGAGATCGAACTGGCCCTCCTGCGGTTCCAGGCGGCTCCAGGCGAATTCGCCAACGCGCACCACGTGGATGTGCGCGGCCTCCATGAGCTTCAGATCCTCCGGCCAGCGCGACTCCGGCCATTGCTCCGGATACCAGGCGGCGCCCAAAAGGATGGCGGGCCGCTCGGCGGCGAGGGACGCGACGGGCAGGATGGCGCACAGCAGCGCCAAGCCGGCCGTCTGCCAGCATTGCTTGAGTTGCATAAGGAGGTATTTTAACGTGGGACAGACCTCCCGGTCTGTTCGGATGGCCGGCAGCCACGGCTACTGACGAAAACTCCTGTGGGGCAGGCGTCCACGCCACCCTTCCGTTGCTGAAACCGCCGGTGGGGAGGGAGACGCCACGGGGATCCGCGACCGGCGCTCGTGCCGGGTGCGGATTGGGCACTTTTATGCGTAATTGTGCAGAACAGGGCGTTTTTGTGCACGTAGTGGCGGCCACGCGAAATCTGTCGAGCAATGCCAATCGTTAAAATCTGATATCTAAGTTATCTTTTTTGTTGTAATTGCCAGGATTATCTAAAGTTTTGGCTGACGTTGGGTGGTTGGGGAAATTGGGTTCGCTTCGTAATGTGCGATGGTTGGGCTACGGCGCGTGGGGGCTGCTACGGCGTGGCCGTTTCTGTGATTTGTGTTGCGTTTCGTTGCGCTCTTGCGGAGTGGTTCAAGCCGGGTTGGCCTGCCAGGACTCGCCCCCGCCCAGGTTGTTAGGCCGTTACACGGTGAGGGTTTTTCGATTTCATGTTGCATCCGGTTGCATTTGTTGCGTTGGAGGCGGCTGGCTGGCCAGAATCGCCGCCGGCTGCGATCGAGATTGTCAAAGAACGAGGGGGTTCCCGGCAGAACACCTTGCGGCGAGTGCGGAGAGCCTTTTCGGAGGGTGGATATTCCTTGTCCGACATCAGAGTAGCACGGGAGTTTCTTGGGATTGGGGATCTGGCTCTGCTTCGCTTTTTTTTTCAGTGAGTTAGGACCGGCCGAACTTGAGTGACTCGCGGATTTCGGTGGTGCGCTATTTGTGGGTGCCCGGCCGGCGCGGGCACGGGTGCCTACCTAATGGGCGAAGCGCAGGGCGGGTCTGCACGTCCCGCCAAGATCTAACGGTGAGGGTGCAAAATCCGCCGCTTGGTAGTGTCACGGGGTGCGTTGCCGTTCTAAGTGTATGATTATTCAGTCTTTAGATCAGTGTATTGCGGGGGAGGAAAACAGGTTCACGGCTGGTCTAAAGCCTATCGACCCGGCGTCAACGTAAGGTACTAGTATTTCAAAGGCCTTGACAGGCGCTATACTACAAGCATACTCTTATTAATAATTTGGCGAGATCTTTTGACGAAACTTTACACTTGACTGCCAGGTTGCTGGCATCCAACCTTATGGGAGCAAAGGACTGGCACATGGCGTGCTTACCGCACATCGGGATGGTAGAAAAGTGGGAACGAAGATAATGGCAAGCGCTGCACCGGTATTGCCTCAGCAATCGATTGTCACAGGTCCGGCCCCAGTCGGGCGTATCGCCTTCAGTTTTGACCCGGAGAAGTTCACCCAAGCGGCGGTGTACGTCATTTCGCGCTGCCCGCCCGTTATGACGAGAAAAAAGCTGTTTAAGCTTCTGTACTTCGCAGACAAAGAGCATCTCGTAAAGTATGCCCGACCGATCCTCAGGGACTATTACATTAATATGGACCAGGGGCCGGTCCCGTCCGCTTCGTATGATTTGGTGAAGGCGAACTTAGAGAGGTGGCCGCAGAGCGTTATTGATGCGTTTGCCAAGCATGTCGAAGTGTCTGGAATGTACCTCTCGGTCCGCGCATCAGCCGGGACGGATCTGCTATCTAAGTCCGATATCGAAGTATTGAATGCCGTGATTGATCGGTACGGCCTGCGAGGCGCGAACTACCTAAGCGCTCTCAGCCACCGCGACAAGGCATGGTTAGAGACTCAGCGGAATCGGAGAATTGATTACGCGCTGTTCTTTGATGAGCCAGAGGTGCAGGCCATCCGAGCCTTGGTTGAATATGACCAGCCAATCAGGGACATCTCTAAGGAATGCCACCGTCATCGTCCGCCATCAGCCGTAGAACGCTAACCGTAGGGACGGTGTTCTATCATCGTGACTTCGAAGGCCACAACGTAACCAAGGACCGCTACTTCATAGTTGTTGGCTTAAGCGATACGGACTTCTTTTGCTTCACGACTTCAACCTCCGAGTGGTTAATCGAGAATCCGTACTTGTCGAGCCAGATAACACCCGTTATTCCAATGGGATGCGAATGCTTCCGAAAGGCGTGTGTCGTTGATTGCAGGGAACTGTATTCGTTCGACGACATTCTAATGTCCAATTATTTGAATAGTGGGCGCGTGACGGTAGAGGGAGCGCTATCCCCCGAGCGGTTGAAATTGGTAGCGAAAATAGCAAAGAATTCCATTATGCTAAATGACCGGGAGATAGCTATTGTTAAGAGCGCGCTAAGCGAGCACTGGGAACCGGATGAGGAGTCGCCCAGCGAATAACAACTTCTGCCGAGTTCACCAGACTTTGCCCGTTACGCCTGCGATGGAAGCGGGCCTGACGAATCGCATCTGGAAAGTGGCGGACCTGCTGGCCTAAAACAGAGTGATGGGCATACCCAACAGTTTTTCTAGGCTCGCGCACTGGCTATGCGCGGGTGATATGCTGGTAGTAGCGCCGGGTTTTTCGGCGCGCTCCAAATGCAAACCTTGCGCGGAATGCCCCTCCTCCTACTCGCTGGTAATGCCGCACTGTCCATCCCGGCTGGGGCCGCCGAGGTGGCGGTGGCGGACGTCCCTAATTTTCACCAAGTCAACGAGCGCATCTACCGTGGCGCGCAACCCAGAGGTGAAGGCTGGGACAGCCTGGCTAAGCTGGGAGTCAAGACCGTCATCGACCTGCGCCAGACAAACGAGCATTCCGGCAAAGCGGAAAAGCTGGCGGTGGAAGCGGCCGGAATGCACTATGCCAACGTGCCGCTCAGCGACATCTGGGCGCCGTCCAATAAGCAGATCTCGAAGGTGCTGGCCTTGGTGGACGACTCCCCGAGCCCCGTCTTCGTACACTGCCGCCGGGGATCGGACCGCACCGGTACGGTGATCGCCTGCTACCGCATCACCCACGATGGCTGGAATAATCGAAGGGCCCTGCGGGAAGCTGCGTCGTACGGAATGAGCTGGTTCGAATTTGGCATGCAGCGTTATGTGCTGGGCTTCCGTGCCGCCGGTGCAGCCAATGCGCCGCCGGCTCAGCCGCCAGTCCCGCCGCCCGCTCCGCCGCAACTGCCACGCTAAACTGAGAAGAGTGGAAGAAGAGGTCCTCGGCAAGGCATACGATTCCCGGTTGATGCGCAGGCTGCTGGGATACATGCGCCCATACCGCGGATACGTGGCGCTGTCGCTCGTCTTCCTGCTGTTGCAATCGGTGCTGCAGGTGCTTGGTCCGCTGCTGACCAAGATTGCCGTGGACCGCTATCTCGCGCCCAATCCCACGCGCGTCCCCACGCCCATCGACCGGTATCTGCCGGCGGGCCCCTGGGACGGCCTGGCGGCGGTTGGCATGCTTTACCTGGGCGTGCTGCTCGGCACCTTCATCTTCGAATTCGCGCAAGTCTACCTGATGCAATACACCGGCCAGCTCGCCATGTTCGATCTGCGCAAGCAGCTCATGGCGCACTTGCAGACACTGGATCTTGCCTTCTTCGACCGCAACCCGGTGGGCCGGCTGGTGACGCGCGTCACCACCGACGTGGACGTGCTCAACGATCTGTTCGCTTCCGGACTGGTGACCATCCTCGGCGACGTGCTGGTGCTGGGCTTCATTGTGGCCATCATGTTCCAATTGAGCCCTGGGCTGACCGGGCTGATGCTGGGCGTGATGCCGCTGGTGATCCTGGTGACCGCCATATTCCGGCGCAGCGTGACCGAGAGCTACCGGCGCATCCGCATCGCCATCGCCAAGATCAACTCCTACCTGCAGGAGCATGTCAGCGGCATCGTGGTGCTGCAGCTTTTCAACCGCGAAGCCAAGAGCCGGGAGGAGTTCGACGGCGTCAATCGCGAGCACATGGACGCTTACAAGGACGCCATCCTGGCCTACGGCTGGTTCTACCCGGTGGTGGAGTTTCTCTCCATGCTGACGCTGGCCGGCATCCTGGCCTATGGCGGCTTTCGCGTCGGGCGAGGCGCGCTGACGCTGGGCGTGGTGGTGGCGTTCCTGCAATACGGGCTGCGGTTCTTCCGCCCCATCCAGGACCTGAGCGAGAAGTACAACATCCTGCAAGGCGCCATGGCGTCGGCCGAGCGCATCTTCAAGCTGCTGGACACCGAGGCCGCCATTCTGCCGCCCGCCAACCCGGAGCCGGTGCCGGCCTCGGCGCGCATCGAGTTCGATGGCGTGTGGTTCGCCTACAAGGGATCTGAACCGAGCCACGACCGTGAGGGAGTGGACCCGGACTGGGTGCTGCGCGACGTGAGCTTCTCGATCGAGCCTGGCGAAACCATCGCCGTGGTGGGCCACACCGGCGCGGGCAAGACCACCCTCATCAGCCTGTTGCTGCGCTTCTACGACGTGACGAAAGGCGCTATCCGTATCGGCGGCAGCGACGTCCGCCGGCTCGATCCGCAAGAGCTGCGGCGCCAGTTCGGCGTGGTCTTGCAGGACCCGTATTTGTTTACCGGGACGCTGGAGGACAACATCCGGCTGGGCACGCACGGGATCGGCCGGGAGGCCGTGGAGGAAGCTGCCGAGCAGGTCAATTTGCTGGACTTCATCCATTCGCTGCCCGACGGATTCGAGCATTCCATCCGCGAGCGCGGCAGCGGCCTTTCAACGGGGCAGAAGCAGTTGATCAGCTTCGCCCGCGCGCTGGCCCACAATCCGCGCTTTTTGATCCTGGACGAAGCGACGTCGAGCGTGGATACGGAGACGGAATTCCGCGTGCGCGAAGCGTTGAGCCGCATGGTGGAAGGCCGCACGTCGATCGTCATCGCGCACCGGCTCTCCACCATTCAGCGCGCCGACCGCATCCTGGTGATGCACAAGGGCCGTTTGCGCGAGTCCGGGACGCACCAGCAGTTACTGGCGCTGCGGGGCATTTACTGGAAGTTGTATCAGTTGCAGTACAAGGACCAGGAGGTCCTGGTGGGGCAGGCCTCCAGGCCCGATGAAAACTAGGTTGGAGGGCGGCCAATCTTGGCCGCCGCCGCCTTTTTAGGNNGCAAGATTGCCCGCCCTCCAATTGCAAACTTGCTTGCCGATCAGCGGTCTCTAACTATCCGAATGGCTTCTTCGACGTGATGATGCGCCTTGTCGATGTGCTCCAGCGCTCTCAGTTGCAGCCCCTGCGCAAAGCGATTGTCCTCTTCATGCGAGATATCGTTGTGCGCCTTGTTGATCAGTTCAAGAGCGCGATGCAGGCGGCCAGGCCAGTCGAGCCTGGAATCAATGGGCGGGTGATCGTTGAGATTCTTGCCGTCGTCAATCGCGGCCCTCTTGATCTCGCCGATGGCCTCGTCGATCTCATGGATCGCTTTCTTCTCCTGTTCCCGCAGTTCTCCGTGAGCGGGGCGTTCCAGGTGGGCTCTGGCGTGCCGTAGATCGGTCAGGGCGTGCAGGTATGCCGGATGCCGGCCCTGCGCGAAACCGCTTGCGGCACTCAAAACAATGAGAGCCGTAAGGGCGGATGCCGCTAATAAAAGCTTGAACGTTACCTTCATTACCGAATGCTCTCGAAAGCAGGCCTCAAAGTCAAGGCGGGTTGGCAATACCGGCAATACCGGCAATACCCTGGCGTCAGGGTTAAACCCAATGCTGTTCACTCAATGATGTTTCGGTGGGGCAGACGATGGCGGCAGACCACGAAGTGCGATGGTCTGCCCCACCCAAGTCAACAGTATCGCGCTCTAAATCGCCTCCAGCTCTTCTTCCAGCATTTGCTTCTGCGAAAGGTCGGCGTAGTAGCCGCCCGCCGATACCAGATCCGCGTGGGTGCCCTGCTCCACGACGCGGCCATGTTCCAGCACCACGATGCGGTCCGCCTGCCGCACGGTCGACACGCGGTGCGAGATCAGGATCACGGTGCGGCCGCGCATGGCGCCCGCCAGCCCTTCGAGGATACGCTCCTCGGTCAGCGTATCCACACTCGAAAGCGCGTCGTCCAGAATCAGGATGCGCGGGTTGCGCAGGATGGCGCGGGCGATCGCGGTGCGCTGCTTCTGGCCGCCGGAAAGGGTAATGCCGCGCTCGCCCACCATGGTCTCGTAACCCTTGGGGAACGACTCGATATCGGAGGCCAGCCCGGCCAACTCCGCGGCGCGGCGGATCTCCGCTTCGGTGGCGCTTTCCACGCCGAAGGCGACGTTGCCGGCGATGGTCGCGCTGAACAGAAAGGTTTCCTGCGGCACGAATCCGATGTGCCGCCGCAATTCGGCGGGCGCCAGATCCCGCAGGTCGATGCCATCCAGCAGCACGCATCCCGCGGTGGGGTCCATCAAGCGCGGCACCAGGCCGACCAGCGTGCTCTTGCCCGAGCCGGTATGCCCGACCACCGCGACGGTGGCGCCTGCCTCAATCGTCAGGCTGACGTCGTCGAGCGCCCGCCCGGAGGGATAGGCCACCGAGGCGTTGCGGAACTCGATCTCGCCGCGCACGCGGATCAGCGGAACCGGATGAAGCGGGGCGGCGATGGTGGGCTTCTCCTGGAAGATCTGGTTGATGCGCTCGAGCGATGCGCCGCCGCGCTGCATCAGGTTCACCACCCATCCCAGCGCGATCATGGGCCACACCAGGATGCCCATGTAAGTATTGAACATGACGAAGCTGCCCAGCGAGATGCGGTGGGTGAGCACCTGCCCGCCGCCATACCACAGCACCGCCAGGAAGGTCAGGCCGATGAGCGCCTCCAGCAGCGGTTGGAAGACGCCCGAGATGCGCACCAGCCGGATATTTTCCGCGATGTAGGAGCGGTTCAACTTCTCGAAGTGGCGCAGCTCGGCTTGTTCCTGCACGAAGGCCCGCACCATGCGCACACCCGCCAGATTCTCCTGCACGCGGCTGCTGATATCGGAGAACATGGCCTGGATGCGCTCGAAGCGGGCATGAATGGCGCGCCCGAAGAAGATCACCGCCAGGCTGACCAGCGGGGCCGGCAGGACCGCCAGCACGGCCAGGCGCCAATCCACCGTAACCATGATGACGATAGCCAGCAGGAACGTGAGGCTGGTCTCGGTCCAGTACATGATGCCGGGGCCGAGCATCATGCGGACGGCGTTGAGGTCGTTGGTGGCGCGGGCCATGATGTCGCCAGTGCGCACACGCCCGTAATAATCCGGCGAAAGCTCCACCAGGTGACGGAACAAGTCGTTACGCAGGTCGTATTCGATGTCGCGCGAGATGCCGATGATGATCACCCGCATCCAGTATTGGAACAGGCCCTTGATGGCGGCGAGCCCCACCAGGAAGCCGGCGAAGCGCAGCAATCGGGCGAGGCCGAAGGCGTGCGAAAGCGTATCGATGGCGGCGCGGATCACCAGCGGCTGCACGGCGCCGGCGACATCCTTCAACACCAGCGCGCCCAAGCCCAGCGCCAGGCCCGCGCGATAGCGCCACAGGTAAACCCGCACCGTGCGCAGGGATTCCCACATGCGTTATATCCCCAGCGAATTGGCCACGGTCTTGAGCCACTCGACCAGGAATATCTTGCGCCCTTCCCGATTGTGCCACCAGCCGTCGGCCCGGAAGTATTCGTCGGGCGCGGCCACCACCCGGATATCGAGATCGGGAGCGGCGGCGCGGTAAATGCGGGCCGCGCGCGCGGTGTGATAGTCGCTGGTCACCAACAGGAAACGATGCACGCCGCGGCGGCGCAACTCCGGCAAGATCGCGGCGGCCTCCTCGCGGGTGCTGCGGGCTTGATTGGGTGCGTGAATGAACCAACTCTGCGGATAGCCGTTCTTCATGGCAAACGGAATCTCCAGGTCGCATTCGTCAAAGCCGTAGAGATCGTTGGGGCCGCTGACCAGGACGTTAGGCACGTATCCCTGCTTTACGAGTTCCGCGGCGCGCACGATGCGATGGCCATAATAATCGCCGGCCAGCACCACCGCGATCTCCGCGCGGGCGGGGCCCTCGTCGCGCACCAGCGTTCTGCCGAGGGCCGCCAGCCACCAGGAATGCGTGGCAACCGCCAGCGCCAACACCACGACGAGACAAACGATGGATTTCAGGAAAAGAGAAAAGGGGCGCGCCACGGACTATTTCTCGTCCGCCGAATTCTTCTGATCGAGATGGCCGACGGTCTTCAGCCGTTGATAGAGCCGTTCGACCTCCGCCTCGTCCTCCGGCAGCAGCATGCGGTAGCGGGGCGGCGGGCCTTGCCGGCGGTCTCCGCCGGGCGCCAGAACTTCACCCCAGTACTGGCGGTATGGAATGCCGTCGATGAGGGCGTCGCGCGAAAGGCGGCGCAGATGCCGGAGCAGGCTGTTGCACGAATCCAGGTCTCCCGGATAGACCAGGATCATACGCGAATCGTCGAACAGGGTGATGCGGACGATGAGGGGCGACAACCAGTTTCCCGGGCGATCCAGGCGCCGGATATCCATCCAGGGCACAATGCGCTTACCCACCGCCAAATATCCTTCGTGGATCTCGATGGCGGGTTGCAAGGCCAGCGCCAGAAGCAGAACGGCGCTCAGAAAAAACAGCACGGCGGGAACGAATGCGGGAATCCAGTCCAGTCCCAGCCAGGCCGAAAAGCCCGCCAAGCCGACGGCTACGATTCCGAACGTTAGATAGTGCCGCGCGGGCGTGTAGCGAGTCATCTTCCCCGTCCAATTATAGACTACTCCCGCGACGCGCCCCCGTCAATCCACCCGAAGGAGGCGTGCGCCACGCCAACCATAGTGAATCCCACTCCAGACGGTCAGGGCGAGGGTAGGCCAGATCAGGGCGCCGGATGATGCGGCCAAAAGCGGAGAGGCGAAGGCGTCGCGGCCCAGAAAAGCAACCGCGGTGAGGATCTGAAAAAAAGTACTCGCCTTGCCCCAAATACTGGGCGGAAATGCACGCAATCTCGTAGCCAGGAGGGCCACGGCGGCTGACGCAAGAATGAACAAATCGCGCGCGAAGATTACGCCGACCAGCCACCAGGGTACGCTGCCGGCCAAGGCCAGTGCCAGGTAAACGCCGGTCAGCAGCAGTTTGTCGGCGATGGGATCGAGGAACGCGCCGGCGGCCGTAGTGGCGCCGAAATGGCGTGCGAGGTAGCCATCGATCACGTCGGTGGCCGCGGCGACCGCAAACAGGCAGAGAGCCGCGAACGCGCGGCGCTGCAAGATGGCGGAAACAATCACGGGGGCGAGCAGCAGCCTGGCGAGCGTGAAGAGGTTAGGCAGCGTGAGCCAGGTGCGCATCAAGACGTGATTCTAGCAGGCGGAATGCGGCACCCCGCTGGACTGCCCCACCTAGCGACGCACGCCGAAGTGATGCCACCTGCCGTCCGCGACGCCCACCACTACGCCCACACCGGGTCCCGGATACGCATATGCGTTCGGATAATATCCGTAGCCATATCCATAGCCCTGATAAGGGTTGGCATACACGGACGGGTAAGGATAGTCGTAGGGATCGGAATAGGAGTAGGGATCATAGTATCCGTATCCGTAATATCCCGGCCAGTAGCCCAAGCCAAGACCCCAGCCGCCCCAGCCCCAGCCGCCATACCCATATCCGCCGCGATAGCCGCCGTAGCCGCCATATCCGCCACCATAGCCGCCGTAGCCGCCATACCCGCCGCGATAGCCGCCATACCCGCGGCCACCACCACCATAACTGTACCCTCTGGCCGCACCGCCGCTAAAGCCGCGGCCGCCGCCTCCCATCATGGCGTGACCGCCGCCTCCGCCGAACCCTCCACCATGACCACCGCCGCCACCGTGACCCGATGCGGCAAAAGCCACATTGGCCAATAGCAAACATGCGAACGTAATGAGTGTTTTTCTCATAAGTCACCTGCCTTATAGACTAGCACTGACGCATTTCGGTTTCTAGTGGCTGAAATCCACCAGCTGCGGTGCATTGCGGCCACAAAATGTGGATGTTTGATCTCATGGTTTCATATACTTAGCGGGTATTTTGGATTGGCGCAACGGATGCATATAACAGGCCGTCGTCACTAATGAGGCAGCTATATATGAAGAGCAATTGCATGAGCCCGGTTCGTACGGCGGTTTGCTCCGTCGCACTCAGTTTCCTGGCCGGATCGAGCGCGCTATTCGCGCAAGACCAGCCTGCGGGGCCGCCACCGGCCGATAACCAACAGCAGAGCGCTCCGGCCAATAGCCAATGGCGCAAGGCCGGGGATCCGGCGTCTGCGCAGTCCTCGGAGGCAACTCCGCCGGCGCCGGCAACTCAGCCCGCCGAGGCGGCGCCGCCGGCCGAGCCCGCTCCGCGCGCCACCATGGATCCGAATTATTCCCAGGGTGCGCCGCCGGCGACTTACCCTAGCCAGTATCCGAATCAGCAGTATCCGAACCAGCAGCAGTATCCGAACCAGCAGCAGTATCCGAATCAACCATATCCGAATCAGCCTTATCCCGGCCAGCGATATGGGAGTCAGCCACCGGCGGTCAACTACAATCGCGGTCCAATTCCAGCGAAGTTGACGATCAAGCCCGGCACCTACATCACCGTGCGTCTGAGCCAGGGCTTGTCGTCCGACCGCAATAAGGTTGGGGATGGCTTTTCCGCCACCCTGGCGAAGCCCGTTGTGGTGGATGGCGTAGTGGTCGCGGATCGCGGTCAGACCCTCGGCGGAAAGGTCACGGAAGCCAAGAAAGCGGGGCGCGTAGAGGGCGTCTCGCGGTTAGCGGTTCAACTGACGGACCTCAGCCTGTCTGATGGACAGCCGGTGCCGATCCAAACGCAACTGTTTAGCAAGAATGGCCCGACTTCGGTGGGCCGCGATGTGGGCGCCGTGGGCGCGACCACCGCGACTGGCGCGATGATCGGCGCGGCAGCCGGTTGGGGCACTGGCGCGGCGATTGGCGCCGGCGCGGGTGCTTTCGTTGGAATCGTTGGGGTGCTGGTGACGCGGGGCCGGCCGACCTATCTTTATCCGGAGCAGATTCTGACGTTCCGGGTGGAAGCTCCCGTTACGGTTTCCACCGAGACGGCGCCGCCAGCGTTCCGCTGGGTGAGCCCGAACGATTACGAACGGCCGTATGATGTGCAGAATCGCACCAGGCCGCCCAATGGAGCGTACGACGGCTCCAACTACCCGTATCCGTACGCCTCGTATCCGTATGCTTATGGGTATGGGTACCCGTATTATTGGGGGCCGGGCCTCGGGTTCTATTGGGGTCGCGGCGGGTGGGGACGCGGGTGGGGACGCTGGCGCTAGGGTGGTGCGAAGTTACGAGAGGGGATCATTTTATGTCTGTGAAAACTGTTCTGTGGGCAAGTGCAATTGCCGGTGTTTTGTGTGCCGCGGTGCTGGCGCAAGGCCCGCCTCCGCCGCAGCAGGAGTATCCTCCGCAGCAGCAGGCTCCCCTGCTCGGGCCGCAGCAACTGGATAACCTCGTGGAGCGCATCGCGCTCTATCCAGACCCGCTGCTGGCCCAGGTGCTGACTGGTTCCACTTACTGGAACGAGATCACCGACGCAGCTACCTGGGCGAATCAGCACAGTTATCTGCGCGCCGATGAATTGTCCCGGGCGATGTACGAGGACAATCTGCCGTTCGATCCCAGCGTATTGGCGCTGATTCCCTTTCCATCCGTGCTCGACATGATGGCCAGGGATCCCGGCTGGACGCAGGCGCTGGGCAATGCCGTATTGAGCCAGCGCCCCGATGTGATGGACGCCGTGCAACGCATGCGCGAAAAAGCCATGGACGACGGCTATCTGCAGAGTAACGCGCAAGATCGGGTGGTAGTTGCGGGCCCGGGAGACATCGAAATCTTGCCCGTCAATCCAGGCTATGTGTACGTGCCTTACTACAATCCGGCGGTTGTATTTGTGGCGCCGAGGCCCGGCTTCTTCGCCGGGGTTGGCATCACTTTCGGACCTGGGATCTTTGTAGGGGCGTTCGCGCCGTTCGGCTGGTCCGGCCCGGCGCTGGGATGGCGCACGCACGAGATCCTCATCGATCATCGCCCGTGGGTGCGCACGTGGTCGAACCGCGACAGATACGTACACTCGTACGCGGTGCCCGTGGCGCGGCCGGTTGGCCCGCGTGTGGAACGTCACACAGGGCGCCGCGCGGAGCCGCGCAGAGAAGAGCGGCGTTAAGAGATTAGCTGTGGGGCAGGCCATCGTTTTTCGTGGCCTGCCGAGTCCGAGCACGCTACTCCGCGTACTTCTGGGCGATGGGAAAGCGTCGGCCGATGCCGAATGCCTTGGAGGTGACCTTCAAGCCCGGCGCGGCCTGCTGCCTCTTGTACTCATTCCGGTCCACCTTGTTCACCACGTCCACCACGGTTTCGAGCGGCAGGCCAAGGTCCTGCGCGATCTGCCGCGGGGCCTGGTAGTCTTCCACGTAAGCGCGCAAAACCTGGTCCAGGATTTCGTAAGGCGGGAGCGAATCGCTGTCTTTCTGGTTGGGGCGCAACTCCGCCGAGGGCGGCTTGTCGAACACGCTTTGCGGGATGGCGCCGGGATGTCGCCGGTTGGCCGCGCGCGAGAGATCGTAGACCAGCGTCTTGGGCACATCGCTGATCACCGCCAGGCCGCCGCACATATCGCCGTATAAGGTGCAGTAGCCCACGGCCAGTTCGCTCTTGTTGCCGGTGGTCAGCACCAGGTCGCCCCATTTATTGGAGAGCGCCATCAGCGTGACACCGCGCAGGCGGGCCTGCAGATTCTCCTCGGTGACATCCTGCCGTGCGCCGGCGAACAAGGGATCGAGCACGCGCAGGAACTCATCGTAGATGGGCGAGATGGGCGCCATCTCGAAGCGGATGCCCAGGTTTTCGGCCAGCGCGCGCGCATCGTGGACGCTGCCCTCCGATGAAAAGGGTCCGGGCATGCCCACCCCGGTGACGTTGCGCGCTCCCAGCGCATCCACCGCGATGGCGGCCGTGAGCGAAGAATCGATGCCGCCGCTCAGCCCGATGAGCACGCGTTCGAAGCCGCACTTGCGGATGTAGTCGCGGGTGCCCAGAACCAGCGCTGCGTAGACGGCTTCGCATTCTTCGGCCAGGTTATCGTGTTGGTCCCCCGCGCCGGTATCGGAATCGAACAGCACCAGGTCTTCGGAAAAGGAAGCGGCGGATGCGGCCACGCGTCCAGTGGCGTCCATGGCGAAACTGGCGCCGTCGAACACCAGTTGATCGTTGCCGCCCACCTGGTTCACATANNTCGCGGCGATAGAGCGGGCGCTCCCAAAACTGCTTGTCGTTCCAGGCGTCCTCGCAGATGGTGAGCGCGATTTTGCGGCCATCCAAAAGGAGAATCGACTGGGACTCGGCGGGGACGAAGTAGCGCGCCTCGTCGAACACATCGTAGGTGGGCAGCAACATCTTGGTTTGCCGGAACAGGATATTGCCGCCCGCCAGCACGGCGGCGCTATTGGTGGCGCGCTTACCGGTGGAGGATTGCGAGGGGCCGACGTATCCGGCGATCACGGCGATCGGGAGCGCGGCGGTCTCGGCTGCCAGACGTTCCAACTGCTGGCCTGAGCGTTCCACAAATGTCGGCTTCTCGACCAGGTCGCGCGGCGGATAGCCAGTGACGGAGAGTTCCGGGAAAACGACTATTTGGGCGCCTGCTGTGGCGGCTTCGCGCGCGGCGCGGATCATGCGGTCCACGTTGCCGGTGAGGTCGCCGACGGTGGTGTTGATTTGCCCCAGCGCGATCTGCATCGTTTGACTCTATTATCGC
>PMVV01000487.1:8855-18040 GCA_003166475.1 Bryobacterales bacterium | reverse complement strand
GGTTAGAGCGACGGTCTCATAATCCGTAGGTCGAGCGTTCGAGTCGCTCCGCCGCCACCATCGCCATCTGCGCCTTACACAGGCTGAAGCCTGTGCTACCGCACTTCGGCTTCGATGGCCTCTAATTCCTTCCCGGCCTCCGCCCACTTCCCCTGGGCAGCCAACTCGCGATACCGCCGCAAATGCGCCCGCACGCGCTCCAACCGTTGATCCGCGGTGCCGGCCACCTGCCCCGCCGCAGCCGGCGCTCCCGGTTTCGGCGGCGTGGACTCCGCCTGCTGCACCAGCGCCTGCGCGCCGCTTGAAAGCTGTGCGAGCCCCTGCTCGTAAGTGTCCGTATAGATCAGCCGATTCCCCACCGCCAGCACGATTTTCTTCAACTGCGGCATGCTCGTCGCGCTGGACTGTATATAAATCGAATCCACATACAGGAACGTACTGTCCACCGGCAGCACCAGTGTCTGCGCGCGCAGCACGTGCGACCCCTGCTGATTCCACAGCGTCAGATCTTTCGAAATCGTCTGCTCCTGGTTGATGCGCGCGGCGATCTGCGCCGGCCCGAAAATCAGCTCCTGCTTCGACAACTGCAGCACCACCACTTCACCCAGGTGCTCGCCATCGCAACGCGCCAGCATCAGCCCGATCAAATTGTCCTTATTGCGCGGCGTGAACGGCAGCAACAGCATGAACTCCGCCTGATTCTCGTGCGGCAGGCTGGCCATCACGTACATGGGCGTCACCGTCTCCGGCTGCCCCTCCTGTGCCGCCGTGTACTTCGCCAGGTCCCACATGTCTTCCTTGTTATAAAACGCCTGCGGATCGAGCATGTGATAAGTCCGGTAAATCTCCGCCTGCACGCGGAACAGCGTTTCCGGATACCGGGCGTGCCGCCGCAAATCGGCGGGCATCTCGGAGGCCGCGTGGAACAGGGCAGGGAACAGCCGCTGATACGCGCGCACAATGGGATCGTCGGGCGAGAAAATGTAGAGCCGCGTGGCGCCGTCGTAAGCGTCGATGGTGGCCTTTACCGCGTTGCGCAAATAGTTGACCTCGCCCAAATCCGGCACGTCCAGCGTGCGCGAATAAGGATGCGAGTTCGAATAAGTGTAGCCGTCCACCATCCACACCAGCCGCCCCGCATCGGTGATCACCAGGTACGGGTCGTGGTCCCACGCGATGAACCCAGCCAGCGTTTGCAGCCGTTCCTTGATGTTGCGCCGGATCATCATGCGGCTCTCGCTGGTGATCGGGTTGCTCAGCAGGATGTTGATGTCCCCCCCGCGCACCGCCGCCGCCAGCCGCATCGCCGCCGAGGAAATCGGGATGCCGCCCGTACCTTCGTAACGCGACAGCTCGTTTTTCTCGCCCGACGGATAGTTGAACTCCGGCTGCGCCGTGCGCACAAAAACCGGCTCCTGCACCACCTCGCCGTAGTAAATCTCCGGACGCGTCAGCTTCAAACTGGGCGTCTTGATCTCCGGCGGCGCGTTCTCGATCAGCAGCACCGGCAGCCCATCCGGCGTGAGCTTGCTCACCGGCGCCAGCACCACGCCATATCCGTGTGTGTACACGAAGTGCGGGTTGATCCAGCTCGAGCTGGCGCCCCCCGGCAACTGATTGATATCGAGTTCGCGCGGCGTGACCAACACCTGCCGGTACGCGCCGTCGATGGTATAGCGGTCCACATCCGTATCGGAGAAAACGTAATACGGGCGCAGCGCCTGGATTTGCGTGATGGTGTTATGGAACGCGCCCACGTCCCACAGGCGCACGTTGTCGAGGGTGCCCTTATGCGCGGCCGGATCGATGGGCGCGTTGGGGTGCACGTCAAACTCGGTTTCGGTCATGCGCTTCTCCAGCCCGTAAGCCGACCGCGTGGCGTGGATATGGGTTCCGATGAACTCCCGCTGGATGGAAATCTCATTGGGCCGCACGTACAGCGCATCCACCAGCTTCGGCACAACGAACAGCACCACCAGCGAGATCGCCATGCTGGCGGCCAGAATCCAGCGCCGCAGCCACACCAGCGCGGCCGCCGCCAGACACGCCACGATCGCCAGCCACTGCAGCGGCAGCGCGAAATGCAGATCTACGTAATCGACGCCCACCATGAACCCGTGGTCGTCGTAGACCATCTGGTAGCGCGCCAGGAAGAAACGCAGGGATAGCGCCATCAGGAAAATCACCAGCGCGCCGCGCAGAAAGCGGCTTTCCAAGCCCCCTTCCAAGCGGAATACCGACGGGTCGAGTTGCCGCAAATCCCCCATCTCCGGCAACCTGAAGCGAAGCTGCCAGCCGCGCGCGGCGATCCAGTAGACCAGCACGCTAACGATGATCAGCGCCAGTAAGTAGCCGCGCAGATCCGAGTAGAATGGCAAATCGAACAGATAGAACTTGAGCGGCAGGCCGAAGACGGAATCGTGCCAGGCGGTGGCCTCGGCCGGAATGCCGCGCGCGCCGAGATAGCGCACCACGGTCCAAGTCTCGATGGAGCCGGCCGCGATGAGATATCCGAGAAACAGCAGCGCGGCGCTGGAGATCCAGGCGTATAGGGGATGCCCGGAGAGTCCCGTGCCGGCAAACTTCAACGCGCGCGCGTGCGCGATCCATAGGACGCCGAAGGCGATGAGAGTGGCGGCCAACAGCGGCGCAAATCCGTAGGCCAACATGGCGAGCCAGGTGTCGATCTGACCCAACTCTTTCCACCATTGATATTCGATGGAGAATGAAGCCAGCGAGCGCGCTCCCAGCAGAATCACAACAGCGATGACGATGATGGTGATGAGCGCGCCGCGGCCGCCAGGTCTTGGTGCGCCGCGGTCAATGTACTTAGCCATGCCCGGAGTGTAACACCCGGCTGGCTGGAGGGCGGGCTTCAGCCCGCGCGGGGCTTTAGCCCCGCCCCCCGCAATCTGTTATAAGTAACTCGTGATGCAACGCCGTCAATTCATGGGAGCAGCGGCTTCGGCCGGCCTGGCCGCGGTCCCGGCCGCCGCTGCCCAACAGAACGCTATCTTCGAACTGCGCTATTACCACATGCGTAATGGCAGCCAGACGCAGCGCACCGCGGACTTCCTGAGCAAGCATTTTTTGCCCGCCGCTCAGCGTCTCGGTATTGGCCCGATGGGATTCTTCAGCGCGGTCGTCGCCGAAGGCAGCCCTTTCATCCTGGCGCTGACCAGTTACCCTTCCGCCGCGGCTTTTGCCGGCGCCGCGGAACGCCTGGCCGCCGACCAGGACTTCCAACATGGCTTCGACGAGTACAACTCCATGACCGAGCTGAGTTACATCCGCATGGAGAACTCCCTGTTGCGGGCCTTCGACTGCATGCCGTCCATCGCCGTCGCGCCGGCCGGCACTCGCCCGTCCCGCGTCTTCGAGCTGCGCACCTACGAATCCAACAACGTCAAGGCCGCCCAGCGCAAGATCCGCATGTTCAACGAAGGGGAAGCCGCCATCTTTGAGCGGCTCGGCATGGCGCCGGTGTTCTTCGGCGAGACGCTGGTCGGCCGCAATCTGCCCAATCTGACTTACATGCTCTCTTTCGAAAGCATGGCTGCGCGCGACAAACTGTGGGGCGCATTCGGCTCCGACGCCGCATGGCAAAAGCTGCGCGCGCAGCCGGGTTACGCCGACGCCGAGATCGTCTCCAACATCAGCAACGCCATCCTGCGTCCGCTGGATTTCTCGCCCATCCGCTGAGCCAGGAACCGCCATGCGCCGCCGTCATTTTCTGGAAGCCGCCGCGACGGCCCTGGCAGCCGCGGGAGCGCCGGCGCAAACGCCGCCCGCAACAACGCCACGTAAGACGGCGCTAAAACTGGGCACTCAGAACGATTCGTCCGACCCCGCCCTTCGCGTCCTCGCCGCGTTCGGCGTCAATCATATCTGCAGCAACTTGCCTTCGGCCCGCATGGACGCTAACTGGTCCGTCGAAGGCCTCACCCGCCTGCGCAAGCGCGTCGAATCCTTCGGCATTCGCCTCGAGATGGTCCCGCTGCCGCTGAGCTCCAGTTACATCGCGCAGTCCGAAAACCCCAACATCATGCTGGGCAGGAGCCCCGCGCGCGACCGCGAAATCGATACGATCTGCCAGGTGATTCGCAATGCCGCGCGCGCCGGTATCCCCGCGCTGAAATACAATCTGACCATCCTGGGCGTGGTGCGGTCCGAGCCTACGCCCGGCCGCGGCGGCGCGCACTACAGCACGTTCGTTTACGAGAAAGCTGCGCAGGACCCGCCGCTCACCGAAGCCGGGCGAGTCGCCGCGGAGACCGCCTGGGAGCGCATCGCGTATTTCCTGAAGCGGGTCATCCCCGTCGCCGCAGAATACAAAGTCAGGATGGCCTGCCACCCGCACGATCCCGGCATGCCGGCCGGCAAAGGCTTCCGCGGGGTGGATCGCGTGCTCGGCAGCGTAGATGGCCTCAAGCGCTTCATCGAGATCGCGGCCAGCCCGTATCACGGCCTGAACTTCTGCCAGGGTACTGTCTCTGAAATGCTCGCCCGTCCGGCGGACGAGATCTTCGACGCGATCCGGTACTTCGGCGCGCGCGGCAAAATCTTCAATGTGCACTTCCGCAACATCAGGGGCGGCTTCCTGAACTTTCAGGAGACCTTCCCGGACGATGGCGACGTCAACATGATCCGCGCTATGCGCGTCTACAAGGAGATTGGTTACGACGGCATGCTGATGCCGGACCACGTACCGGTCATCGACGGCGACGCGGGAGGCAAGCAGTCCTTCGCCTATGCGTTCGGGTACATCCAGGCCCTGATTCAGATGGTCAACATGGAAGTTGCATGAGGCACGAATAGGGCATAAAGATGCGAGGTGCGGCGCGGACGAAGGTCGGCAAAAGAGAACGCCTCTTCTGGGCGGAAGCGGCATACGCCGATAGCATCTTTCGTACGGCTATTGGCGACCACGAAGGCAGTCTGTCCGCTCTGCGGCAGGCGCTCGCGTGGAAGCCCGACTATGCGCCTGCGATTCTCAGCATGGGGTCGGTGGATTATCAACTCGGTAGACGCGCCCAAGGGAGAAAACTGTTTCAATCGCTGCTTTCGCTGCCCCCAGACACGCCGGACCTCTGCGAGATCGTCGATAAAGCGGGAAGTTTTCTGATCCGGTTTGGTGCGTACAAGGATGGTCTGGCGTTGTACCGGGCGGCCATCGAGAGATTCCCGGCCGCCGCTGCATTACATGACGGCCTCGCGTGCTGTGCCGGTCACGAAGACGCCCTCGACGAGGCGGTTGCGGCTGCCGAGCGGGCCTTGCAGCTTTGGCCGGACAATCAGAAGTTCGTCAACAACCTCGGATGGAGCCTTTTCCAGGAAGGCCGCCTCGACGAGGCCGTCAACATGCTTGAGCGGGCAGTATCGATGGATCCAACCGATGAGTTGGCGCGAGAGAACCTTCGCTTCTGCAAGGCAAGCTCCGCGGCGAAAGCTTGACGCCGGCCTACAGCCTACAAGCCGTAGCGCTCCTCTTTCCAAGGATCGCCGTGCATGTGATAGCCGTTCTTCTCCCAGAATCCGGCCCGGTCGCGATCCATGATTTCGATTCCGGCCAGCCATTTGGCGCTCTTCCATGCGTAAAGCTGAGGCACGATCAAACGCGCCGGGCCGCCATGTTCGGCGGTAATCGGCTCGCCATCGTGATGGAACGCGACCAGCGCGTCCTCGCTCAAAAAGTCCTCCAGAGGCAGGTTGGTCGTCCATCCACGGTCGTAGCCGTAAGCCATCACAAACGCGGCCGCCGGAAGCGCGCCGCCGGCCTGTCGTACTAACTCGCGCGTAGAGACACCTTCCCAAACATTGCCCAGCCGCGACCAGCGCGTGACGCAGTGAAAGTCGGCGAATACCTTAACCCTGGGCAGCTTGAGAAAATCGTCCCAGTTCCACTCGGCCTGCCGGCCCACCAGCCCGCTGACGCGCAGGCGCCAGCTCGCTAGGTCAATCGAAGGCGGACCGCTCGCATCCAGCACCGGCCATTTTCTGGTGCGGCTCTGGCCGGGCGGAATGCGGCCGGCGCGCCGCGTGTCCGGGCTGATAATGACGTCCGGCGCCAATCCTTCCGGCGTGGGGATTTCGCCGGCCTGCACTTTGCTTTTATCCATCCAAAACACGTGCGCGTCCTACGGCTCCTCGGCTTCTAACAGGCTTTCGAGTTCGGGCAGGACCATGAGATCCTTATCTCTGCCCGCGGCCCGCTTCGCCTTGATCAGGCTTTTGAGATCCAACGTCCTCACCTTCCGGCCGAAAGCCTCCGCCACATAGGAGCCTGCCTTTACCTCTTCAAACGATCCCAATCCGCTGACCTCGCCTAGCAGGTCGATGTCGCCCAAGTCGGTCACAAACGTGAAGACGGTTCCATTTCGCAGCGTAGACTCGTCCCAAATGAATGGCAGGCCTTCCGGTAAGCCGCGCTGACGGGGATGATAAGGAGCCAGCGCCCGCGCCAGACGACGAAGGTTCTCGGGCCTCCGCGAGTAGCAGATGTCGAGGTCGTCCGTCATATACCGGCTGCCGTGAATGATGGCCGACCAGCCGCCGATCAGCACGAACTCCACATCCGCGTCGACCAGTGCCCGCACCGCCGCGTCGAGGCTCATGGCCGTCGCCGCCTGGCTGTTCCGCGGACACTCTGCGCGATACGCGATACCTCCAGCATCCGCGCCACGCGCTCAGCCGGCGTCAGCCGCAACTGGCCGATCAGCAGCGTCAAGTCGATCCCGAACTTCTTGGCCGCTTCAATGCGGCTGCCCGGCGCCGGATTTCGCAGTCGATCCTCGGCACGTGCCAGTTCCTCGGGCGTCAGTGCGCGCAACTCCCTCACACCTAGAGTCTACCGCGCCAAACACAGCCGGGTACGCGCGTCATAAATGATGAGATGGAACAAGTAACCGGCATTGGAGGGCTTTTCGAGTCACGGGGAACCTCCCTGGCAGCAGGAAGCCGGGCCAACCGCGTTCGCCCCGTTCCCTGAAACGACCGAGTACTCTGGCCCCAACGCCGCCAAAACCCGGATGGTCAATTTTCGGGTACGCAGCCTGGATGCCATGGTGGCGCAACTGCGCGCCGCGGGCGTATCAGTCGAGGTCGACCCGCAGTCCGATCCCAATGGACGCCTTGCCCGCCTCTACGACCCGGAAGGCAACCCCATCGAACTCTGGCAGCCGTAAAGTGGGGCAGGCTCTCAGCTATTGGCAGCCTGCGGCGGCCTCCCAAGGCGCCCCTGCCTGGCCTTCAGCCCATCACCACCACAGCCTTCCCCAAGATCTTGCGCTCGGCCAATTCGCGCAAGCCCGCCGGCGCATCTTCCAGCCGGAAGGCCTTGCCCACCACCGGATGGATCTGCCCGCCCAGATACATGGCGGTCAGCACTTCGTGCGTGTGCGACAGGAATTCCGGGTGCTGCGCCACGTACTGCCCCCAATGCACGCCCACGATCGAGATGTCCTTCAGCAGGATGCGGTTGGCCGGCACGTTGGGGATGCGCCCGCTGGCGAATCCGATCACCAGCATGCGCCCTTCTCCGGCCATGCACCGCGTCGACAGGTCGAACACCTCGCCGCCCACCGGATCATAGACCACGTCCACGCCGCGTCCGCCGGTGATCTCCTTGACCCGCTCGACCCATCCCGGGTCGGTGTACGGCAAAGCGTAGTCGGCGCCCTGTGCCAGGCAGAAGTCCAGTTTGGCTTGGCTGCCGGCGGTGGCGATCACCTGCGCCCCGTAGGCCTTGCCGATCTGAATCGCGGACATGCCCACGCCGCTCGCTCCCGCGTGTACCAGCAGCCATTCGCGGTGCGCCAGGCCCGCGCGGCGATGCAGCGCGAAGTACGACGTATGGTACACCACCGGCATGGCGGCCGCTTCGGGGAAATCCATTCCCGCGATCATGTGAAACGTGCGGTCCGCCGCCGCCAGCGAGTATTCGGCGAATGCGCCATTGTGCGTCATGGCGGTCACCGGATCGCCCGGAAATACGTGCTTCACCTCGGCGCCCACCGCATCCACAATGCCGGAAACTTCGGCGCCGGGAGTGAAGGGAAACGGCGGCCGGATCTGGTACTTTCCTTGAATCTGCAGAATGTCGAAAAAGTTCAGCGCCGCCGCGTGGTTGCGGATGCGCACCTCGGCCGGGCCGGGTTCCGGTACCGGAATGTCGTCGAGCGTCATCTGCTCCGGCTCGCAGAACGCGTGTACTTGCCAGGATTTCATGCGAACGAAAAGGTAGCACACGGCTCACCGGCGCGGCAACCGGCCGTTACCGACCCGCGACCTTTACCGAGCCGCGACCGTCAGGGAGCGGCTTTCGTCGGCCTTATTGCCATCCCCCAAGAATTGCGCCCATCGCCAGGTAGCAAACAAGTTGATAGCCAGTGTCGATGAAGAATAAGGTCCTGTTCTTGTGGCCGAAGCGCGCGGCGGACAATTGCACCGTCATGGTGAATCCCAGCCACACCACCAATCCGAGCTTCAGTCCGCCCAGCACGCCGCCCGACTGGATGCGCACCACCAGCAAGCACAAGGCAAAAGCGCTCAGCAGCGTGGCCCCGAAGCTGGCCGCGTACACAGTACCCATCCCCTTTTTCAGCTCCTGGCTCTGCTTCGGATCGTTCATATCGATGCCGCGGCACTTCGCCCAAGCCGGGCCGAACAGTACGCGCGAATACCACGCGAATCCCACCAGCATGCTGGCAATCCCTGCCGCGAGGATGGCCATATAGTTGATCGCAGTCCAACGCATAGGGACACCAGACTATCGCTTGCGTGGGGCTGAGTAGGATCGCCGGCTGTTTGTTCCTGGCTGTTCAGCCAGCCGCTAGCGTGCCCATTAGTGGCCGCGGGCAAATCGGCGGTCACATATCCGGCCGACAAAAAACTCCCCAATTTCTGAACACCTTGCGCGATTTGTATGCCCGCTCCCTTGTCGGCTCATGCTCTCCTGGTACTGAGAACGGCCGGCGTGTGTCCACAAGAAAACGCGAAAATGCACTCACCTAAGAGCCTGAAATACACAGCCCGCCAACCGTCCCGCAAACCAGGGGGCCCCCTGTCACGCCCGCCGGATGCATCAAATGTAACGTGATGCAACACGAAATCGGACGTTACGCCAATCGGAAGAACCGGCTCTGCGTAACAGGCGCCCCACCGTCCGACATGCACAATTCCGCCCA
>PMVV01000487.1:0-8836 GCA_003166475.1 Bryobacterales bacterium | reverse complement strand
GCCCAATCCCGCACAACAACCCATGAAAACTACGAAGCAAACCCAAAAATGGGGGGTATCCATGCCGGCATCGAAGGCCGCCCCGTCGTATCATAGTAAGCAACCCATATGTCCAAAAAGCTTCTCCCATCGTTCCTGCTATGCGCGGCCGCTTTTGCCCAAACCGCCGCCATCGATATCCCGTTCCAGAAATTCGTGCTGGACAACGGCCTCACCGTCATCGTCCACGAAGACCACAAGGCCCCCATCGTGGCCGTCAACATCTGGTATCACGTCGGGTCCAAGAACGAGAAGCCCGGCAAGACCGGCTTCGCGCACCTCTTCGAACACCTCATGTTCGGCGGCAGCGAAAACTTCCACGGCCGCTACATCGACGCCATGGAGCGCGTGGGCGCCACCGACCTGAACGGCACCACCAATAACGACCGCACCAACTACTTCGAGGATGTCCCCACCTCGGCGCTCGATTACACGCTCTGGCTGGAGTCCGACCGCATGGGCCATCTCCTCGGCTCCTTCGACCAAAAGACGCTGGACCTGCAGCGCGGCGTCGTCCAGAACGAAAAGCGCCAGGGCGAGAACCAGCCCTACGGCGTCACCGAGCAACTCATCACCGAGAACACTTATCCTGCCGGCCATCCTTACTCCTGGACGGTGATCGGCTCCATGGAAGACCTCAACGCCGCCTCCATGTCCGACGTGAAGGAGTGGTTCAAGACGTATTACGGCCCCTCGAATGCCGTGCTGGTGGTGGCGGGCGATATCGATTTCAACACCGCGAAAGAGAAGGTCGAAAAGTATTTCGGCGACATTCCCGCCGGGCCGCCCATCGGCAAACAGGAAGGCTGGGTCGCCAAGATGGCCGGCACGCATCGCGGCACCGTGCAGGACCGCGTGCCGCAAGCCCGCATCTACAAGATCTGGAACGTCCCGCAATACGGCACGGCCGACGCGGATTACCTGATGCTGGTGAGCCGCTGCCTGGCGCAAGGGAGAGTGTCGCGCCTGTATAAGCGTCTGGTTTACGACGATCAGATCGCCACCGGTGTGCAGGCCACGGTGGATGAGAACGAAATCGGCAGCCAGTTCTTAATCACGGCCACGGCCCGCAGGGGCCAGGAGCTTTCCACCGTCGAGAAGGAAGTGGACGAGGAACTGGCGCGCTTCCTCGAAGGCGGTCCCGAGCCGCAGGAACTGCAGCGCGTGAAGACGGAGTATGCGGCCGGTTTTATTCGCGGCGTGGACCGTATCGGCGGCTTCGGCGGCAAGTCGGACGTACTGGCGCGCGGCCAGGCCTTTCTGGGCGACCCCGGTTTCTACAGGGCGCAGTTGCAGCGCGTGCAGGACGCCTCGGTTCAGGATTTGAAGTCCGCCGCCCGGCGTTGGCTCTCGGACGGCGTCTACGTCCTGGAAGTGCATCCGTTCCCGGACTACAAGACCGGCGCCGTGAGCGCGGACCGCTCCAAGATGCCTGAAACAGGTGCACCGCCGGAGCTGAAGCTGCCGACACTTGAACGCGCGACGCTTTCCAACGGCCTGAAGGTGATCCTGGCCCAGCGCCATGAGATCCCGGTGGTGGATTTCCGGCTCCAGTTGGATGCCGGTTATGCCGCCGATCAGTTCGCCTTGCCCGGCACCGCCAGCCTGACTGCGGCGCTGCTGGATGGCGGCACCGCGAAGCGCACCGCCTTGCAGATCAGCGAGGAAGCCGCGCTGCTCGGAGCGCAACTGCGCGCCAACGCGGGCCTGGACACCTCCGACGTTTCACTCTCCGCGCTGAAAGGCAACCTGGACCCGTCGCTCGAACTGTACGCCGATGTGATCCTGCATCCGTCCTTCCCTGAAACCGATTTCCGCCGGCAGCAGAAGCAGCAGATCTCCGCCATTCAGCGCGAGAAAGTCAGCCCCCAGACCATGGGCTTGCGCGTCTTCCCAGGCTTGTTGTACGGCGCGCAGCATGCCTATGGCAATCCGCTCACCGGTTCCGGCACCGAGGCCAGCGTCGCGAAGCTCACCCGCGAGGATCTGGTCAAGTTTCACGAAACATGGTTCAAGCCCAACCACGCCACGCTCATCGTGGTCGGCGACACCACCCTCAGTGAGCTCACGCCGAAGCTCGAAAAGCTGCTCGACGGGTGGAAGCAGGGCGACATTCCGGCGAAGAACATCGGCACGGTCGAATATCGGCCCAAGCCGGTGGTCTACCTGCTCGACCGGCCCGGCGCGCTACAGTCGGTCATTCTGGCCGGAGAGATCGCGCCGCCGCGCAACAACCCCGACGAGGTCGGTATCGAGACCATGAACAACATTTTGGGCGGCAACTTCGGCGCGCGCATCAACATGAATCTGCGCGAGGACAAGCACTGGTCCTACGGCGCATCCAGCGGTCTGATCAGCGCGCGCGGGCAGCGGCCGTTCGTGGTCTTCGCGCCGGTGCAGACGGACAAGACCAAGGAATCCCTGGCCGAGATTAACAAGGAACTGCGCGCCATCTTGAGCGACAAGCCGCCCACGGCGGAGGAACTGGCCAAGGTGCAGGCCAACGAGACGCTCAGCCTGCCGGGTTCGCGCGAGACTATGGGCGAGGTGGCCAACTCCATCGAGACCCTGGTCGAATATGGCCTGCCCGACGATTACTACGACAAGTTTGCAGGCCGTGTGCGTGCTTTGCAGGTCTCCGACATCGAGGCCATTGCCAGGCGCGTGGTGCGTCCCGATAACCTGGTGTGGGTCGTGGTGGGCGACCGCGCCAAAATCGAGGCTGGCGTGCGCGAGCTGAATCTCGGCGAGCTGAAGTTCCTGGATGCCGACGGCAAACCAATTTAGAACCAGCGACCAACCCAGCCGCACCGCTGAATACATGGCGCTGTTTCGAGCGGTGGAAACCGCCGAGCGCGCGGATCGCCGCCTGTTCGACGACCCGCTCGCCGCCGCGTTCCTGACCGGCCGGCTCAAAGCCTTGGCCGCATTCGCTAGGCTGCCCGCCATAGGCCGCCTGGCAACGTATTTCCTGGACCTCGGCTGGCCCCGCACGCGCAGTTCCGCAGTGGTGCGCACGCGGCTCATCGACGACCTCGTGCGCCAGGCGATTCGCAGCGGCGCGCGCCAGGCGCTCCTGCTCGGGGCGGGTTTCGACAGCCGTCCCTACCGCCTGGAAGAGCTCCGCGGCGTTCCGCTCTTCGAAGTCGATCATCCCTCCACGCAAAGGGCCAAGCGCCAGCGATTGCAAACCCATCTCGGCCCGCTGCCCGGCAACGTTCATTTCGCGCCGGTGGATTTCGAAAAGGACGACCTGGAAACCACGCTGATGCACGCGGGCTTCGACACAACCGTCGCAACCGTAGCCGTCTGGGAAGGCGTAGTCAGCTACCTGACGCCCGCTGCGGTGGACCAAAGCTTCCGCACCCTGGCGCGCATCCTTTCGGAAGGCAGCCACCTGATCTTCAGCTATGTGCACCAAGGAGCGCTGGACGGTTCGGTCGCATTCCGCGAAGCGCGCCGGTGGAAGTCGTCGGTGCGGTCGAGCGGCGAACCGTTTATCTTCGGCTTCGATCCCGCCGGGCTGGCCGATTACTTGCGGCCGCGCGGCTTCGCGCTGGTGAGCGATGTATCCACCGCGGAGGCCGCGAAGTCCTACTGCGAACCCCTGCATCGCAACGAGCCCGGATCGGAACTCTACCGCATCGCAGCCGCCCAACGCGCAGCCGTATAATGAGGCTTATGTCCGAAACCTTCCTCGACCGCCGCCATTTTCTGCGCGGCGCTTCCGCCGTTACGGCGCTTTCCTACTCCCGCGTGATGGGGGCCAACGACCGCATCCAACTGGGCGTGATCGGCTGCGGCGATCGCGGCCGCTACGACATGGAGAATTTCCAGAAGGCCAAGTCCGACGTGGTTGCGGTCTGCGACATCTACGGCGCGCAGATCGACAAGGCCCGCGAGAAAGCGCCCAACGCCAAGGATTTCAAAGACCATCGCGCGCTCCTGGAAATGAAGGAGGTGGATGTGGCGCTGATCGCCACGCCCGACCACTGGCACGCGCAGGTCGCCATCGACGCGCTCAACGCCGGCAAAGACGTCTATGTCGAGAAGCCCCTGACGCGCACTATCGAAGAAGGTCCGCTCATCGTCAAGGCGGCGCGGGTCAACGAGCGCGTTTGCCAGGTGGGCATGCAGCAACGCTCCGGGCAGCACTATCTGCAAGCCAAGCGTGAGTATTTCGACACCGGCAAGCTAGGCAAGATCACGCTGGCGCGCACGTGGTGGCACGGCAACGGCTATCATTTGCGGCGGGCGCCGGAATCGCTGCAGACGCTGCCCTCCAATCTCGATTGGGCACATTTCCTGGGACCGCTGAAGTGGCGCGATTACGATCCGCAACAGTACTTCAACTGGCGCGCCTACCTGGATTTCGGCGGCGGCCAGGTGACCGACCTGTTCACCCACTGGATCGACGTGGTGCACATGTTCATGGGCCAGGAGGTGCCGTTCTCCGCTTCCGCCGCGGGCGGCGTCTACAAGTATAAGGATGGCCGCACGGCGCCGGACACCATCAACGTGCTGCTGGAGTATCCGACCGAATTTACCGCCACCTTCGAAGCTACGCTGGTGCCGGGCATTACGGGCGCGGCGGTGGAGATTTGCGGAACGGATGGGCGCTTGTGGATCGATCGCGGCCGTTACGAGTTTCACCCGGTAGGCCGGGGCGCGCAACCGGTGATCGTGAAGGCGTTCAGCAAGATCGACGAAGACCACGTGAACAATTTCCTGGAGTGCGTGCGCTCCCGCAAACGGCCCAATGGCGATGTGCTGATCGGGCACCGCTCGGCGCAGGCCTCGCATTTGGGCAATATCTCGTACATGCAGAAGCGGCGCATCGACTTCGATCCGGTGCGCGAGGAGATCCTGCCGTTCTGATGAAGGTTCGCCTTAAGGACATCGTCTTAGCTTTGGAAATGCTGTCTGACGAGCACTTTCACTTTCTGGACCGCCAGACCGGAAAGGTGGAGATGGTGTCCCGGGAAGTGCTGGGGATGGTAGAAGAGGGCGGCACCGTCGAGGACGCGCTCGAATGGCAGGAACACGAATTCGAGGTGGCCGAGGCCATTTTCGCGGATTGGGACCGCTTCGAGAAGCTACCCACGAAGTACGCTATCCACGAGTGGGAGATCATGCGCGAGTTCGCCGAGTCCGTCGAACCCGAGCGGCTTAGCGACGAGCTGTAAAACGCCATCCATGGCGCCGGCGCCTTCCGCTATTTCAAGGACACGCTGCGCCGCTATCGCCGCGAAAAGGATTGGTACGCCTATCGGGAAGGAGCGCTCCGCGACATCGCCATCGAGTGGTGCGAAGGAAACGGCATCGAATACACCGAAAGCTGAGAGCTGAAAGCTGAGGACTGAAAGCTTGTTATACTGGTAGCTCATGATTTCGTCAACACAAATGCGTCCGGGCATGGTGGTCAAGTTCAACAACGACTTGTTCTCCGTGTTCAGCGTAAACCACCGGACGCCCGGCAACCTGCGGGGCTTCGTGCAAGCCAAGATGCGCAACCTGCGGAGCGGAACGATGATCGAGCACCGGTTCTCATCGGAAGACAAGGTGGAACGCGCGGCGCTGGAAGAACACGAAATGGAATATTTGTACGACGACGGCGAGTACTTCTATTTCATGAACACCGAAAACTACGAGCAGATGCATCTGACCAAGGATCTGTTGGGCGACGCGGTCGGCTACCTGGTTCCGCAGTTGAAAGTGGCCGTGGAGTTTTACGAGGGCAACCCCATTAGCGTGGAATTGCCGGCCACGGTGGACCTGACCGTGGTCGAAACCGAGCCGGGCATGAAGGGCGCGTCGGTATCCAACGTCACCAAGCCCGCCAAGCTCGAAACGGGGCTCGTGGTGCAGGTGCCTCCCTTCATCACCGAGGGCGAGAAGATTCGCGTCTCGACCGCCGAAGGCACCTATCAGGAAAGGGCCTGAAGGGCCGCCGCCAACTCTGTCTCTTCTTCCGGCAGGACCGTCCGCAGATCCAGCAACAGCCGCTTTTCTTCGACGCGCGCGATCACCGGCGGATGGTTGGCGCGCAGCTTCCGTTGCGCGGTGCCTTCATCGGCACACTCGATCGAAATCAGCCATGTGGGAATGGACTGCTCGGGCGTGGCTCCGCCGCCGATTACGGATTCCCCAGGCGCCAGTTCCGCCTTAAGACCGGGCAGCGAAGCTAACAGACGCTCGGAGCGCTCCCGGATCTCCGCCGCGCTTTGGCGGATCATGCGCAGCGCCGGCACCAGATCCCAGCGCTCCAGCAACACGTTGCGCAGGGTGGTTTCCAGCGCCTGGCAGATCATTTTGTCCAGACGCAACGCGCGGAACATAGGGTTGCGGCGCAACCGCGCGACGATTTCCGGTTTTCCGGCCAGGATGCCGGCCTGCGGCCCGCCCAGCAGCTTATCGCCGCTGAACGAAACCAGATCGGCGCCGGCCCGCAGGCTATCGGAAACCAGCGGCTCGTCGATGCCCAATGGGCGCAGGTCCACCAGGCAGCCGCTGCCCAGATCTTCATACACCGGAATGCCCCGCTCGCGGCCCAGCGCAACCAGCTCTTCCAGCGACGGGCGGGCGGTGAATCCTTCGATGCGGAAATTGCTCGGGTGGACGCGCAGCAGCAGGCGCGTGCCGCCGGTGATGGCCTCGCGATAATCGGCGATGCTGGTGCGATTGGTGGTGCCCACCTCGCGCAGCAGTGCGCCGGAGCGCAGCATGATATCGGGGATGCGGAAGCCGTCGCCGATTTCGATCAGCTCGCCGCGCGAGACGACCACCTCGTGCCCGCCGGCCAGCTCATTCAGCGCCAGGTAGATGGCGGCCGCATTATTATTGACCGCGATGCCCGGCGCGCCGAGCAGCCGCTCGATGAGCGCGCCGGTGTGCACGTCGCGCTTGCCGCGCAGTCCGGTGGCGATGTCATACTCGAGATTCGAATATCCGGGATGGATGGTTTGCGGGCCCAGCGGCGCGCGGCCTAGATTGGTGTGCAGGACAACGCCGGTGGCGTTGATGACGCGCCGCAGCGAGGGCGCGGTCAGCGTGCGCAACGCGCGTTCGACTTGCGCTTCGATGGACATCGTGGCGATGCCGTTGCCGGCGCCGGCGCGAATCTGGCGGCGCGCGTCGTCCAGCACGCGGCGGACCTCCGCCACCACCAGATGCCGCGGAATCCCCGGCGCGGATACGCGCTCGGCGACCTCGTGTACCGCCGGCAATTCGCGCAGTTTCTCGCTGTCGTTCACTTGATTGATGTTACAGAGCGCACGTGCTACTTGTCCAGGAGGGCGCGAACAGTTACACTAGTAGATTCGGGGCGTGGCTCAGCCTGGCTAGAGCGCCTGGTTCGGGACCAGGAGGTCGGTGGTTCGAATCCACTCGCCCCGACCAGAAATCCTTTTACAATTCAAATAGATACGGCGGTTGGAGAATTTGATCCCCAACCGCCGTTTCGCTATTGTGCCCAGTTTTGTGCCCACCCCGGACCACGTGCTACGCGGCGTGTGCCGCGGCGGACGAGGGCTTCGCGCCGGCATGGCCGTTGCGCGAGCGTTCGATGGCTTCCTTGACCGTCTGCACTTGCGGGTGGACGTAGCGGCGCGTCGTGGAGAAGTCGCTGTGGCCGGCGAGGTAGCCCAAGTATACGGGTCCATGTGCGCCGCCCATCGCGTTAGGCAGGTATGGCGGAAGGTGTAGAGCGGGAACTCCGCGACCTTGGCCAGCGTGCACGCCTTCGGATGCTGCTTCTTCAGGGAGGACTTCTCGATGCGGCCGCTGCGGGTCGGGGCTGGAAACGCCCATTCGCCTTCCACCACCGCGCGCCGCGTTTCCAGGATGGTCGCCGTCCGCTGCGTGATCGGGATCGTGCGGCGGGCATTTTCGGTTTTTCCGAACGGGATGTCGCGATCCGGCGCCACACGCGCGACGATGGTGGCGACCAGTAGCGCGGCCTCGTGATCCGGTTTCGGCCCTCGTTTCCGCGGCGGAACTTTCGGCGTGTGCTCGGGGCTGGCCGGCTCCGGGCATGCCGCCGGTTCAACTTCGCGGATCTGCGCCGGGCCGGACTCCTCTGCCGGCTCATCGTCCGTGCTCCAGACGTCTTCTTCAAAATCGTAGCGCGCCTCCTCCACCACTTCTCTCTGCATGAGCCAAAACCGCTCGGCGAATTCCGTTTCGAGAAGTTCCAGGCACCGAAGCCCGAAGAGCCATTTCCTGTTGAACGTCTTTTTTGGCAGTTCATCCGCATGCTGCTCGAATTCACGGACTGCTTCGGTAGGCGGCGTCCGCTTGTCCAACAAGAGATCGCCATAGGCGTAGAGGGCGGCGAAGAGGAACTGCTTGAAGTAGTTCTCCAGGGACAGGACAATATCAAGATCGTTGCGGCGTTCGGTTCTTACCTCGCCGGCCGCGCTCACGGATAGGCTGACCGTATGGGGTGGATTCTCGCGGTTGGCGGTTTCCCATAGCCCGAAGTCCATCCGGAACCGCTCTTCCGCCCGCGCCCGTTGGTGCTGGTGCTTGGCTTCCGGAGTTGGAAATCTGTACCCGGGAAGGAAGACGTCCGGCGCTTCCTCGTGGCCGTTGGCGGGAACGGGACGCTGCCCTTGATCTTTTCCGTTTGGGCCTCGTGAATCCATCGCCCTATGCGATTCCCTGAAAGTGAATTGCCGCCAACCGGGCAGGGTCCCCGGCTTGTCGCCCCGTCGGGCTAGGCGGCCAACCCCAACCATATTGCGCTGCTTTCCATCGCCGGCCGCGAAGGCGGTTGTGGCAAACTGGTGAGGGAAGG
>PMVV01000442.1 GCA_003166475.1 Bryobacterales bacterium | reverse complement strand
GATACACCGAGCCTCTCGGGCCGATGCGCTGCACGAGCACGATACGCTTTTCGAACATCACGCGGTAGATGGCGCGGTAAAGTGAACGGTAGATGTAGATCCGGTAATGGTCTTTGGTTCTCCGCAGGTGTTCCGCGTCTTCCGGGGTGGGATCTTCCTCAAGAGCCAGGATGTCGTTGAGGGCCTGATCGAAGGCATCGTCGCCGTGTTCCGACAGAATTGCGAGCAGGCCCGCTCTAGCGCTGGGCAGCAATTCTACTTCCCAGCGATCGCCCGCCGCCACGCTCAATCCTTTACGTCGCGGCCGTGGCGGCTGGCGAAGTCGCGGATGCTCTCGCCTCTTAAGCCGTGCTCCTTCTCTTCCCGTATGGCGAGGATCAGGTCGGCTTCCTCCTCATCGATCCAGTCGCGGTCTTTGAGGAGTTTCTTTTCCGCGGCGCTCAATGGGAATTCGGAAGAGGGCCGGCGCGAGAGAGCGGGGCCAAGGTTGGACCTTTCGACGGTCCTGCGGACGGGCATTGCGCTTGGCCTCCTTAAGTTCAGCATCGCACAGGCAGATCCGTGCGGCAAGGCGGATTTGACAGGCTGAAGCCTGTCCCACCACGGCCAGGGAGATTGCCTGCCCCGCCTCGCTCGATGCGGGTTTGCGTACACTGGGAGCACGGGTTTACCGTGGAGGAGAGGCCCATGAACCTGACAATCGATCTGTCGGAGCAAAATGCCGCCGCGCTTGAAGCACAGGCGCGCGCCGCCCGGATGCCGGCCGAGCACTATCTTGCGCATATCGTCGCGCGGGCGCTTGAACGCCAGCACCAGCGGGACGCGGAGAACCTTGCGAAGCATCTGGACTATATGGCTTCTCAGCTTGCCCCAGAGACAACCACCGAAGGGATGGAAGCCGCGCTGCAGGAAGCTCTGACGCAGGTTCGGCCGCGCCGTAGCTGGCACCTGTGAGGGTTGTTCTCGATACCAACATTCTTGTCCGCGCCAACCCCAAGGTTTCACCGCAGGGACTTGCACGCGATCTTCTTATTAGCGTCGTTTCGGGGAGCCATGTTCTGATCGTGGCGGCCCTGAGTGGCGGATGGGGGCCAAGCCTGAACAATTCTAGCACCGGACGCTCTGGGAGTTAGCGCACTGGTTGCATCGCGTCCAGCTAGTTCGGAAAATCCTCAAACTGGGTGATGCGCATTTCGCGATCCGGGAAGACGGCTCGGATCTCCAGTTTACCCCCAAGCGCTTCGATATATCCGGCCAGTGTGCTCAGGTAAACGTCGGTGCGGTGCTCGATTTTGGATACTTCGCCCTGTTTGACTCCCAGGGTTTCGGCCAAGCGGGCCTGTGTCATGCGGCGGGCTTTGCGCAATTCCTCGAGCGGCATCGCAGCCAGGGTTTTCTGGACGCGGCGGGCAATCCTGCGCCGCCGATGGGCCGGCATCTTATCGAGCAGTTCGCGGAAGGGTTTGGTTGGCATTAAGGCTTTCCTCTCTTTTGCAACTCTTGCAGATGCCGGCGGAAGAGCCGGTCCGCGAGCGGCACGAATTTTTCATACCAGCGATCGTCGCCGGTCTTGTCGCCTCCGATCAAGAGGACGGCAGCGCGTAGCGGGTCAAAAGCGTACAGCGTTCTCAACGGCCTTCCCGCGCTCTGTGTGCGCAGCTCCCGCATCTGGGCGTAAAGCGAGCGGCTCACCTTGGAGCTATGCGGGAACCCGAGGGTGGGGCCGAGTTCTGCGAGAAGCCCCACCGAGTACGCGACATCCTCCTGTTGATCCTCGGTGAGGGTATCCCACCAGCGCCGGAATTCGTCCGTGAATTCAACTTCCCAGGGCACATCAGACTCTATTATTCCATAGACAGAATTATTCTGTCAACGGCATTGCAAAACGAGCCGCCTGAAAGGCGGCTGCGGGCAGGATTGCCCGCCCACGTTGGAGTCGGCTAGCGCGATCCGCGAGGCGGGGAGCCTGCGCGCCTGGCAATCTCGGCCAGGGAACGCAAGGCGGCGTTGACGGCTGCCGCGTTGGGAACCAGGCCGGCCAGCTCGGGTTCCAGGACGATTACGTTCGAGCTCGTCCGAAGCCGTTCGACATATTTCCCGCGGACCAATGCGGGAAAATCGGAGCACTGGTATTCGGGGCGGAGGTCGCCGGCAGCGACTTTCTTAGGCTTCTTCATAGATCTTCCTATCCGGCCGAGTTGCCGGGCGCGCTGGGATAATTCGAATGACGTCGTCGCGATCCACGTGCGCGACTACCAGCAGGCGTTTGGAGGACGACACGTCAAACGTCACAAAACGCCTTTCATCGACCGAATGGTCCGGGGCGTCGCCGATCGCCGACAGGGGATCAAAGAACACGCTGGCAGCTTCGAAGGCACTCGAAGCGGTTTACCTCATTTGAGTTTAACGTAGCGCCTGGAGAAGGGCTTACGAAGGCAGGGTCATTTAGAGTGTTTTGCGGAGTTCCTCAATTGGCAAAGCGGTCTTGTTGGCATCGGATTTCCCTTCCGCTCTTGGGCCGGGACGTACCGTTTGACGGCGATCTTGCGGGAGTGCTGTCGGACCTTCGCAACGTCGTAGGCGAGTTGCATGCGGAGAAGGTGGTTCATGTCCGGGCCGAACGCCTTTTCGATGCGGAGCGCCATTTCCGGAGTCAGGGTAGCTTTGCCGTGGAGCAGGCCGGAAAGCGTAGCGCGGCGCACCTTCAGGATCCGCGCCGCCTGGGTTACGTTCAGGCCTAGAGCTTGGACGATCTCGGTTCCGATCAGGCCGCCGGGATGGGGCGGGTTCTTCATGGGCATTGGGCGTCTCCTAGTGGCAGTCGATCAAGTCGATATCGGCGGCAGTTTTCGTTTCGCGGTCATGACGGGATATCAGCCGCCATTTGCCGTTACGGTCAGGCTCCAGAATTGCTTCAGTTCGCCCTTCAACGGGTGCAGCTTCCATCCGGGGAAGCGCCCGACTTGGTCGAGGGTCTCGGCTATTCCGAGAGCGAACAGGAGCTTGCGCAGGTTGTCGGCCGCGGCGGCCGGCACGCCTTTGGCGTTGTCGTCTTCATGGAGTTGCCGCAGTCATTTGTGGCGGAACTTGGCAAGGCGCATTTGGCACTTTTAATAGTTTCAGTATGTACGGTTATGCCGTACACGTCAACGGGTCTCCGAAAGGCGGGTCTGTGAGTTATTGAAAATTGGATGGCTGCCAGAAGCCGGCTGAAAGCCGGCTGCGGGCAGGATTGCCCGCCCTCCAACCTGGGCCGCCGGCCCATCCTGACAGGCGGTCGCGGTACGGCCAGGAATTTCCCTGTTCAGCAAGGAGTTACGGCACTCCTGTAAAATCGATGTATATCCCAACATGCAATCGGAAAACTACACGCAGTTGCTCGATCTCGCCGCTCGCCTGTGGCGCATCGACCCGGAATACTGGGATATCTGGGGCCACAAGCACTTCACCTCGGATGAAACCAAGCGGGCCATTCTGCAAGGGCTGGGGGTGCGCGCCGAAACCGCCGAAAGCCTGAGCGCCTCGATTGAAGCGCGGCACCGCAAGGAGTGGACGCGCCTGGCCCCTCCTTGCATGGTGGTCGGCGAGAACGGCGCTGTGGAGTTGCCGCTGCACGCGCCCGTGGAGTTGAGCCGGGAAATCGCGCGCGTCGAAATTCGCGAAGAGAGCGGCGCGGCCCACGCGCTGGAATTCGCTCTCGGCAGCTATCCGGAGTGCGGCGCGGCCGACCTGGACGGCCGCCGCTACGTGCGCAAGCAGGTCCCGCTGCCGGCCGGATTGCCGCTCGGCTATCACGATGTGCATATCAGGCTGGGCGATCTGCGGCAGGAAACCCGCCTCATCGTGGCGCCCGCACGCGCTTATGCGCATCCCGCTCTGGCCAACGGGGGCAAGGCCGCGGGCATCGCGTTGGCGCTCTACGGCGTCCGATCCGCGCACAACTGGGGCTGCGGCGACCTGCGCGATCTGCACGGCGTGGTCGACTGGATCGCGGACGACGCGCACGCCAGCTTCATCGCCCTGAATCCGCTGCACGCCATCTACAACCGCCGCCCTTACAACACCAGCCCGTACCTGCCGGAGTGCATTTTCTATCCGAATTATCTGTACCTGGATGTGGAATCCATCGCCGATTTCAAGCAGTCGCGGCGGGCGCAGCGCCTTTGGTCGCGACCGGAAACCCAGCTTGAACTCGCCCGGCTGCGCGATTCCGAGTACGTGGAATATGAGCAGGTCAGCGCCTGGAAACTGCGCTTCTTGAAGCTGGCCTTCGCGGAGTTCCTGCATGAATACCAGGCTGGCTCAGCGCGCGCCCTCGAGTTCCGCCGGTTTCTGGCCGAAGAGGGCGATCTACTGGAACGCTTCGCCACCTATTGCGCGCTCGACGAATACCTGCACGGGCGCAATCCCAACCTATGGACCTGGCCCGACTGGCCCGCGCCCTACCAGGACCCGGATTCACCCGAAACCCAGGCCTTTCGCAAAAAACATTGGCGGCTGGTTTTGTTTTATTGCTACATGCAATGGCAGCTCGATATGCAACTCGGCGCCGCCCAGGCGTACGCGCGCCAAAGGGGCCTGGCCATCGGGCTGTATCACGACCTGGCCCTGGCCACCGACCGCTTCGGCGCCGACCTGTGGGCCCAGCGCCCGTTCTTCGCCACCGGTTGCCGGGTCGGGTCGCCGCCCGACGACTTCGCTCCGAAAGGCCAGGATTGGGGCTTCCCGCCGCCCTGTTCCGAAGAGCACCGCGAAAACGGATACCGCCTGTTCACCGAATCCATACGCAAGAACTGCCGTCACGGCGGCGCTTTGCGCATCGATCACGTAATGCGATTCTTCCGCCTCTTCTGGATTCCGGGGGGCGCGGATGCCACTGCCGGCGCCTACGTCCGCGAGAACTACGAGCACCTGATTCGTATCCTGGCGCTCGAAAGCGTGCGCCAGCAGGTGGTGGTGATCGGCGAAGACCTGGGGACCGTGGAACCTTTCGTGCGCGATACGCTGGACCGCTTCGGCATCCTGAGCTACCGCCTGTTCTATTTCGAAAAGCGCGCGGACGGCAAGTTCAAGACCTACGGCGAGTACCCTGAGCGCGCGCTGGTCTCTTCCACGACCCACGACCTGCCCACGCTGGCGGGCTTCTGGATTGGCGAGGATATCGAAGCGCGGCGCCGCGCCGGCATGTTCCCCGACGACGCCATGTACCGCCGCCAGGTGCAGGAGCGCGCCGCGGAGAAGCAGCGGGTACTCGACCTGTTGCACAGCCTCAATCTACTGCCCGCCTATTCGCCCACATCGGCCGCCAGCATGCCCGAAATGACCGGCGAACTGCACAACGCGGTGATCGGCTTCCTGGCGCTGACGCCGTCACAACTGCTGGCCGTCAATCAAGAAGACCTGACCAAGGAGATCGCCCAGCAGAACCTGCCCGCCACGACGTGGCAATACCCGAACTGGAGCCGCAAGATGAAATACACGTTGGAGCAATTGCGCAGCGAACCCGTGGCGCGCGACTTCGTGGCCATGTTCCGCAACTGGCTGGAGCGGACCGGGCGCGTCAATCGCGCCTGAGTGTGGGGCGGCCGCAACCAAGAGAGGCGGCCTGAGAGGCCGCTGCAGGCCGAGGGCCTGCCCCACGGCGCCGGTAGGCTTCCGCGTGGACGATGCTGGCCGCTTCGATCAGCTCCGCGTACGGCGTGTCGGTCACGCTCACCAGGCCGATGTTATAGTTCTCGCCGTCGCCGGGGCGGCCGGTGAGCGGTTCGTCGGCGTACTTGAAATAGTGGCAGCCGACCATCAGCGGGTGATCCACCACGCTGCGGATGTACTCCTGGTACATGCGCGCCCGGTCGGCCTGGTCTTCGGCCGGCACCAGGCCGGTGTGGAACATGCCGCGATCGAGCGCTCCCATGTGGAACTCGCCGATCAGCACCGGCTTGTCGATGCCGTCGAGCACGGTCCACTCGGATGGGTCGACCTTCGGCCGGTAGATATTGAAGCTCACCACGTCGCAGAGTTCGCCGCAGGCTTCCACGGATTCGCGGGTGTGCCAGGCGAAGCGCGGCCCCAGGTACAGATGGTTCGGATCGTACTTCTTGAGGATGCCGGCGACCGTGCGGAAATACTGGCGCGCAAATTCCCGGCTAAAGACGCGGAGATCTTCCTGCATGCCTGCGCAGAGTTCGCCCGCGGGCTGGAGCGGGTTATCGAGCAGCGCCTGCCAGGAACCGAGCGCGGTACCCCATGCCTGGTTCAGCTTCGCAATGTCGCCGTACTTCGCCTTCAGGCTGGCGACGAAGGCGCGCTTGGCCGGGGAAGCGGCTTTCAGCGCCAGCGCGCCCAGCGCCAGGCCGTAGCGCGACCGGTCGTCCTTCATGGAGCCCCAGGACATTTCGTTATCGATGAAGTAGCCCAGGCACCACGGATCGTCGCGGTGCGCGAGCGCCTGGTCGCGGGCGCCGCGGTCGAGGGCCTCGGCGTAGCGTGGATCGAAAGGATCGGCCATGCGCTTCCAATAGTCGTTGCCGCTGGCGACTTCGGCGAACTGCGACTTCTGGTCGCCCGTGACGGCGGGCCAGGGATCGATGGTCACGGTGTAGGGCAACTTTTTCGCGGCATAAAGTCGCGTGTCGGACCAGTTGCCGATGGTGTTCATGCCCCACGCGGGCAGCCGCGCGAGGGTCGCCGCCTGCCACGCCGCATACCAGTCTTTGCCGTATTTGCGCTCCAGGTTGGCGGAATAGAAGTTGAAGGACCGGCCCATGTTGTACTTGATCTTGAGCCCCAGCGCTTCCCAATCGCGGTTTTCGCTGTAATGGCTGGCGAGCGGATCGTCTTTGGCCGGCAGCCACTGAAACATTTGCTCGCGGCCTTGGGTGATGGTGTCGCCTTCCGTGGTGTTGATCGAGTTCGCGCCGAAGGAGAGGAACAGATGGCCGCTGGGCGTCACCAGCCACCACTTGCCATCGCGCTTGGTGGAGCGGAAGAAGCCGCTGGCCGGCAGCTCAGGTCCGGCGCTCCAGCCGCCGTACTCGTCGCGCTCCGGCAACCGGGGATTGGCGGCGATCGCGGCTTCCTCGGCCGCGCGCCGCGTGGTAAGCTCGGTTTCGTTCTTCGTCTTGCCGGGCCAGTCATCGCGCGCGAACTGCCCCAGGGGATCGACGATCTTGTCGTAGGTGACGCCGGGAATGAGTTTCACATCGTCGATGTGAAGCTGGGCTGCGGTCGCCGCGCTCGGAAGCCGCAACGCGATCGACGCAACGCGGCTCGTATCGATCCTGTGGTGGTCCGAAGACGCCAGCCGGTACCCTGGAATCGCGGGGTCGCCGCGCATGCCCATCTCCAGCGGATCGGGCGAATTGAGCGGGATGGCCACGGCCGCGTCGCCGTGCGGGCGGAGCTTGAAGGTCGCCTTGGACACCGCACCGGCGGCGTCCCGCACATCGATCTGCAGGACGACGGGACTGCCGGCAGCGCTGGCGACGTGGAACGCGAGCGCGCCGAACGGGCGGCAATCGAACGGCTTCGCGCCCGAGGACAGGGTCGAACTCGGGGCTTGGCCGGGGACCAGGAATAGCGTCTGGCAGAACAGGCACGGCAAGCGAAACATCAATAGAAGACCCGCTACTCTGTTAATGCTCATGCTGATCTTGTACCACACGTCCCACTAGCGGACACAGAGGTCCGGAATTGAACGCCAGTGCGGCCGGGCCGGCTGGAGAATCCGCAACTTAGGCATGGCATTCAGGATGCATACTGGAGGTGGAACGTCATGCGCAGCCTTTATGAGGACCTGCGCTATGCGATCCGCGTTCTTCGGAGCAGCCCAGGGTTCACGGTGGTGGCCGTGCTCACGCTGGCGCTGGGCATAGCGGCAAACACGACCGTCTTCGGTTGGATCGACACGCTGCTGGTGCGTCCGTTCTCTGGCGTGGCCGGGGGCGGACGGCTGGCGGCTCTCGAAACCGTATCGCCAAGCGGCGAATACTCCAACACTTCCTACCGCGATTACCGCGATTATCGCGACAGTGTGAAGTCCTTTTCCGGTCTGGCCGCCTCACTGATGAACGCGTTCAACGTCGGCCCGGCCGACAACCCGCGCCGGATTTTCGGCGAATACGTCTCCGGCAACTATTTCGCGGTGCTGGGCGTGAAGCCCGTGCGCGGACGCGCATTCCTGCCGTCGGAATATGCCGACAATCCGGGCGCGTCTCCGGTGGCGGTGATCAGTTACCGGCTCTGGCAGAGCTTGTTTCAGGGCGACCCGCGCGTGGTGGGCAGGACCATTCGCGTGAACCGTTACCAACTGACCGTGGCCGGCATCGCGCCGGAGCAATTCCGCGGCACGATGCCCGGCATGCTGATGGAGATCTGGATCCCGGTGAACATGGCGGGGCTGCTGAACGGCCAGGGCGACTGGATGCTGGTGGACCGCGCTGCGCGGCAGATGTGGCTGACCGCGCGGCTGAAAGACGGCGTGACGCTGGAACGGGCGAACGCGGAAGTGGAAGCGTGTGCGCGGCGATTGGCGCAGGAATCGCCGCGGTCGAGCGAAGGCTTCCGCGCCAGCCTGATGCCGGTGTGGAAGGCGCACTTCGGAGTGCAATCCCTGCTGCTTGCGCCCCTGCGGATTTTGATGGCCGTCTGCTTTGTGTTGTTCCTGATTGTGGGCGCCAACGTCGCCAACCTGCAGCTTGCCCGCGCCACCGCCCGGCGGCGGGAGTTGAGCGTGCGCATGGCGCTGGGCGCGAGCCCTTGGCGACTGGCGCGGCAGCTTCTTACCGAGAGCCTGCTGCTGGCGGCGATGGGCGCACTGGCGGGCGTCCCACTGGCGGTCTGGCTGGGACGCGCGCTGGTCTGGATGCTGCCGTCGATCGGGTTTCCGGTGGATTTCGATTTCAGCTTGAACGGGGACTTGCTCGGCTTTACCGCGCTGTTGTGCTGCGCCGGCGCTCTGCTGACCGGCCTCGCGCCCGCCATGCACTCTGTCAGAAGCGGCTTGATGGAGGCGCTGAAGGAAGGCGGGAGGAGCGGCACGCCTGGCGCCGGCCAGAACCGGATCCGCGGGCTGCTGGTGGTTTCCGAGGTGGCGTTGGCATTGGTGGCGCTGGTGGGCACCGCCCTTTTCGCGCGCAGCTTTCAAAATGCGCGGGCCATCCGTCCCGGCTTCGACGCGAGCAATGTCTTGTTTGCGAAATACCACCTCGATACCTTCTGTACGAATTCCGAGCAGAGGGAGCAGTTCTGCCTGCGTCTGCGCGACCGGATCGGCGCTCTCCCGGGAATCGCCAACGTGAGCTTCGCGAATGTCGTACCGGTGGAGATCGGCACCGGCCAGTCTTCGACCGTACGCCCGGAAGGATATGTTCCCAGTCCGAGCGAGGACATGCGCGTATCGAGCGCCACGGTCGCGCCGGGATTTTTCGACACCCTGCGCATTCCGGTGGTTGAAGGGCGCGATTTCACGGAACGCGACGACCGCGGTAGCGCGCCGGTGGCGATCGTCAATCAGACGTTCGCGCTGCGCTACTTCGGCGGCCACAGTCCGGTGGGGCGCCGGGTCCAGGTGGACGGCACGTGGTCGACGGTGATCGGTCTGGCGAAGGACAGCAAATATCACAGGCTCACGGAGCCAGCCACTCCCTACATTTATCTGCCGTACCGCCAGTGCCACGGCGGCGAGTTCTGGACGGCGTTCTTCATCCGGACGACGGGGCCCGCGCGCGGGTCCTTCGCCGCCGTACGCCGCGAGGCGGCCGCGATCAACCCGAACGCCGGCGTCGCGGAGGTAGTGGAGTTCCAGGAGATCATTGCCGGCTCGCTGTATGCGCAGAAGGTGGCGGCGGCGCTGCTCGGCGTGCTCGGCGCGGTGTCGCTGCTGCTGGCGGCGCTGGGCATGTACAGCGTGCTGGCGTATGCGGTGACCCAGCGCGAGCACGAGTTTGGCATCCGCCTGGCGCTGGGCGCCGCGCCCTCCAACGTGGTGGGCCTGGTGCTGCGGCGGGGCATGGCGCTGACTGCGGCAGGAATTGTGGTTGGTGCGGTGCTCGCGGTCGCGGCGATGCGCATGGCGGCGGGGCTGCTGGTGGGCGTGAAGCCGGGCGATCCGGAGGCGATTGGGGGCTCGGCGCTGTTCCTCGGCGCCATCGCGCTGCTGGCGAGTTATGTGCCGGCGCGGCGTGCGACGAAGGTCGATCCCATGGTGGCGCTGCGCGAGCCTTGAGCGCCCTCATTCGCGAGCGGGTTGCGCCCCATCGGCGAGATACGGAAATGCGGTAATGCGGAGCTTGGCCGCGCCGTAGGGAACCAGCCTCAGCGATTCCTCGGACTGTTTGCTCGAGACCGGGCTGACCGGCAGCGTGCCCGCGGAGGACTCTTCAATCTCCCAGCTCGTCAGACGGCGGCCCTTCGCGTGGAGCACAACCGGCGCGGCTTCGGCGTCGAAAGGCTGCTTCGTAAGCGGGTGCTCTTCCACCGTGAACGAGGCGGCCGGGTTCGCCAGATTGACCGCCAGCGCGTAGTTCCACGGAGTGGTCGGAAACACTTCCCAATCCACGGCCGGTCCGAATTGCTTCAGCTTGTTCCAGGTTTCGCCCAAGGCCAACGAGTAGACCAATGGGCCGCGCTCGACCGCGATTGAGTTGTGATACCACTTGGTGACCCGGATTGCCATGGGGAAGTGCAATTCTACACGGTCGCCCGGATTCCAGGTGCGCTCTACCTTGAGGAAGCGGCCGGGCTGAACATCGTTCACCGGATCTTCGTTCACCGTAACGCTGGCGCCCGCCGCCCAACCGGGAATACGCAAGACAAGCGGAAACTGAATCGGCTTGGCGGGGTTCGCGGTCAGGCTGATGCGATCGCGGAAGGGGTATTCGGTGTCCTCGACGATCGAGACAGGGACGGAGCCCGGCAGGGTTGTATGAACTTCGCTGGGCGCATAGGCCACCGCGGCCAACCCGCCGCCGGGAACGGCCATCCACAGACTGGCGGCAAACTTCGGCCAGCCCTGGTGCATGTTCGCGGTGCAACAGCCGAAGTTGGGTTCCAGGCCGAAGAGATTCGAATCCGGTCCGTTGGTAGCCCAGTTGCGGTCCGCCAGCGTACACATCACCTGGTTAGGCTGCTGGTCGTATTGGTGGCCCCACATATCTTTGGTGAAGGTGCCCGGCAGCGGATTGAACGCAATCTTTTCCAGGCGGTCGCCGAAGACGGCATCGCCCAGTATGGCCATTTCGGTTTCGAGCGAGAACATGGCTTCGACGACCGCGCAGAGCTCGGTGCCTTGGGATGGATTGCGGCCGGCGTAATGCTCGTCGGCGCTGAAGATGCCGTTGGGCAGCGCGTGATAGAGATCCAACTCGCGCAACATCTGGTAGGCGGCTTCGCGATCCGCTCCGTTGTTGGTCAGCAGGTACCAGACAGCCGCGGCCTTCAAGGCCATGGCGTTATTGACCCCGTGCGTCGAGAGGGTCGCCTGGCTCTTTTCCACGCGATCGGTATAACCGAAGCTGGCGAACTGCGCTTCCCAATCATGGCCCTGCTGGTGCAGCTTGCGCGCCAGATCCAACAAGCTCTTGTCGCCGGTGCGGTTGTAGAGCCAGTAGACGCTGGCCAGGTTGTCGGCCGCCCGCTGCTGTTGCCACGAGCCGGGCAGGAACTGGTCTTCCGGCACGGCCAGCTCCCAGCGGAAGTAGCGGGTCATGAGGTCCAGCACCCGCTGGTCGCCGGAGAACTCGTAGTACGATTGCAGGGCATTGAGCATCAGCATGTTGGGCCAGACGTCGGGCTTGCCCTTGATCTCGCCGTCGAGGTTCGCCCGGGGACCGAAATAGCCGTCCTCGCGCTGGCTGGCGATGGCCGCTTCGAGCCACTGCCGGGCCTCCTTGATGATCGCCGGGTCGTGGAGCACGTAGCCCAGGTCGCCGTAGCCCTTGAGCCAGTAGGGCAGCTCTTCCCAGGGACTGTGCCCCTCGCCCTTGGCGCTCAGCCAGGCGTTGCCCTCTTTCTTGAGGAACCCGCTCAGTTCCGACAGCCGGCCCGAGAAGCCGCCGGCCTCCAGCTCCAATTGCGTCCGCAGCCAGCCCTCCGGCCGGATTACGCCGACCGGCAGCTTCCTTAGCGGGCTGGGACTCAGCGGCTGGCGATTGCCCACGTAGAAGGCGTTGGGCTCGGCGGCATTGGGCGTCTTGACCGCGCGGATCGGCTCGTCGGCGGCCGATGCGAGGCCGGCCAGTCCGTTAGCCCCGGCGGCCACGC
>PMVV01000225.1 GCA_003166475.1 Bryobacterales bacterium | reverse complement strand
TTGGCGAAGCCCAGGTCTTCGAAAGGCATGTGGCGCAGGCGGTGCAGCGCGCTGTCCACATCCACCGCGCCAGCGCGCACCTGCTCGAATAACTGCCGAAGCTGCTCTTCGTCCATACGGAAAGAATAACAGGCCGCCGGAGCGGGGCTGAGAGCCCCGCGCAGGCCGGGGGCCTGCCCCACTAAAAAATGAGCTTCAGGCCGAGTTGCAGGATGCGCGGGTTATGCGCGCCGGCTGCCCGGAGGAAGTTGATGTTGTCGTAGCAACTCGGATCTCCCGCCGAGAAATTGACGCTGGCGTCGCCGAAACAATTGGTGCCGCCGTTTACGCCGCTCCACTGGGTGTGATTGAAGACGTTGTAGCCCTCCGCGCGGAACTCGATGGCGCGCGCCTCGGTGAAAGCGAAATGCTTGAACAGGCCCATGTCGAAGTTAGTGCGCCGCGGGTTGCTCAACGAATTGCGCCCGGCGGTGCCGAAACTGAGACCTTGCGGAGCGGCGAAAGCCGCGGGATTGAACAACAGCGGCCCATAGACGCCGGCGGGGCTGGAAGCCGGAGTAGGTACCGCATTGGGATTGCCAACCTGATTGAGGTAGGATCCGGTGCCGGTGCCGTTTCCCACGCCGGCGTTATACAGACCATCGACCACGCTGAACGGCGTGCCGGTCTGGAAGGTGGTGATTCCGGAAATCTGCCAGCCGCCGAACAGAGTGTGGGCGAAGCCTTTGTTGGTAAAGATCGGCAGGTCGTAGACGTAGCCGACATTCAGGAGTTGGCGCTGGTCGAAGTTCGAACTGGCGCGCGTCAGGGCGAGATTGTAGGCATCCACGAAGTTCCCGTCGTAACGGTCCGACGAATCGTCCAGGGAGTGACTCCAGGTGTACGACGCGTCGAGGCTCAAGCGGCCCGCATGGTGGTGGGCCGAAGCCTGGAGAGCGTTGTAGATGGAATTCGCCTGCGGCTCCAGAGAGGTGATAGAACCGTACCCCTGATAGGGGCGATAGAAGTCCGGATCGCCGCCGCACGCGACATTGAACTGGTTGAGGGCTGCGCCCGTGGGGGCCACTCCATTCACCGTGCCGTTGGCGCAATCGCCCGGATTTGTGTTGGTCGGGCCTTGCATGGCCTGGCCCGCGGGATAAGGATTCTGCGACGGAGAAATGGGATACAGTTGATTGATATCGCGTTGCAGCGATAGGTGCGTGCCTTTGCTGCCCACATAGGCCAAGCTCATGACCGTGTCCTTCATGAACTCGTGCTGGATATTGAGATTCCATTGCTGCATGTAAGGCCAGATTGCCTGCCGGGGAACTGAGGTGACACCCAGCGGGAACGCCACGCCGCCGCCGCCAATATTGGTGTAGCCGGAGATATTGTACTGCGTGGAACTCAGCACCAGGGGTGCGCTGCCTTCGAGCGACTCGGAGTTTCCTTCGTTGCCATTGGTGTGCTCGTAGAACATGCCGTAACCGGCGCGAATGGAGGTTTTGCCATTTCCGAACGGGTCGAAGGCGAAGCCAACTCGGGGCGCGGGATTGAACAGATGGCCTTTCATGCAGCCCGCCGGAACGCCGTTGACGCCGCACTGCACGAGCCCGTTATAGGGATTGCCAGTGCCTGGAATAATTGCGCCGGACTGCCCTGTAACCGATCCATCGATATCGAGCTGAGGGGCCGCGGAGAGCTTGTATGCAGAGGGGTCGAAGTTGTACGCCTGGTGGTACTTTTCGCGATAGGTTCCAAACAGACTCAGGCGCAACCCCAGGTTCAAAGTGAGCCTCTTCGAGACATGCCAATCGTCCTGGAAATAAGGCTCCACGACCTTGTACCTGTTGTAGTACTTGGTCTTAAGATTGGCTTGATAGAAACTCGCAATCTGGCCGGTGAGCATATCCGCGAAAGCGTTGCCGGTACTGATGGCCGTATCGGTGTTGTCGAAGCCCAGGATTCCCTGAATATAGGGACTGTTCATCTCGTTCTTTTCGGCTGTCACCACGTAGACGCCGAAATACAGATTGTGTCCGGCAACGATTTTGGTCACCTGGTCCTTGTAGGTATAAGTCGGATTGGCGTTGTTCCAGGGAAAATAGCCGGTATCGAGCGCAAAGCCGCCGGTATCGTAGTTGATGCCACCCGCTACACCGACGGCCGGCAGGAGTCCGCCGAATCCGTTGTTGTACAGGCCGGTCATATTGAAGTCGGCAGGGCGCGCGGTGGGACCGACGGCGTTCAAAAAGATGTGGTCGGTGGTGTAGCTGAAAGTCGCCTCATTCAATAGAGTGGGAGAGATACTGGCCGTCAGGTTGGCGACGACGCTTACGCCAGGCCCCACGAAGTTGGTGCCGACGGTGGGGAAGGACGCGCCGTTGCCCCAGGTGGGAGTGGGCTGAGTTTGACTCCAGGAATCGTGAATAAAGCGGAAGAACGCGCGCATCTTCTCGCTGAAGTTCTGGTCGATGCGGAACAGTTCCTGCCGCCAGTGGGTGGGCAGAGCGGGGGAGGAGCTGTAGTAATTGTTGGCCAGGTTGGGCAGCGGCAGGAGCGCCAGCAGATCTTTGGCGTTGGGATCGACCGGAACGGTGTTGTTGGGATAAGGCGCTCCCGTCGCCGGGTTCATGGGACAATCGGCCATGCTCCCGCCGGGCTCGGGACAAACGTCGGAGAAATTCCCCTGGCGCTCCTGCGCGGAGGGGACCTGCCCGGTAAATATGCCGCCCGGAACGATTTCTCTCCGAAATTCCTCGGCGAAGAAAAAGAACGTCTTGTCCTTCCCCGTGTTGTAGACATGCGGGATGAACACCGGACCGCCGATGGTGCCGCCGAAGTCGTTCTTCTTGTATTCGGGCACCAGCGGCGCAGTGTAGGAGAAGTAGTTCCGCGCATTGAAGTCGTCGTTGCGGAGGAATTCAAACAGGTCTCCATGGAAATCCTTGGTGCCCGATTTAGTCACCGTCTCGATGGTCGCCGATCCGTTTCTGCCGTATTGTGCGCCGTAGTTGGACGTCAGCACCTTGACCTCGGCAATGGCGTCCACGTTGGGGTAGACATTCAGCGTGTCGTTGCTGCCGTTGTCCATGTTGTCGCCGCCATCTACCTCCCAATTGTTGTACTCGACGCGGCCGCCATTGACGCTATAGGAGACGTTGCCGGCGACGCCGACCACGCCTTCATCCTGCCCGGTCTGATTGCTGACGCCGGGGACCAGGGTGATCAGTTGCGTGAAATTACGGCCGTTGAGGACGAGCTGGCTGATCTCTTTTCCGGTGACCACACCGGAAAGCTCCGAAGACTGGGTTTCCACCTGCGCCACGGCGGTGCCTTGCACGCTGACTTCGGTGGTGACCTGTCCGACTTCCAGGCTGGCGTCGATGCGCGCTTTTTCGCCAACGGTTAAAACGACGCCGATGGCTTCAAAGGTTTTGAATCCGCTGGCGGCGATTTTCAGGTTGTAAGTTGCGGGCGGCAGGGCCGCGACCAGATAGTCGCCCTCGGTGTTGGTGGTCGTTTTCAGGGTGACACCGGTTGCGACATCGGTAACCGCGACCTCGGCAGCGGGAAGCACCGCGCCTGTGGAATCCCGGACCGTTCCGGTGATGGAAGCCCGGTTCTGGGCGTACAGCGGGGCGGTGGCGGCGAGCGATACCGCGATAAAAGCGATGGCACACGCGATCTTTGTTCGAAATTGCATCGAGACTTCCTCCGTTTGTCTGCGAGTTTCAATTGGTTGCGAGTTTCGATCATTCTATTCCGAATCACCGGCGTGTGCAAGGCCCTGGCGAGCTGCGCTCGCTGGCGGCCTGAGAGGCCGCCGCAGGCTGAGAGCCTGCCCCACTACTTGGGATTGGGCGGCTGTGGTTCGTCACTGAACTGCTCCACCTTCTTGCCGTACTCCGACCGGTAGAAGATGTCGCGCTCGCCGGTCTCGGGATTCACCCAGCCTACCTGGAATTTGGGGGCCAGGTGGTCTTTTGAATGGTCCGGCGTGGGTTGTTGCGGCTGTTTCTGGCGGGCGGCCTTGATGCGCTCCAACTCCTTGTAGGCCTTGAAGTAGGCACGTTCCAAGCGGCCCTGGATCTGGGTGAGACGGTCGAAGACAGGGACGCGTGCTTCGGGGGGCAGGCCCGCGGCGAAGCAATCGGCTTCCAGGACTTCCACGCGCACCAGCTTCCACTGGGCGATGGCGGCCTGGTCAACGAGGTATTGCTCGGCCTGGTCTTGGGGCTGGTAGAGGTTTTGGAGGCCGTCGTGGATGTGGTCGAAGTCCTCCTGCTGTTCGCCGGGCAGGATGATTTTGCTGGCGCGCAGGCCGTGGCGCAGCGAATTCATGGAGGCAGTGGCCTTTCCCTGAGGAGTCTTCGGACCGGTTGCGTGCCGTGCGTTGCGGCGGTTTGCCGCGATTTGTCTCTTTGTTGCCATACAGTTACCTCTTTGTGTCAAGCGAAGCCAATTGGCGGGCGGAGGGGCGAGCTGCGCTCGCCGACATCGACAAAAAGCGTCGATGTTACGAGAGGGCGATGGGGCGATGGGGCGACACGGCGATCCGTTTTCGGGCGAGAGGTCTTCTTAGCCACACGATAGCATGCGGGCAGATGGCGGGACCCCTTCGGGTGGCGCGGGTGGGGGTGGGGAGGGGCTGTAGGTGGTTGAGAAATTGGGGGAAAGCGGGCGGGGCGGGTTTTTTGGGGAGATGTGTGACTGGGTTGGNNCGCGCGACGCCCTTCCTGCCGACCGTCCATCATCCTAAGTCCGGCAGTTCGGGACCTCGAGTCGCCCGAAAGGCGTTTGAGCGCAGCAACTTTCAACTGCTCCGCAGGCGGGCAGACCACAAAAAACGATGGTCTGCCCCACAGGAGCAACTCTTATGCGCGATCCGGTTCCGGAGAGATCTTCAGGCTCTCCGCCTGGCTCGACGCCACCTCCTGGCCAAAAGCATGCCGGCGACGGCAAAACAGCCGATCCATGACAGCCCGGGCGGTTCGGGTGTGGGGGCAGGGGCCACGGTCACGCTGCCATCCACGGTGGTGAACGGGATGAAGTTGAAACTGGAATCGAGCAGGAACTCGTTGGACAGGGAAACAGCGCTGGCGCCCGTATCGATGGCCTGGAAGGTAAAATAAACCAGATCGCCGTCGCCGGACGCGCCCGGGATATCGCCAACCAGGGTGTCGGCGGTGGCTGTGGCAGTTCCACCAATGTTGTCGATGGCGCCGGGGATGAAGATGGTGCTGCCGGCGGAAGGCAAAAAGCCCCCTTCGAAGACGCTCAGCAGTTGCAGAATGGTGGGATCGAACGCAAGGTCAAACTGGAACGCGTAGAGATCCGAAACGCCGGCGATGTCGACCGGCAGCGTGAAGACCTGGTTGACGAAGACATCGGTGGAACCGGGCGATATTACTGCCTGGGCTGTGAGTAACGGTACAAACAAGAGCGCGGCCGCCAGGACTACGACCACGGAGACTATTCGACTTTGACGCATTTGTGTATCCTCGATAATCCTCGATAGTAACATTAGT
>PMVV01000271.1 GCA_003166475.1 Bryobacterales bacterium | reverse complement strand
TGGGCGTTTGGGCGTCCACTTCCGCGACACGCGCGTTTCCCGTCAACCCGATGCGATTCGGCCCATTACCGTCGCCAAGCCGACTTTTCAGTACTAACCCTCAGGACTGCCCATATCGCGTGTCGCCGCGCCCAAACAAATATAGGTAAAATTGTATTGGTGCTAGCCGCGACCGTGAGCGAGATCACACCACCAGTTTCGTCCCGATACCCGCCCCCGCTCTGGCAAATCGGTGAATACGAGTTCCAGAACTTGACGGTCGAACTACTCGCTCGCGAGCCCGACCTGAAGGCTGCGCGCCTCCACGGTGGAAGAGGGTACGGCCAATTCGGCGTTGATGCCATAGCGGAGATCCGGGATGGCGGAAAAGCGGCCGCCTCCTGCAAGTGCTCCGAGGACGCGTCCGTTGCCTTGATCAAGAAGGCGTGCGAGGAGTTTGATCAGCACAAGCGACGATGGAAGCAGGAGGACTGCCGCCGCTTCTTCGTCGTCGTTGCCGGATACGCAGATGCCCCCAAGGTGCAGCAAGAGGAGACCAAACAGAAGAGACGCTACAAAGGAAGAGGGATTTTATTCGAGCTATGGGACGGCACTATCATCGTCCAAAAAATCGGGCCGCACCCCGAACTCGTACACAAATACCTTCGCAGCGATACCTGGCAGAGCATCCTGTGCGGCCCGCAGTATGCACCCCCGGGATACGTGCCCTCAGCCACAAAAGACGCTGAAGCGAGCCGCCTGCGCGAGTACCTTGCCGAATCTACCAGCCGCGAAATCGAGTCGCTTCGTGCAGCGCTACGGAGGGGCCACCGCGCCGAAGTAGGCGATAAACTGACGGCCCTCAGGCGCAATCGTTCGCTGTGGTCGGAATTAACCCCCGAGATTCAGGCGTCCGCGCTCCGGCTCCAGGCCGGGCTCGCGCTGGACATGGGCAACGTTGACGAGGCGGAGTCGCTGGTCGCAGAAGCGGCGGCGCTGTGTACTACCGAAGGCGCTGTCGGTCTCCGAATGAGGATCCGGTTACAGAAGCTCGGCCCGGAGGAGGCTCTCGCAACGCTGCCCCCTGGCGATGGCGGGGCTGAGTCGCTCTGTGCCCGCGGATCGCTGCTTTTGGTCTTGGGTCGCCTGGACGAGGCAGCGCTTGCTTTAGAGGCGGCATACGACCGTAAACCGGACGATGTTGACGCCGTCCGTCTTCTTGCCCTCATTGCGGTCATGCGCGGCGATGTCCCACGCGCCCTTTCGCTGGTCGAAGAATCGATTCGACTAGCGGGGGACTGGGAAATCGTGCGGCGGACTCGCGCGGTCATATTCTATCTGAGCGCGTTGTCCTCGGCCCAACTTCAGAGTCCAGCATGCGCCATACCTGACGCGATTGACTGGGCGTTCGTGCGCCGCGACGACGAGAGCGCGCGGCGCCTTGCCGACGCCGCCGAAGTGTTTCGCAGGATGGCCGAGGACCCCGATAGGCCGCTTGCCGATCGGCAAACCCTAGAAATTTGGTGGTTGGCCTGTCTCGCCAACCTCCCCGCGGAGAACGCCACCGCGGCGGAGACATGCGCTAGACTCATCTCCAAACACCCTTGCAATATCTACGCCGTTCCGTGGGCCATGGTCCGAGATTACGCCGTGGATTTCCCCCGAGCGGCCGCTATTGCGGAACAGAGCATCGAAGCCATGCCGACGAATGTGGGTCCGATTCTGGTCGTGATCGCCTGTAGTGTCCGCGTCAATGACCACGCGGCCGCCAAGGAAATCTTGTCCAGACATCGGGCGAGGTTCGAGTCCCAACACCTAATGGAGATCTGGAACCACTGGTGGATGGTCGTCCTCCTAATGTCAGGGGATGCGCAGGGCGCGCTCGAGTTTGGGACGAGCGTCAGCGACCGCGGGCGCCCACAACACGTCGAAGTAGCCGCGTTACTACAGCAGGCGCGGCAGAGCCACGATAGCGCCCACGTCAAGGAACTCCTGGACAGCCTCTACGGAAGCACCGGTGATCCTCGCTACCTTATGCTGTGGGCAGGACAGCAGGCCTTCGAGGGGAACTGGACGGCGATTAGCGAAAAAGCTCGGGAACTCCTCAGAGCAGTCCCGACTCCAGATGCACTCTACCTTGTCCTAACAGCGGACTTTGAAACGCGGGCTTACGATCGATGTTTATCCCGCATCGAGGAGTTCAGAGGTCTCTTCCCTGGCTCTGGGCTGCCGCTCGACGTGAAACGCCTCCGGGTCGGATGCTTCGAGCGATCAGGGAAACCGCGCGATGCACTGAGGGAAGCTGATGCGCTACGCCGCGAGGATGGCAGTACGTCCACGCTGGGAAGCTTCACAAGACTGTGCATTGGGTATGGCGACGTCCAGACGGCAATAACCGCCGCCCATGAACTTGCTGGGCGAGACGACATGCTGGCGGAGGATGCCGTCTCGATTGCCGAGCTTCTCTCTCCGCACGCCCCTCAACTCAGCCGACAACTGCTGCGTGGAGCAAAGGCCCAGAGCATTCCCGAAGGCCGCATATTCAAGGCCCTGAACCTGGGCCAGTACCTCGCAATCGAGCATGAACAGTCAGAACTGCGTAAACGCGTGGAGATCCTCGCGGCGCAAGAGGGCAGCACAGTTAGGGTTATGACAGAGAAAGACGTCCTGACGCTGCTAACTCAGGCTCAACAGGCGTGCCATGAAATCCTCGGGCTGTATGAAAGGGGTCTGAAGCCCGTTCATGAGGCGATGGACCGCTGCGGGTTCAATGTGGCACCTCTGCTCTCAGCGAGCCACGGCGGGACATTCCGGCCCTTCGAACAACCTCGTTTTTTTGTATTCCATGGCAAGCGGGCGAGCCTCCCGCCGGTCTCGATCCCTTGCACGGCGCCCCGCCTCAATCTGGACGTCACGACGGTCTTCCTAATTCATCGTCTCAGCTTGTGGGACCCAATCGAGCAAGCGTTCGCCGAGATCCGCTGTTCGCACTTGATCGTCCCATTGTTGAACCAAATCCTGAGCTCGACGATGAGTGCCCAGCCGCAGTTCGAGGATGCTCTGGCGGAGGTCTGTCGGCTTTACCGGGATGGACGAGTCCACGCCGATACAGGCGAGGACAACGGTTCGCGCAACGAGATGGATTCCGACCGTGTCGACGCACGCCTGGCCGAAGAACTGCGGTTCCAAGGACTGCTTACAGAAACCGAGTACGCGAAGGCGATCGAATCGCTGCCCTCTGCCGACGGCCAGACCGGCGCCGCCATTCCTGACATGGGGAGCCGCGTGCGCTGCTCGCGGGCCGCCCTCGTGCTGCTGGCCACGTCCGGCACACTGGGCGCCTTCGCCAAGGCATTTCACATTCTCATCGACAAGGCGGTAGCCGCCTCGGTCGAGGCTGACGTCTCCGCCATCGAGGAAAGACATACTGCGGCGGAGTCGATCAGGCATCTAATTGGAGCCCTGGGCGAGCGTTTCAAGGGCGGAAAGCTCAAAACGCTCCCCGAGGCTGCACCCGGGCCGAGGTTCGGCACGTTGGCCCTCGATGCGCTAGCGGATCTGATCGGCTTCCCGGCGGATTCCAGTGATGTGATCTGCGCGGACGATCGGTTCATAAACGGATTTGATCACCGGGGCGAAGAGGATCGGGTTCCAATTATCAGCCTCCTCGACCTACTTGCCATGCTGGCTGAGCGAGGAATTATCGACCGCGCAAGAATCTGGCAACTCCGACATGCCCTCCGTGCAGCCAATTGCCTCTTCATTCCGATTGAGCCTGACGAGATCGCGCATCATCTGATCAATGCCGCGACCGGTGACGGTAACGTTATTGAAACACCCGAGCTGGGTGTGATCAGACAGTACATGGCGGCCTGCTTTGCCCAAGGGGGCGTCCTCCAGCGCGCGAGCCCTCCCGCAAACGCAGGTGAGATCGGATTTGCCATCGGGCTCAGGAAAGCGGTGGTCGAGGCGCTTGCGCTCCTATGGGGAGATGAATCTCAATCAGATGAGGCCCGCATGGCCCGAGCCAACTGGCTTATCGAATCCCTGTATATTGACTATCTTGGCATTTGCCGCAGCTTGGGAATCAAAAAGCCCCCCGACGAGGAGCGCCAACTCGTCGCTATGGCAGGGGCGACGCTAATGGTTTTGGATATGGAGTCTGGGGGCCCGAAGGAAGGGAACAAAGATGCACGCTACGAGTATAAGGCGTGGATCTGGAACAGTCTCTTTCGGCGTCGTTGTAATGCAGATCCAAGCTTGCTAAGCGCAGTCGCGAAGTGTATCGGCTTGAACCTCTTCCTGATCGCTAACCAGAAAGAACCTGAGGATCTCAAGGATCGAGGATTGCTGAAGGCAGCTATGCTCCGAATAGCTGCCGCACTTCCCGACCCGCTTAGATCCCTTGTGCAAGATGACATCACGGCGCGCCCCGGGTTCGAGGAAGGTATGCGGCGCGTATTCAAGGTCGAAGATCTTGAATTCGATGCCGCCGCATACATGAGACAAGTAGCTTCGGCCCTTAGCAACGGAAGTGCAACAGTTCAAGCCCTGCGGACCAAAGAGGACGTTATAATTCGCCGGCTCCAGATCGGCAACTGGGACGCCATCGATCTTGAGAGGCCCCTGCAGCGAAAGGTCCACCGTCTTGGTAACGCCCTGTGGGGGGCTCTGCTGGAATCGGCCCCCGATAGAGAAGCAGCCTTGCGACGCCACAGCCGTCTCTTTGATATGGAACCTGAGGAGTTCGAACGGCTGTTGCGGTCGGTAGGCGGTACGGAGGATCCGTTCGGGAGAATCGAGGCGGCGGCGGCCGCCGCCAAACGTAGCCTGCCCTTCTTTTACCACACGCTTGAGCAAAGGGTCCAGCTCAACGAGCCCCTGGCAGGGCCGGACTTGATGGCTGATTCTGAAATCGCCTTCCTCAGATACTACGGCATCAAGGAGGAATCTGCCCAAGAATCCGGTGCGTTGGCCACGGAGCGATGGCCGGAAGTTGAAAGGCGCGTAGGCCCAATTCAGGCGACCGTCCGACTCGCAGCCCTTCCTGTACCCCTCCCGGCCAACCTTGAGGCAGCGTTCCGGAGCGCCGCACCTGATCAGCAGAAGAAATTCCTCCACGCAGTGCTCAGGGCGGGCCCATCCCCGACACACCACATCCACGCCCTGCGCCTTGCATTCCTCGCCGCGCCGACGCCCGCGCTGCAGCACCTGCGGCGCCGGCTGGTTCGGCAACACCTGGGCAGCGCTGGTCGGGACGAGCGTACAGCGTTCCTCTCCGTTCTCGAATTCGTGACTGAAGCATTCGACAATTGGCACCTGGCCCGCCCTTGGGACGGCTCACTCCGGCTGATGTTTTCCTGGGCCCACGCCGGCCATTTGTTCGCGATGTATCGCCGGGCACATGCCCCGCTAGGGTGGATTGCGGAAGTATTCCACCGACCTCGGGCCTACCAAGCACTGACCGACCTGGAGGAGGAATTCATTCACGGTAAGGATGCTGCGACGCCGGACCTAACTACTCCAGACAGGATCGCGGTCAGCGGTTTGGCGTACGCGCTCTCACCGGATAGCTTGCCCCTTCCCAACGAGGCAACGTGCGAGGCGAAGCGGCAGTGGTTTGTTGATTCCGGTGCGCCACACGCCAGGTTCCTGGAGATGCCATCCAGGCGCCCAAATGCCATGGGGTCTTTTCTGGGTCGGGACCACATGGAGGACCTTCGCGCGCTCCTCGGCGAGAGGCTGATCGGAGATTACGGCACCGCTTGGCGTTCGCGACTGCATGAACAGGCTATGGCGGCCATTGGTAGCGAACCACAACAGTCATCCGGCTGGATCTTTCTGGCCGCGCTGTATGGGAACGGCCCGACGCCTGGTGAGGCCGCGAGCCAGATCGAAGACACACTAAAACTATTGGACTTCCGTGAAGTAGTCGAAAGGGACCGCGGAAATCAGCACATCTTCCTCCTCACCATAGCCAACCGCATCGCACACGTGACGCGCGAAGAAACCCGGATCGCAATAACGTCTTCGCTGATTCGCCTAGCAGAGTGGTACGGCTCACATAGCGGCACCGAGGCCGAGGCCGCCGACCTTCTGAACCTAGTACTCGCGCACGCATATCCCGCTGCGGGGAGGCCGTCCACCATGGCGGAATTCCAGCAGCTCTGCCTGAACGTTGCAAAGACGTTTCCGAAGTTCGCGGGATCGTGCCGCTACACAATTGATCGTGTCTGCCATGACCTGCCAATAGAAAGGAGCGCCGATTACTGGCCCCTGGCCCTCGCCCTCCGTGCAATCGATGACCACTGATGAGTTCCTATCTCAGTTCAGTCGGTTTGCAAGCAGTCGCTCGTCACACCCGATACGCACGAGTTCCCGTGGGGCGGGCTGTTCGCCGGCAACTGGCCGAATGTGAGAGTTGGCGTATCACGCGCAAGCCGTCCATCTCGGTAGGATTAGTACTGAGAAACGCGCTTCTGGGAGATTGCTCCGGTTAAGTCCGTTGCATTCCAACCGGCCGCCCAAACGCGCTGACCCACTACCGCACAGGAGGCGCAAACCATCCGCAAAGAACCGCCTGCCCTGTAGGGCGTAACCACATACCCCAGGTCAATCCCCCACCAGCACCCGCCACCCCCCAGCCGACCGGCCAAGCCCCACGCTGCCAACCACTTACCGCCGCGTCCCCCAAAATCCCCATCGCCAAAAAACCCGTTCACGCCCTTCCACATATCCGGCCAATCCGAGCC
>PMVV01000418.1 GCA_003166475.1 Bryobacterales bacterium | reverse complement strand
CCAGGGTACTTGAACTGTTACGAATGTTCATGGCGCACCGCGACGGCCAACACCCAGAAGTACAGCGGCAGTACACGCCAGTAAGTCAGCAAGTCGCCGGTGAACATCTGCACCATCTGGCCGGCCCAAAACGCTAAGATCCAACTGCCGAAAAAGCGGCGTCGCGGATCTGGCGACCCAGCCGCGCGCCGCGCCGACCTCAGGATCTGCAGGCTGAGCCACAGCATGGCGCCCAAGCCCACGATGCCGGTCTCCGCCAGCAGGCTGAGGTACATATTGTCCGTGATCACGGTGCGTCCCAGGTAGTCCGAATAGGGCAGCGTCTTGTATCCCACGCCGAACAGCGCGTGCCACGGGTGCTGGGCCAGGAATCCGAGCACGGCGCGCCAGCTCGCCACGCGCCCCGAAAGCAGCCCTTCGGTTTCGGAGAAAAGGTATTGGACGGACGTCGAGACCCGCATCCAATAAGCGCCCGCGAACGACGGCAACAGCACGCGTACCGCCAGCGCCGCGGCCACTGCCGCCCCTGTTAGCGCCGCGAAGAATCTGCCCAACCGGATGCGCCTCCGGTTCAAATAGATCAGAACCGCAAGGGCCGCCAGAGCATTGAGCAAAGAGCCGCGCGAATAGGAGAGCACCAGGGCGGCGGCAAAGACCGCTCCGCCAACTAGCAGCCCGCGGCGCGAAACCGGAGCTTGCCGGCGCGGCGCGAGCAGCGCTGCCGCGATCATCGTCAGGAAGAACGCGCAAAAGTTCCCCAGCGTGCTGGCTTCGTAAAACAAGCCTTGCGCCCGCCGGTAGACCCCGGACCGCAGCCAGATATACTGCGCGCCAAAGCCCGCGGGCGCGGGGAACTGGAAGTAGAAATCGACGCACGCGAACAAGGCGGAAGCCACGGCTATCCAGTAAAGCGCGCGCGTCTGGGCGAATGGGTCTGGCGGCTCGCGGGAGCCAGGACCGCAGGCGGCGTAAAAGAACACGTACACGGAGATGCCGAACAACAGCACTCGCATCAGGCTGCCCAGCCCGACGGCGGCGCCCGAATAAAGCATCGCCAGCGCCGCGCTGCCCAGCAGGATCAGCAAGAGTATTCCGAACGCGCGATGGAGCGGCACCGCTGGCGCGCGCCACTCGCCGGGGCTCAACACTCCCGCGAGCAAGCCGAATATGACGAAAATCACCGCGGGATGCGGCCCGGAATTGCCCAGTCCCAAGGGCAGCGGCGGCAGCAGCAGCGCCGCGGCCAAGAAGAGCATCAGCCAACGGTCGCGCTTCAGAATCACCCAGTACGCGAAAGGTACGGCGGCCAGCGGTGCGGCCAGCGCGACAGCCACCGCCGGTTTCGGCGCGAGTGCGATGGCCGCCGCATAGGTGCCCGCCAGCGCCGGCGCGGCGATTTGCCACGGATGACCCCAGCGGGTAATCGAAGCGCGGTCAAACATCGGCGGTCCATTTCGAAGAGGCGCGCTGGGTCCGATAGCTCAACTCCAGCGTCAAAAAGACGACCGGCACGACCAGCCCCAGCAACAGCGCCGCCAGCACGCGGAGCGGGAGGTTGGGGGCCGACGGCTGCTCGGGCACGATGCCCGGATCGACGATCCTCAACCGCTCGCTGCGATACCCCAGACCGCCGCGCACCTGGTTGACACGCGTCTCGATAGCCGAATAAGCCTCTTCGCTCGCGGTACGCTCGGTGGCCACACGGTCGCGTTCGGCCATGCGGCGCGCCAACAGTTCTTCCTGGGCGGTCAGGTCGCGCTCCACTTGGGCAAGTTGTTTCCGCAGCGTATCGGCGCGCGCACGGCTGGCGGTGGCTTCCTCCGCCGGGCCTTCGGAGGCATCCGCCTCGGCGCGCAGCAGTTGGCGTTCCAGGCTGCTCTTCAGCTCGCCGCCACTCTGCGCCGCCTGTTGCAGCCCCTCGACGGGCTGCTGCGCGATTGCGCGGGTCCACGCGGCTTCGCTCCGATCCAGGCGTGCCTGCGCATCCGCCTCCTGCTTCTCGATGGCTTGCGTTAATTCCCGGTCGCCTTCCCCGTCGACGGAACGGCTGAGCTTGACCGTTTCCTCGCCCAGATACAGCGCCAGAGCCTGCGCAGTCTTCGGGTCTGGCAGCGTGACCTTGATCTCCAGGATTTTGGTATCGCGCACCATGCCGACTTTCAGGATTCCAACCTTCAGCGATTCGACGGGCCGGTTCGGGAATCGCTGCCGCAACTGAAACTGATCCAGCGCGTGCACGAACAGGCTGTCGCTGGCCGCGAAATGTTCATAAGTCTTAAGCGACTCCAAATAGATGGGACTTACTCCCAATGTGCCGACGATGTCGGTGCCCGTGGGTGGCTGGATCAGAATGCGGCAGGTGGCCGTATACAGCTTGGGAAGCATCAGAGTCACACCCAGCGCCAGGCACACCGCAATCGCGCAGGATGCCGCGATGAATCGCCAGCGCGTTCCCAGGAAGCTCAGATAGCGATAAGTGTTTACAGATTCCGGCGTCCCCGTGAGCATGTCTGTGAGATAGTGTAGCCTATATGGCGCTGCTCCTGGCCGCTGTCATCGCGTTAATTCCCTTGGCAATCGCTCCCGGACGGCTTTTTTACTTCGATGTTACACCTAAGGTCGTGCTGTTGCTGTGGGGGACCGCGGCGGCGGCCGTCTGGTGGACGGCGGCGGGCCGCGCAGCGGGGTTTTATCGAGCTTCGCGCGCGGCGCGCTGGTTTGTGCTGGCGCTGTGCGGGATGGCCGTATCGTTGGCCGTTTCTACGCTGGCTTCCGTAAATCCGGCGTTGTCGCTGGGTGGAAGCAGTTGGCGCTATTGGGGCCTGCTGACGCAACTCGCGGCGCTGGCCTTCGCGTACCTGGTAGCCGCATGCTGCGCCGGACAGCCGGGCCGGCTGCGCGTAGTGTTGCGAGGGGTCGCGGCCAGCGGGCTGATCGTGGCGGCATACGGAATCGCGCAATACTTCGGATGGGACCCGCTGCTGGATGCGCGCGGTTACCACGTCGGCGAAGGCATCTGGGCCATCATGCGCCCGCCTTCCACACTGGGTCATGCGGACTACTCCGCCAATTGGCTGCTCTTCGTGGTGTTTGCCGGGGCGGCCCTGGCTGTCTCGGAAGAGCAGACGCCTTGGAAGTGGCTGGCGCGGATTGCCGTGACGGCCGGCGCTGTTGCGATTGTCTTGAGTGGCACGCGCGCGGCGACGATCGGCCTCGCGAGCGGCGCCGTGCTTCTCTGGAGGGCGGGCAATCCTGCCCGCAGCCGCCTTTCAGGCGGCCACAAATATGTGGCACTGTCTCTGGCAATCGCCGCAGTATCTACAGTCTTCTATGTCTCTCCAGCCGGCGAGAAACTGCGCGCCCGCGTTCACTGGATGCTCGAGGAACCTGCGGGCGGGGCGCGCCTTCTGCTCTGGCGCGATACCCTGCGCATTGCGGGCGCGCGCTGGCCCGCGGGCTACGGACCGGAGACCTTCATCGCCGGCTTCGCCCTCCATCAATCGGCCGACCTCGGCCGCGCCTATCCGGACTTCTATCACGAGTCGCCGCACAACATCTATCTCGATACGCTGGTGGCGCAAGGTGTGGCCGGACCTGTGCTGCTGCTGGCGCTGGCCGCCAGCGGATTCGCGGCCGCCATCGTAAGCCGACGCAGTGTACGTCCGAATCCTTCCGCGGGCGCACTCGCCGCCGGGCTTGCAGCCATGACCATCGGCGAGCAATTCACCAGCTTCACGCTACCCACCGCGCTGGCCTACTATGCCGTCATCGCGCTGCTGGTATCGCTCGGTGTTCCCTCGGCTCTCCCACCGTGGCCGGTTGGCCGGCGCTGGCCACGCGTGGCAGTGGCGCTGATCTGCGCGGGCGTTTGGGTAATCTCCGGCATACGCCTGTGGATCGCTGAGAACGCACTCGCCGCGGTACGGCGCGACTTGGATGCCGGCCTCGTCGGCGAAGCTGCCAACCAGTATGCCAAATACGAACATTGGCGCTGGCCCGGCGCCAGCGCGGACCTGTGGTATTCGCGGCGATTGGCGCAGATTGCCGGGAGCAACGCCGACCCGCTCGTCCGGGTGCAGGCTTTCCAGCAGGCTGGTGCGGCCGCTCAGAGCGCCACTCAAACCACGGAAGCCGCGTTTAACGCTTATTACAACCTGGCCGCGTTCTACGCGCGTAAGAACGACTTCATGCACACCGAGGAGAGCCTGCGCGCCGCCATTTCCTTCGCGCCGAACTGGTTCAAGACGCATTGGATGCTGGCTCAGGTCCTGCAGGCCGCGTCGCGGCTGAAAGAGGCGGAAATGGAGGCCGCCCTGGCCGTGGAGCTGGATGGCGGCAAGCACCCGGAAGTTACAGGTACACTCGATCGCATTCGCGCCACACTTAGAGCCGCGTCCATAGAACCGGCGCACAAGTAAACTCTTGCGCTTTCG
>PMVV01000152.1 GCA_003166475.1 Bryobacterales bacterium | reverse complement strand
TGCTCGAAAGCCGGCATTCGGCGGATGCCATCGCGCCGCTGGAAGCCGCCAACGAGAAAGATCCCACGCCGGCCAACCGGCTGGCCCTGGCTACCGCGTACCTGTTCGAGAAACAGTTCGCCAAAGCCTTGCCGCTGCTCGACCAGAGCGTGGCCGCCGAACCGGGCAACTATGCGCTGCGCATGATGTACGGGCGCGGGCTGCGCGATGCGAAGAAATACGATCCCGCGGCGCAGCAGTTCTTCCAGGCCACTAAGTTGAAGCCGGATTCGCGCGAAGCCTGGAACGAGTTGGCGGGAATGCTGTACATGTTGGAGAAATTCCCCGAGTCGCTGGCGGCGCTCGACCGCGCCCACCAGTTGGGCGACGACACGCCGGGCAATTACTACTTTCACGCCATTACTTACGATAAGCTGCGCGCCTTGAAGCCGGCCCTCGACTATTACCGGGAATTTCTGGCCCGCAGCAAAGGCGAATTTCCGGACGAAGAGTGGAAGGCGCGGCAGCGCGCCAAGCTGCTCGACAGGGAGTTGAGCAAACGGTGACCTCGCGCTTATTGCTGGCGATCGTGCTTGTGAGCGGCGTGCTGCGCGCCGGTCTCCAGGAGATCAAAGCCGAGCCCAACCTGGGGAAACGGTCGGCGCTGGCGCTGGACAATGCCTTCAACGCGCTGACCCAGGCCCGCGATGCCTATACCAAGGGCGAGAATGTGCAAGTGGAGACGTTCGCCAAGGAAATCCAGGAATCCGTGGAGTTGGCGGAGACGTCTCTGCATGAGACGGGCAAGAATCCGCGCAAAAGCCCCAAGTGGTTTAAGCGCGCCGAGGGTTCCACGCGCGACCTGTTGCGCCGGTTGGATTCGTTCCAGCAGGCCATGGACGCGGCGGATCGTCCCATGCTCGATGCGGTGAAGGCCAAGGTCCAGCAGGTGCATGACGATCTGCTCCTGGGGGTATTGGAGGGCAAACAGAAATGAAGGCTTGGCTGGTTTGCGCGCTACTGGCCGCGCCGCTGGCGGCGCAACAGCAGCGGGACTTTCTAACCGTGGACGAGGGGGACCAGATCCGCGAAGCGCAGGACCCCAATGAGCGCTTGACGCTCTACATTCATTTCGCCCGGCAGCGCCTCAGCCAGGTGGATCACTGGCTGGCCAAGGAGAAGCCCGGCCGCTCGATCCTGATCCACGACGCCCTGGACGATTACTCCAACATCATCGACGCCATCGATACGGTGGCCGACGACGCCTTGCAGCGCCACGTGGATATCAAACTGGGCTTGACGGCCGTGGCCACCGCCGAGTCGGAGATGCTGCTCGGCTTGCAGAAGATCCAGGACAGCCAGCCGAAAGACATGTCGCGCTACGATTTCGTCCTGCGGCAATCCATCGACGGGACCAGCGACAGCCTGGACCTGGCGCGGCAGGACCCCGCCGCGCGCGCCGCGGCGATAGCCGCCAAACAAGCCAGGGAGAAGAAGGAACGCGAGGCCGAGTTGACGCCCGCCGAGCGCGACGCGGAGAAAGCCGAGCAAGCCAAAGCCGAGAAGGAAAAGAAGAAGGCGCCCAGCCTGCTGCGTCCGGGCGAGACCATCAAGGACAAGGACCAGCAGCAGTAGGGCCGCTTACCGACAACGCTAAGCTATTTGACGTTCGCGTTCGCACGGCGTATAATCCACAAATGCAAGGAATGCCCTGGAGCACAATCGCGCTCGGCTCGCTGTTGCTCATCTCGGCCTGCGCAAAAGGAGGACAGCAAGTGCAATCTCCGCAACCTGAAGAGTCGAAACCGCCTGTCAAAGTCGAGCAGCGCGGGCGCATCCTTGGAATCGGCGGTGTCTTCTTCAAATCCGCTAATCGCGATCAGATGCGCGAATGGTATTCGAAGCATCTTGGACTCACTGACAAAGGCCAAGGCGCGATGCTTCCGTGGCGCGAACACGACGACCCGCAAAAGGAACACGTTACAGTTTGGACTGTTTTTCCCGCCTCCACTCACTATTTCGATCCCAGCCCCGCACCGTTCATGGTCAACTACATCGTGGACGATCTGGATGCTTTGCTCGACCGCTTAAAACAAGAGGGAGTAAAGATTGACGCCAAACGAATGAATGAATCCTACGGTCGCTTTGCCTGGATCTATGACCTGGATGGGAATAAGATTGAGCTCTGGCAGCCGGCGTCCGCAAAGCCCTAAGGGCCTTTCACTGATTCCAGCCCCCGCCGTGTTACAGGGCTTGTCCGATCGTTTCGTCTTCTCCAGCGACAGGGCTCGCCACAGCGTATGGCGACTGACCTCAAGCTAGGGCCAGAAGAAAACCGTCCGTGGGATCGGGAGAGCGCTTCACGCGCGGCAGCGGATCGATGTCCTCGGCGAGTTTCTTGACCTGGTTGACCAGGCGGCCGGCCTTGTGTGGTCTGACGAGTTCGGCCCCACGTGGCTTTTGCAGCGTGGCCCGCAGCTCGTCGACATGCGCCGCGCAGGTCAGGAGCGTAAATCTTCCGTCCAGCCAGGCGTCGATGATAGCGGCGGGCTTGCCGGCCGCGGCGATCAGGGCGGACACGATGATGTTCGTATCGAGGACCACGCGCATCAGGCTTTGTTAGCCTTCCCTTTGGCGCGGCGTTCCGCGCGGACCTCGCTGACGGCTTCGTCGACGATGCGCTGGATTTCATCGGGGTTGGCATCGGCGTTGCGCGCCCGGATGTCCTGAATGGTGCACTGAAGCACGCGCCGGCGGACTGCTTCCTCGATGAACTTCGAGATATCGCCCTTTTTCATGCCGTGGGCGCCCAGGAACGTGCGGAGCGTCAGATCGGTGTCCTTCGAGACCTTGACGCTCCAACGGACGGCCTCTTCTTCCATTTGGCCCAACCGTCGCCTTTCAGGCGGCCAGAACCGGCTAAAAGCCGGCCGCCGTCACTGCCAGTCCATGGCCAGCCGCACCATGGTGCGCAGGGGCACGCCCGTCGGACCCTTGGCCAGGAACGGCTTGCTGTCGTCAAGCCAGGCGGTGCCGGCGATATCCAGATGCACCCACGGCGTCGGGTCGGCGAACTCCTTCAGGAACATGGCGGCGGTAACCGCGCCTCCGTAACGGCCGCCCACGTTGGGCAGGTCGGCGAAGACGCTTTTCAGATAATCCTTGTAATCGTCCTCCAGCGGCATGTGCCACATCTTTTCGCCCTCCGCGCGCGCCGCCAGCAACACGCGCTCGCGCAGCGCATCGTCGTTGGCGAACAGGCCCACATGGATGTGCCCGAGCGCCACCACGATGGCCCCGGTAAGCGTGGCCGCATCCACCAAGTGCGTGCAGCCCAGCTTCTGCGCGTAGCTGATGGCGTCCGCCAGAATCAGGCGCCCTTCCGCATCGGTGTTGATCACTTCGATGGTTTTGCCGGACAGCGACGTGACAATATCGCCGGGACGCTGCGCCCGGCTGCCCGGCATATTCTCTACGGCGGGTATCAGCGCGGTGACGGGAATGGCGGGCTTGAGTTGCGCCAGCGCCCGCATGGCGCCGATCATGGCTGCGCCGCCGGACATGTCGTATTTCATCTTTTCCATGCCGTCGGCCGGCTTGATGGAGATGCCGCCCGTATCGAACGTGACGCCTTTGCCCACCAGGCCCAGATGCACGGACGCAGCGTGCGGGGTAGCTGGCCGGTAGCGCAGGATAATCAGGGCGGGAGGTTCGGCGCTGCCCATCGCCACGCCCAGCAGGCTGCCCATCCCAAGCTGGGTCATGCGGTCGCGGTCCAGCACCTCGCATTCCAGGCCGAACTCTTCGGCCATGCGGCGGGCGTCTCCGGCGAGCGCCATGGGCGTCAGCCGGTTGGACGGCTCATTGGCCAGTTCCCGCGTGAAGTTCTGGGCTTCGGCGACGATGCGCCCGCGCTCGACAGCGGCGTCAAGTTGCGGACCGCCCTCGGCCACCGCCACGGTGAAGCGCTCCATCGGCTTGACGTCTTTCTTATCCGTCTTGTAGCGATCCGTTTCGAAATCGCCCAGGATGGCGCCTTCCACAGCGGCCGCCACATCGTCCGCGCCGGTCTGAGCGGCGTCGAGCCAAACAGCGGCATCCGTGATGGACTTCGATTTCAGGTGCCGTATCGCGGCGCCCACGGCCTTGCGCAACTCCGCCGCATTGAACTTCCCGGGCTGCCCTGCCCCCACGGCCAGCACACGCCTGGCGCGCATACCCGGCACGTTGTGCACGAGCGTCGTCTCGAACGCCTTGCCGGAGATCTCGCCCGCATCGAACAACTCTCCCAAGCCCAAGCGGTCTTCGCGGCGTTTTTGAAAAACGAGAATGATCAGGGCGTTGGTTTGCACTTCTTCAATTGGTTGGCGTTGTAGGGTGATTTGCATAGGATCTCCGGGAAGAAGAAGTCAGAAGACAGAAGTCAGAAGTCAGAATAAGGATGCCGCCTTCTGACTTCTGTCTTCTGACTTCTGACTTCTGTCTTCTTTTCATTGCCTCGCCTTGCTGGCCCGCACCGCCGCTCTCGCTTCGGATTCCGCCGTCTTGGCGCGTTCGGTCTCGCGTTTGTCGTGCAGTTTCTTGCCCCGCGCCAGCGCGACTTCGCACTTGATGCGGCCCTTCTTCAAGTAGACCTTGGTCGGAATCAGCGACAGTCCCTTTTCGCGCGTTTTGCCCAGCAGCTTGTCGATCTCCTTGCGGTGCAGCAGCAGCTTGCGAGAGCGCACCGGCGGATGGTTTTCGCGATTGCCGTAGGCGTATTGGCTGATGTGCGCATTCACCAGCCAAGCCTCGTTCTTCTCGATCGCGGCGTAGGCCTCTTTAAGCTGGACCTTGCCCGCGCGGGCGGCTTTCACTTCGGTGCCCGTCAGCACCAGGCCAGCCTCAAAGCGCTCCATCAGAAAATAGTTGTGGCTCGCCGAACGGTTGTCGCTCAGGATCTTGAAATCGGCTTCTTTTCCGGCCACATTTGCTCTCAACGCTGGGCAGTTCCGCTGCGTCATCCAGATGAAGTAGCCTGGAGCACCCGGTTGCCTATTAATCTTACCATATGCCTAGCATGCCTGGAATTCATAGAAACCATCTTGTTTTCAAAAGTTTAGCCTCTGTGCTCGGGCTCGTGGCGCTGGTTGGGTGCCTGACGGTTCCGGCGGCTGCGCGTACGCGCAAAGGGGACAAGTTCCTGGCCCAGGGCAAGGACCGGGAAGCGCGCAAGGATTGGGATGGCGCTCTGGATTTCTACAACAAAGCTCTCAACGAGGACCCTGCCGACCCCGGCTACCAGTTGGAAGTGCATCAAGCCCGCTTCCAGGCATCGCAAGCCCACGTATCGCAAGGTCTGAAGCTGCGCAAAGATGGATCGCTGGCGCCGGCATTGCTCGAGTTCCAGAAGGCCTATGGCCTGGATCCGTCTTCGAGCGTGGCGGAGCAGGAGATCAAGACCACCGTCCAGATGATCGAGCGGGAGAAAAAAAAAGGCGCTGATTCGGACACCCGCGGCCTGACGCCGTCCCAACTGGCTAAACGCAACTCGGAAGAGAAGCTGGATTCCATGTTGTCGGTGCCGGAGTTGCGCCCGCTCAACGCGCAGCCCATCAACCTCAAGATGAACGGCCAGCCCACCAAGATTCTCTTCGAGACGGTGGGCAAACTGGCCGGCATCAATGTCTTGTTCGACTCGGAATTCAAGGAAACCAATAAGCAGTCGATCGAGCTCACGGGCGCCACTCTGTATCAGGCCCTGGACTACCTGGCGATCGTGAGCAAAGCCTTCTGGAAGCCCCTATCGGGCAACACCATCTTCGTCACCCAGGACAACACCACCAAGCGCCGCGACTACGAAGAACAGGTGATGAAGGTCTTCTATCTGACCAACGTGACCACGCCCCAGGAACTGCAGGAGATTGTGACCGCGGTACGCTCGGTGGCCGACATTCAGCGCCTGTTCGTCTATAACGCGCAGAACGCCATCATCGCGCGCGGCGAGGCGGATCGCATCGCGCTGGCGGAAAAGATCATCCACGACCTGGACAAGCCCAAGTCGGAAGTGGTGGTGGATGTGCTGGTCTTTCAGGTCTCGAGCGATATGACGCGCACTTTGGGTGCGGCCCTGAGCAGCTTGAGCATTCCGGTGAACTTTGCGCCGCGCTCCACCATCAGTACTCCGAGTTCTTCCACCTCCACCACAGCCTCCACTTCCACTCCGACCACCAATACTACGGGCATCACTGCGACCACCGGGTCGACCACCACCTCTACCTCGGCTTCCGTCCCGCTCGCCCTCCTCAGCAAGGTGGGCACAAACGATTTCTCCACGGTCCTGCCGTCCGGGATGTTGCAGGCGGTGCTGAGCGACAGCGGTACGCGCGTGTTGCAATCTCCGCAACTCCGGTCGGTGGACAACCAGAAGGCCACGCTGAAGATCGGCGAGAAGGAGCCTATCGCTTCCGGAAGCTTCCAGCCGGGCGTCGGCGGCGTTGGCATCAACCCGCTGGTGAACACGCAGTTCACCTTCATCGATGTGGGCGTGAACGTGGATCTGACCCCCAAGGTGCACGACAACGGCGAAATATCGATGCACATTGAGGTCGAGATTTCGAGTGTGCAGAGCTACGTGAATTTGGGCGGCATCTCGCAGCCCATCATCGCCCAGGAAAAAGTGATCCACGATATCCGCATGAAGGACGGCGAAGTCAACCTGCTGGGCGGGCTGAAGCAGAGTTCGGACAGCACCACCTTGACGGGCATTCCGGGACTCTCCAGCATCCCGGTGATCAAATGGCTGTTCAGCAGCAAGCAGGTCAGTAAGAGCTCGCAGGAACTGGTGATTGCGCTGATTCCGCACATCGTGCGGCGGCCCGATTACACCGAAGAAGAGATGCGCGGCATCGCGGTCGGTAATGCCACGGTGGTGAAACTGAACTACGCGCATCCGCCGCAGGCAGACGGTGAGCCGGCACCCAAGAGCGCCACTCCGAGCGCTCCCGGCCCGCCCGCCGCTCCATTGGCGCCGGCCGCGCCGCCAGCCACCGTGCCGCAGGTCAACGCTCCCCCGTCCGCCACGACGTCCACTCCGAACGCGCCGCCGTCCGCGCCGGCCGTGCCGCAAGCCAACGCGTCGGTTAACTTTGTGCCGGCACAGGTGGAGACCATGATGGGCGGATCGTTCAATGTGAACCTGGTCATGGCCAATGCCACGGACCTGTTTTCCGCGCCCCTGCAGATCAAGTTCGATCCCAAGGTGCTGAAGCTCAACGACGTGGCGCAGGGCAACCTGATGGCCAGCGACGGCCAGCAGGCCACCTTCACCAAGAACATTCAAAACGACACCGGGGAGGCCGATATCACCCTGAACCGCCTTCCGGGCACCGGCGGCATCACCGGCTCGGGCATGCTGGTCACGCTCTCGTTCACTACGCTGGCGCGCGGCGCGACCAGCGTTTCCGCGCCAGCCTTCAGCCCCAGCAACTCGCAAGGGCAACCCATAGCCAACTCTTCGCCGCTGCTGACAGTCAACGTGAGATAAGGTATGCGACGCAAGAATCAGAGAGGACTGACTCTGGTAGAGCTGGTAGTGGCGTTCTCGATCATGCTGATCCTGACCACCATGGCCGTGCCCCTGGCCCGTTCCAGGGTCCGCATCGAGCGCGAGAAGGAACTGCGCTGGGCGGAGCGCGAAATCCGCGCGGCCATCGACAAATACAAAGACTATGCCGATGCCGGCTATCTCGGCCAGCAGAAGATGGATACCGATAACTACCCGGACAAGTTGGAGACCCTGGTGGAAGGCGTCAAGCTGCAAGGCCAAGTGGACAAAAAGATTCGATTTCTGAGACGCATCCCCAAGGACCCCTTCACCAACTCCATCGACTGGGGCATGCGCAGCACCAAGGATGACCCGACCTCCAACAGTTGGGGCGGGCAGAACGTCTTCGATGTTTATACCAAGAGCACGGACAAGGCGCCGGATGGAACCAATTACTCCGACTGGTAGGGAACGCGGGTTGCGCCGCAGCGAGTTCGGCTTCACCATGGTGGAGCTGATGATCGTCATGGCGATCATCGTGATCCTGGTGTCTCTCGCCATTCCGCAGTATCAAAAAGCGATCATCCGGTCGAAAGAGAGCGTACTCAAGAGTAACCTGTTCACCTTGCGGCAGGTGATCGACGAGTATACCTACGACAAAAAGAAGGCGCCCCAATCGCTCCAGGATCTGGTGGCGGGTGGTTACCTGCGCGACATCCCCATCGATCCCATGACGAGCTCGAACGATACCTGGCACACCATTCAGGAAGATGCGCTGCAAAGCGTCGATCAGACCGAGCCGGGGATCTTCGACGTGAAGAGCGGATCGGATAAGACGGGGCTGGACGGCACTCCCTACGCGGACTGGTAGCGTGGGGCAGGCTCTCAGCCTGCGGCGGCCTCTCAGGCCGCCTCGCCGCGTATTAGGAGAAAGGGCGGGTCTGGAGACCCGCCGCAGGCGTGGACGCCCGCCCCACGATGAACTGCAGCACGGCGCGGACGGCGTCCACCGAAAGTCGTGCCGCGTGCTTGGATTCGGCGCTGAGACCGCCCACCGCGTTCTCGACATCGAGCGCGCGGAGGCCGGCAATCTCCGCCGGCGCCTTGCCGAGCAACCATTCGGTCAACGCGGAGCCGGCCGCGATGGAGGCCGTGCAGCCGCGCGTCTTGAAGCGGGCCTCGGCCACGCGGCCGTCCCGGAACTCGACCGATAGCCGCAGAACGTCGCCGCAGACCGGATTCGACACCTCCACGGTCACCGCCGGCGGCGGCAGTTCCCCCACGTTACGCGGGTTTTGGAAATGATCGAGCAGGCGCGCGGAATACATTTATGGTCCAATAATTCTAATGCGGCAGTACTTCCCGATCCTCACCGAACGCGTGCGCGCACGGGAGTTCAACTCGCTATTCCTGTTTGTCACGTCGCGCTGCAATTCGCTGTGCCGCACCTGCTTCTACTTTGACAAGCTTAACAGCCCCGACGATTTGACGACGCCGGAAATCGAGCGCATCTCGGCCACCGCCCCGCCCTTCCGCAAGCTGTGGCTTTCCGGCGGCGAGCCCTTCCTGCGCGCGGACCTGGCCGAAATCGTGGCGCTGTTCGTCCGGCGCAACGGGGTGCGCAATATCAATCTGCCGACCAACGGCCTCCTGTCAGAGAAGATCTTCCGCACCATGGACCGCATGCTGGAGCTTTGCCCGGACGCGGCCATCGACCTGAACTTGTCGCTCGACGGGCTGGCCAACACGCACGATTCGATCCGCGGCGTGCCCCACAATTTCGTACGCACGCTGGCCACCATCGAAGAGGCCGAACGGCGCTATGCGGGCGTGCGGCGGCTGCGGCGCAACGTGCTCACCGTGATCACGCGCGAGAACTACAACGAGATCGTCGCGCTGGGTTTGCACCTGATGGAGCAAACCCATGTCGATGGGCAGTATTTCGAGGTGGTGCGCGGCGCCGCGCCCGATCCCAGCCTGAAGCAACTCACGCGAGAGGGCGTAGCCGCCCTGCACCGCCGCCTCATGCCGTTCCATCGTCATTATGCCGGCAAGCTTTTCGCGCACCTGCCGCCCGGCGTGCGGCATTTCGCGAAGATGTATTACCTGGGCAACCTGCGCTTCCACTTCGATCTGCACGAGCAGTGTCTGGAATCGCCGCGGAAATGGCCAATGCCCTGCACGGCTGGCGAGACCTCCATCGTGATCGATCACAACGGCCGCTTCCGCGCCTGCGAGATGCGCGGGATCGTGGGAGATCTGGCGGACTTCGATTTCGACGTGCGGCGCGCTTTGCAGTCGGAGGCGATGCGCACGGAAGTGCGTGCCATCCCCGAGGCGAACTGCTGGTGTACGCATAGCTGCTTCATCCAGGACAGCTCCAAGTTCCAGCCCAGCGTGCAGCTCTTCCATATCCCCTGGGCATGGTTCCGGCAGCGGATCGACAAGCTGCCGGAGTTGCCGGCCGCGGAGCTGGAGCGGTTCAAGGCGCTGGAGCTGGCCTGACTTGACTACGGTCGTGGCGGCGATCATTCGGCGCGGCGGGCGCATCCTGATTTGCCGCAGGACCGCGGCCCAGGCGCATGCGCTGAAATGGGAGTTTCCGGGCGGCAAGGTCGAAGTGGGCGAGAGCCCGCCACAAGCGCTCGGCCGCGAGCTAGAGGAAGAGCTGGACGTGCGCGCGCGCATCGGGGACGAGGCGCAGCGCTACGAGTTCCGCTACCCCGGCAAAAGCCCGATTCTGCTGATCTTCTACGCGGTGAGCGATTTCTCGGGCGAGCCGCGCAATTGCGTGTTCGAGGAGATCCGCTGGGTCGCGCCGGGCGAATTGACGCAGTTCGATTTTCTGGAAGGCGACGTCGAGTTCGTGAAACGCCTGGCAAAAAGCATGGAACCACAGATGCACACAGATGCACACGGATAAAACAAGGTGATGGGTGATGGGGGGGGGTAACGGCTCACTCTGGCCGAACGGCAAGCATCCCGTCGATCGCCGTGACGAACTCGACGGCGAGCAACGGTCGGCCATGGAACGCGGGCGCATCGGGACAGTTTGTAGTGAACCAATATCCGAACCCGTCTAACTATGTGGGGTTCTCTCCCGCTTCGATCATTTCGCCAATGAAGTAGAACCAACCGCCGTAAGTAAACTTTCCTCCTTCGATGTTAAACGAGTCCGGGGAGGCGGAGTCACGCTGTGCTGCGACATTCTGGCAATAGATGCAGCCGCATTCATCGGCGCCCCCCTTATCGAGACCGCTGTAAACGTGCTGCGTTCTTTTGCGGTCATACCGGATCGCCTGATCGCCGAGCCGCATTTCTGTAAGTTTATCCGTGTCCACCTCCGGCTACTTCTTCTTGCTTGGATCGCGCCGATACACGCCAAACCACGCAGATAGGAACGGTTTTATCCGTGTGCATCTGTGGTTGCTTTTTGCTTATTGCGGCAACCGCACGTCCACGTTCCGTTCGCGATTCAACTGCTCGGTTAACTGGCGGTCCACCAGCGACACGGATACCTGGTTGTGGACGTTACCCGAGGTGAAATAGTGCAGCGTGTCGCCTTCGGTGTAGTAGGCCACGGCCGAGTAGATGGTGTGGTCCTTGAACGCGATCAGGTAATAGGACGCATCGCTGGGGGCGGCATCGTTGTTCGAGGGCGCCTGATAGAAATGGAAGTTGGAAGCCGCGGCGTCCGGCGGCGGTCCCTGATCGGCGGGGGCCGGGCCGAAGTACTGGTTGCTCGTCACGGGCGGTTGCGCCGGCGGATTATCCCCGGTGACGTTGGACGGCGGCTGATCCGGCGGCACAGGGGCGTAACCGTAAGCATAGCCATAACCATAATCGCCTATGTAGACCGGGTAAGCGTAAACGCCGGAGGTATTGCCGCGGCGGGAGCCGTGGCCCGTGCCGCGCTTGGAGCGCCAGCCGGAGACGCCGCCAAAACCACCGGCGGACCGGTATTGGGCGGAAAGCGGCCCAAAGGCTAGAAACGCGACGAAGACTGCGCCAAGAAGTTTCATGGCACCCTCTGCCAGAGTACCACTCGGAAAGCCCGGGCGGCCTGTCCTCCCAAGGCTGCCCTACTGCTTGGGCGGCGCAGTGGCGGGCTTGGCGGCGGCCGGAGGCGGTGTAGCTGGCTTGGCGGGCGCCGCTGCCGATGGCGAGTTCTTGTCGTACAGGGCGATCACGTCTTGCGTGATGTCTGTGCCGCTGGCGGCGAACAACACCGGCGACTGCTGCGAGCTCACATCCAGGATCAAGGTGTAGCCGTTGTCCCTGGCGTACTTGTCCATCACGGCCATGATGCGCTGCCCCAGCTCCTGCGTGATCCTGTTCTGCTCCTGATCGAGCTCCGCCTGCGCATCCTCGGTCTCGCGGTTCAGGGACTTGGTGGTCTGATCGATTTCGCGCGCGAGCTTCTGCTTGGCTTCCTCGCTCATGGTGTTGCTGCCCTTGCGCATCTGGTCCTGCAGTTGCGCGATGGTGCTCTGCTTCTTCTCCAGCTCGCCTTTTCTGGGCCCAAATTTGGCAGTCAGGTCGGCGGCCGCCTTCTGCCCGTCCTTGGTGGCGATGATGGCGTTCTGGAACGCGATGATCCCGACCTTGGCCTGAGGCGGGGTCTGCGGCGGCGCCGCGGTCTGGGCCTGGGCCAGCAAGGCTGCCCCCAGAGCGATGGCGGGAAGAAAAACGCAATTCTTTGTCAAGCTGAAACTCCTTGAATTTGTTTCGATACTAACATATTGCAACAAGTAGCGTCGGGGGCCGCGCCTTCAGAACGTGCGGCCGATGGTGAAGCGGAACATATCGTGCTGCTCCAGGAACGGGTAGGCGTTGCCGTAGGACAAAATGGCGTTGTCGAACGTCGCCGCGTTGGGAAAGACCGAGCGGTCATACACGATGGGCGGTTGCAAATACTCCCGCACCAGCAGCGGATTGTACGCCCAGTAGACGCGGAAAGGCGCCTGCACCACAGGCAGGAGCACTTGCAACTCCAGGCCGGTGGACATGCGCGGTTTCTGCGTACCCGGATACACGATGGCCTTCCCTTGAAAGCCCGCGGTGGGGTATTCGTTATTCAAATAATCGATGCGGCTGGGATCCATGTTCAACTGGCCGGGACGCAGGATTCGATCGATACCGGCATCCGCGAAAATCGCCAGGATTACGGGTCCGAAGATCGGGATGCGGTACTCAAAATTACCGACCACGTGCGTATCGCCGCCGGGGAAGGCGAGCTGGTAGACCGGAATGTTCATGGTCACGTTGGTGGCGACGCCGTTGATGAGCTGGTTGCGCTGCGAGCCGTCGTTGTTCAGCACGTTGACGGTGGCTTCGCTGGGAATGAAGGCGATGGGACTGATGCCCCAAATCTGGAAGCCGCGAATGTCCTGCTCGCCGCCGATATAGGTGCGGGAGAAGGGAGGGATCTCCTTGCCGCCGTAACCGGTGATCATCGAGCCCAGCAGGTGAAAAGCCAGGATGTTCGACTTATGCCAGGGCGCGGGCTTGAAGTACTTGCCCTCGATGACGGGCTGGATGGTGTTGACATTGCCGCCCAGAATGCTGCCGGCGAAGGTGGTGGAGATAAACAGGCTCTTGCCGCCGGTCGGCGTGATGGGATGGTTCACGGTATTGTACGTAAACGAGGGCACGATGCGGCTGGTGCGAATCCCTTGCAGGGCGTTCGGGCCGACGATTCCGTTGAAATTGATGTAATCGAAGTAGGAGGTCGCGGCGGTGGTCTCCGTCTTCACGTTGGAGATGTCGTAGCCGTAGGTGATGCCGAGGCGGGCGAAGCTGCGCCGCAACGGATAACTCATCGACGCCGAGAAGCCATGTCCGGTCTGGATGTAATTCAGCAGGTTTTGCGAGCCGAGCGCGTTGAACAGCGGGATCAGGTTTTGTCCGGCGAGGATGGAAGCCTCGCGGCCCTGGTTGTAATCGAAGCGCGTCAGGTGGGCTTCCACGCCGACCTGCAGCGGAAGATCCAGGAAGTACGGCTCCGTGAAGCCGGTGGACACGCTGCGCATGCGCGTACCCAATTGCGAGCTGATGGAAAGCGTGTCGCCCAATCCCAGGAAGTTGTTGGTGGCGTAGTTCAAGCCCACGAAGCTGCCGGCGATTCCGGAGACGCCCCCATTGAGGCCGATGGTGTTCTTGCCGCGCTCTTTGACCTTCAGGGTGATATCCACCGTGCTGGTCTGGGTGTTGCGCTTGATGTCGGCGGCTTCTTCGGCTTTCAACGCCTCGAAATAGCCTAGCTGATTCAGGCGCAGGATGCTCAACTCCCAGAGGCGGTTGTTGAAGATGTCGCCCTCATCCAGCATGATCTCGCGGCGGATGACCTTGTCGCGCGTGGTGGCGTTGCCCGAGAAATCGATGCGCCGGANNACGAAGAACTGCTTGCCCTCGTCCGCGGTCAGCGTGAGGTCGATCTTGTCGGTGTTGGGCAGGGGGTCGAAATTCGGCTCGGGCACGAAATCGATATAGCCGAACTCGCCGTAGAGCTTGCGCAGATTCTCGATGCCCTTGCGCAGCTTNNTTGTTCAGGCGGTACAAGCGGCCTTCCTCGACCGGCAGGGCGATATTCATGGCCTTGCCGGGATTGTTCTCGTGGATCAGGGGAAGCTTGAAGCCATGCCCGCCGGTATTGACCAATTCCGTTTTTTGGTCGAGCACCCTGGCCATGAAATAGCCTTTGGATTGATACGCGTCGCGGACGCGTTCCTTATCTTCTTCGAGCTTCGAGGAATCGTAAGTTGAAGCAAAGATATTTTCAAACAGGATGGAGTAAGGAATGCCGATTCCGTGCGAGTTCTTCATGGCGCGGATCACTTCCCGTTGGGTAAAGGCGTGGTTGTTCTCGACGGTGATCTTGCCGACTTTGATCTTAGGACCTTCGTTGACGTTGAAAACGATTTCGAGCGAGGAGGGCGGGACCTGGCGCACTTCGGGCTCGACGGTGGCGAACTGCCGGCCGCGCTCGGCCAGGTATTCCTTAATCACCACGGCCGCGTGTTGTACCATGTTGGGATCGTACTGCG
>PMVV01000353.1 GCA_003166475.1 Bryobacterales bacterium | reverse complement strand
GGCAAACTGGCTGCCAGCAGCGTGCGCATCGCCCCCCCGGCGGCATGACGCTGCGGGCTGTTCGTTAAGTGTTTTGTTTTCTTTGTTTGGTTTAAAGACCCAACCCTTTCGGGCGCCGGGGAGGTTTGCTTCAGGGGTCTTTTATTTAGAGGTTAGTCTCGCTTTGGTGGGAGTTGCCTCCCCGGCTTATTCCAATAATAGAATATCCTGCCCGAAAAAGCAATAGTTTTTTATACTTTTTGGTAGCTTGCGGGCGTAGCTGTGACGAAACGCACGTAACGGCTACCAAATCACGTAGCTTCAGCCTTCGGCGCTTCGGCTCCTCTTACTACCACGCCTGCCAGATCCTCCAGCACCTTGATCGTCGCGCAAATGTCCTCCTCGCCATGGCCCTTAGCGATAGCCGCCTGGAACATCTGGCCGGTGAGCGCGGTCAGCGGCACGGGCACATGCAGCTCATTGGCCGACTCCAGCATCAAGCCGATATCCTTGTGCATCCACTTCACGGAGAAGGCCGGATCGAAAGCCCGGCGCAGAACCTGGGGCGCCTTGGCGGAGACCAGTCCGGACTTGGCGGCGCTGTTGTTGAGGATGTCCAGCATCAGGTCGAGGTCCACGCCGGCCTTGGCGGCCAGCACCATGCCCTCGTTGAAGCCCTGCAGGAGATTCGAAAGGATCAGGTTCTGGGAGAGCTTGGCATGCAGGCCCATGCCCGGCCTGCCGCAGTAGTAGAAGCGCTTGCCCATCACTTCCAGATACGGGCGGATGCGCTCGAAAACCTGGCGGTCGCCGCCGATCATGAACGTCAGGGTGCCACCCTCGGCGCCGGGCTTGGAACCGGTGCAAGGAGCGTCCAGGTAATCCAATCCCTTGGCGGCGAGCGCCTGGCCGATCTCGCGGCTGGCGCTGGGCGCGATGGTGCTGGCATCGGCGACTACCGTGCCGCGGCGCGCGCCTTCGAGCAGGCCGCCCTTGCCCAGGATCGCCTCGCGCGACATGGCGGTGTCGCCTACGATTAAGAAAATGACGTCCGCGTTTTCCGCGACTTCCCTCGGGGTGGCGCAGAAGCGGCCTTTCTCCGCCGCGGCCAGTTCGCGCGCTTTCGCCGCGCTGTGCGACCAGAGCGCCACCTCGTGACCTGCCCGCAAAAGATTCCGGGCCATCGGATAGCCCATGATGCCAAGTCCTAAAAAACCTAATTTAGCCATGACTGAATTGTAAGCCGGGTGCGGCATGTGCGACAATTTGCGTTCCATGAAACCTGCCGTATTGGTTACCAAACGCATATTTCCCGAGGCCATCGCCTTTCTGAAGGAGCACGCGGACGTGGACTACGCCGAATCGGACGATGGCATGCGCGCCGAGGAACTCGCCGTGCGCATCCGCGGCAAACAGGCCGTGGTGAGCCAGCTTATGGACAAGTTCACGCCGGAGGTCCTGGCCACCCTGGATGGCATCAAGGTGATCGCCAACGTGGCGGTGGGCTACGACAACATCGATGTGCCGGCAGCCACGCGGCACGGCATCCTGGTGACGCACACGCCCGACGTGCTGACGGATACGACCGCCGATTTCGCGTTCATGCTGCTGATGTCCGCCGCGCGGCGCGTGGTGGAGGGCCACCATTTCGTGCACTCCGGGCAATGGACGAAGTGGCGCGTGGACCTGCTGCTGGGGCAGGACGTGCATCACCGCACGCTGGGCATCTTCGGTATGGGGCGCATCGGGCAGGCGGTGGCACGGCGGGCGGCCGGCTTTTCGATGCGCATCATTTATCACGACTCGCGGCGGGCGCCGGAGGCGGTCGAGAAAGAGCTGGGGCTGGAACTGGTGAGCGCGGAGCGGCTGTTGCGCGAGGCGGATTTTGTGAGCCTGCATGTGCCCCTGATGCCGGAGACGCGCCACCTGATCGGCGCGCGTGAGCTGCGCATGATGAAGCCGACCGCCATCCTGGTGAACACTTCGCGCGGCCCGGTGGTGGACGAACCGGCGCTGGCGGAGGCGCTGGAACGGCACGTGATTGCGGGGGCCGGACTCGACGTGTACGAGAACGAGCCACGCGTCGACCCGCTGCTGCTGAAACTGGAGAACGTGGTGCTGGCGCCGCACATCGCCAGCGCTTCGGTGGATACGCGGCGCAAGATGTCGATGATGGCGGCGGAGAATGCGGTGGCTGGGATGGAGGGGCGGCGTCCGCCGAATTTGCTGAATCCGGAGTTGTGGGAGAAGCTGGCGGGCAAGTAGCGCCGGTCTGCCAGCGCTGGCAGACGACATAAAACNNAAACGATCGTCTGCCCCACCGGGTCATTGCTTGCCCGGCGGGGCTGCGCCGCCTTCGGTGAAGAAGGCTTCGTTCTCGACCTTCAGATTCAGCCCGCGGCCGACTTCATCCATCCACTGCTTGAAGTGGGCCTGCTTCAACTCGTTGAGAATGGTCTCCTGCACCTCGGCGTAAGGCTGCACGCCGACCTCTTCGGCGCGGAACAGATAAAAGCCGTTCGGCTGCCTGACAGGCTCGCTCACCTCACCCGCTTTCAGCGCGAAGATGGCGGTGCGGATGGCATCCGGAAGCTTGTCGGTACTGCGCAGGGTGCCGAAGTCGCCGTCTTTGGCGGCGGAGGTTTGGTCTTCGGAATTCTTTTTCACCAGTTTCACGAAATCCCCGCCCGCGGCGATGGTGGCCCGCAGGCTGGCGATCTTGGCCTGCGCTTCGGCTTCGGTGAGGCGTTTCGGTTCGTTCGCGCCGCCCGCGGACGGATTGGCGGAAAAGGCGATGTAAAGCGCCTTGACCTTAACCTGCGTGAAGCGCTGTTTGTTCCCATCGTAGAAGCTTTGCACCTCGGCGGGCGCCACGTTGATGGTGGTGAGTACCTCGTGCAACTGCGCGTTCATGAGCAGGTACATCCGATTGAAGGCTAGAGCTTCCCGAACGGGACTCTGCTGGTCGAGCTTGGCTTTCTCGGCCATTTCCGACAGGCGGTGCATCATGGCGAACTGCTGCACGAATGCCCTGCGGTCGCGCCGCGCGGACTGTTGCATGTTCGGAGGCATGGCCGCCAGGAAGCTGTTCAGTTCGCCGAGGGTGATCTTCCGGCCATCTTCGAAAGTCGCCACCACGGTGCCCGCCGCGGCGGCGGCGAGTGCCTGGCCGGCGTCGAGAGTTGCAGTCACGGTGTTCGGCGGTGGAGCTGGTGGCGGGGATGCCGGGGACGCCGCGGGCGGCGCGGCCGACTGTGCCCACACGGCGGCTGTAAACAGGAAGAACAGGAATGATTTCATGAGGTTGGTAATGTTTATTTTAGCGTAAAACCGCTCCCTTACGGTCGCGGCTCGGTATACAGGCCCATGCGCCGCTTCACCAGATCCACGGTGGAATTGGCGATGGGGCTGACGCGCGCCGCGCCTTCCCGCAGAATGCCTGGAATGTAATCCGGATCGGACATCATCTCGCGATAGCGCTGCTGGAACGGCTCCAGTTGGGAGATGGTTATCTCGGCCACCTGCTTTTTCAAGTCTCCGTAGCGCATGCCGCTGAAGTGCGCGCGCATCTGGGCGCCGGTCCAGCCCGCGAAAGCTTGGAAGATATTGAGCAGGTTGGCCACGCCGTCGCCCAGATTCTCGAAATCCACCGCCGGGTTGGAATCGGTGGTGGCGCGCATCACGATCTTGCGGATGCGGTCCGGCGGATCGAGCAGGGCCACGGCGTGGTTCGCGCCGGCGGCCGATTTGCTCATCTTGGTAGTGGGATCGTCGAGGCCCATGATCCGCGCGCCCACGCCGGGCAGGCTGGTGGCGGGCATCACGAACGTTTCGCCGTAGAGCGAATTGAAGCGCTGGGCGATATCGCGCGTCAGCTCCAGGTGCTGCGCCTGGTCCTCGCCCACGGGCACGGCGGCGGCCTGGTAAAGCAGAATGTCGGCCGCCATCAGGCATGGATATTGCAGCAACCCGTCGCCCACGGATTCCTGTTTGGCGGCCTTGGCCTTGTACTGGGTCATGCGCTCCAGCCAGCCGACGGGCGTGACGCAGGTGAGCATCCAGGCCAGTTCTGCGTGCGCCGGCACCGCGGATTGCACCATGATGCTGGACTGGCGCGGGTCGATGCCCGCCGCGAGGTACAGCCCCGCGATCTCGATAATCTTGGCGCGCAACTCGGCGGGGTCCTGGTAGACGGTCACCGCGTGCAGGTCCACGATGCAGAAGATGCACTCGTAATCCGCTTGCACGCGCACCCAGTTCTTCAATGCGCCCAGGTAATTGCCGATGTGCAGATTTCCGGACGGCTGCATGCCGGAGAAGACTCGTGCTCTCATGGTAAGTGGGTTTAAAGGAGTAATTTTTATCCTAAGCGATTTCGAGATCACCGTGGAGAAGCTGGTGTACGGCGGCGAAGGGCTGGGCCGGCTGGACGGCCGCGCGGTACTGGCGCCGTTCGTGCTGCCGGGCGAGCGCGTACGCTTGCGGGGCGTTGCCCGGAAGCCGGGCCTGCTGCGCGCGGCATTACTGGAAGTGCTGGCCGCCGCGCCGGAACGTGTCGCGCCGCCGTGCCCGTATTTCATGCGCTGCGGCGGCTGCCACTATCAGCATGCGCCTTACGAGACGCAGCTTGCGCTCAAACGCGCCATCCTGGAAGACCAGTTGCGGCGCATCGGGAAGATCGCACCGCCGGAGATCGCCGTGGTATCCGGCGAGCCTTGGGGTTACCGCAATCGCGTGCAATTGCATATCGCCCACGGCGCGCTGGGATATCTTGAGGCGCAATCGCACAAGCTCTGCGGGATCGAGCAATGCCCCATCGCGTCGCCGGCCATCAACGGGGCCATCGCCATCCTGCGCGAAATGCTGCGCGACCCGCGCTGGCCGCGCTTTCTGCGCCAGATCGAACTGTTCACCAATGAAACGGAAATGCAGCTTAATGTTCTGCAGGCGGACCACCCTGTCGCGCGCCGTTTCTTCGACTGGTGCGCGGAACGCATCCCCGGGCTGGTCTCGGGCGCGCTCGACTACCCCGCAGCGGATCATACGTGGCGCGTGAGCCACGGCTCATTTTTCCAGGTGAACCGGTTCCTGACCGGCAAGCTGGTGGAGACGGCGCTCGACGGCGCCCAGGGGCAGACCGCGCTGGATCTCTACGCCGGCGTGGGACTGTTCTCGCTGCCGCTGGCGCAGCGGTTCGCGGCGGTGACGGCGGTGGAATCGGGAGCGCGGGCGGCGGGCGATTTGCGATTCAACGCGGAGCGGGCCGGGCTCGCCTTGCGCGTGGAAAAGACGGATGCGGAGGCGTGGATCGAACAGTTGGAGACCGCTCCGGACTTCGTGCTGCTGGATCCGCCGCGGGCCGGGATCGGCAGGCGCATGGTCGAGCGGCTCGCGCAACTGCGTCCGCCGAAGCTGGCCTTGGTTTCCTGCGACCCGGCTACGCTGGCGCGCGACCTGGCGGGTCTGGCCGGCGCGGGATACCGGATCGAGCGGTTGACGCTGGTGGACCTGTTTCCACAAACGTATCATCTGGAGACGGTGACGCAGTTGGCGCTATAGAGAAGGCCCTCATCGGCGGGGGACTAAGACAAAGCGGCTGTCTACCCAGTCCAGCACGTAGTCGTAGGTGCTCGGGTCCACATTCACGTGCTGGCCTCTCCAGACGGTCATGCGCTGCACCTCCAGCTTGGGGTCGCCGTAATAGAGCCGCATCAAGAAGTAGACGTCGTAACCGTCGCGCCCTTCGGCGTCGGAGAGCAGCAGAATGCGCGCACCTTTGCGGGGGGCGGGGATCAACGCGTGGATCTGCTCGGTGTAGCGCCGATAGCGGGCTTGCCCCTCGTGCACCGCTCTTTCTTGCATTCCAATATGTTTTCGCTGCCAGTGCGCCAACGCTAGAAAGAGGGCTGCGAGCAGAACCATCTGCAGGGCGTTTCGCAGCCGGACCCGCCTGCCGGTGAGCGATTCCAGGAGCCAGTCCAGTAACCCGCTAACATACACTGCCCAGCCAACCGAGGGCACCAGATAAGCGAAGCCGATGCGCGGGGCGATGAACGCCAGCGGTAACACACCCACCACGATGAATCCTACCCCCCACAGCAGGCAACGCCTCCGAGCAATCGCGGCTACCGCCAGCATCGCAACCAGCAACCCGGCTATCTGCCATGACGAGATTGTCACCGGCCTGTAAATGAGTTGACACAGATAGTGTGACAGCGACTGGAAGTAAGCGCCCGCCGAGTAATGCGGTCGATAGGCGGCTACCTGCCACAACGAATCCGGACCGTATCTCTTGCCAATGATATAAACGATATCGGCTAGTCCGGCGATGGCCGCAAAGCGACCTTCATGGCATGTCCAGCGGCACAATTCCGCGGGCTTCCAACTCGCGGGCGGGTGCCAGAATGACTCGTACAGCGCCACGGCCACGGGCAGGAGCACGGAGATCTCCTTGGCATCCAGCGCCGCCACAAACAAGCCAAACACGAGCGCCAGGCGGCCCCAGCCCGGCAAGCGCCCCGCTTGGCGAAATCGCACATACAACGCGAACGCGCTCCAGAAGAACGTAAAGGCCAGAACGTCGTAGATGGTCGCCGTATCGAAGTACACGGGGCCGAACGAGGGATTGATGCCGACCAGCAGTAAGGCAACGAGCGCGCCCCAGCGCGATCCCGTAAGCTGCCACACCACTAGGGCCAGCAGTGCGAAACTCACCGAAAGCAATGCCAGCGCGGCGATGTGGAAGGGCAGAGGGTGGAACCCCCACAAAGCGTAGATCGACCGGTAGAACAGACCTCCCGCCGGGCGATAGTAGCTCGACCAGAACGCCAGGTTGGCCTTCAGCAAGGCGGACCACGGCCGCGTCCAGTAATAGTGCAGGTTCATCAGATCGTCGGCGTCGAACCAGGAAGCCAGCCCGGGGCGGATCAACCAGACGAACCATGCAAATAGAGCCAATCCCGCGGCGAGGGTTAGTACTCTGCCCAACTTATCCGCGCGCATGCCGGCTATCGCACCTCAAAGGCATCCACGTCGATCCATCGACCGGACGATTTCGGGTTCTTGTCCGGCAGCACGGTAACGACCGCGAGATGGCGGCCGCGGCCGAGGTCGCGGAAAACGGTGCTGCTCTGCCATTGCGTGATTGCGGAATAGAGATCCAGGGTCGCCTTCCGCGCGCCATCGATGGAGACATCCGCCCGCCCGCGATTGGCTGCCTTGGTGTACATATAGGTCAGCGTATCGCCTTGAAAGGCAAACCGGATTTCAGAGCCAGGCACATTGCAGTAAGTTACTGTATGCGCGTGCGTTTGGGACCATACCCGGTCCCGAATCCAGGCCCCGTGGAACGCGATTGCGGGGTCGAAATCGTCGTAAATGCCAGGCTGGACGGGCGAGAGCGGCGCCGATTTGCCGCCTACTAAGATAAAGTGGTTACTTACAAAGTCCAGTACGTAGTCGTAGCTGCTTGGGTCCACTTGCACGTGGTTCTTGTTCCACACGGTCATGCGATACACCTGCAGCTTGGGGTCCCCATAGCACATCCGGATCACGAAATAGACGTTCCAGTCGTCCCTTCCCTCGGCATCGGAGAGCAGCAGAATCTGCGCGCCTTTGCGGGGCGCGGGAATCAACGCGTGGATCTGCCCGATATAGTGCCGGAGGAGAGATTGCGAATCGTGCGCGGCGTGGCCGTGCATCGCAATCCAGTTGCGCTGCCAGGGCATCAGTATTACGGCCAGCGCAGCGAGCAAAAGCACCTGCACGGCGTGCCGCAGCCCAACCCGTCCGGGGGTGAGCTTTTCAAGCAGCCACCCCAGCAGTCCGGTAGCATACACCGCCCAGCCAACCGAAGGTACCAGATAAGCGAAACCGCCCCGCCCGGGGATAAACGCCAGCGGCAACACGCCCACGGCTATGAATCCCACCGCCCACAGCAGGCAACGCCGCCGGGTCGCCGCAGCCACCGCCAGCATCGCCGCCAACAACGCGGCCATCTGCCAGGAGGAGATTGTCACTGGCTTGTAAATGAGTTGACGCAGATACTCCGAGAGCGACTGGAAGTAAGCGGCCACCGAGTAGTGCGGCTGGTATGGCCCCACTTCCCACAACGAATCCGGGCCGTAACGCTTTCCAGCGATATAGGCAATATCCGCAAAGCCGCCAATCAGCGCAAATCGACCCTCCTGCCGTATCCAGCGCCACAATTCCGCGAACTTCCCGTTCGCGGGCGGATGCCATACCAACTCGTACAAACCCAGGGCAACGGGCAGCGATACCGCGATCTCTTTGGCATCCAGCGCCAGGACAAACAGACAACCAACCATTGCCAGACGGCCCCAGCCAAGCGGGCGTCCAGCGTGGCGAAAGCGCACGTACAATGCGAACCCGCCCCAGAAGAAGGCGTAGGCCAGAACGTCGTAAATGGTTCCGGTATCGAAGTACGCGGCGGCGAAGGAGGGGTTGATGCCAACCAGCAGCAAGGCTATCAGGGCGCCCCAACGCGATCCCGTAAGCTGCCATACCACTACTGCCAGCAGCGCGAAGTCCACCGAAAGCAAGACCAGCACAGCGATTCGGAAGGGCAGCGGGTTAAATCCCCACAGATCGTAGATCGACAGGTAGAATAGGCCTCCGGCAGGCCGGTAGTAGCTCGACCAGAACGCCAGGTTAGCCTTCAGCAGGGCGGACCACGGCTTGACCCAGTACCTGTGAATGTTTATCAGATCGTCGGCGTCGAACCAGGAAGCCAGCCCGGCGCGAACCACGAAGACGAACCATGCAAACAGAGCCAGTCCCACAGCGAATGCCAGCGCTCTGCCCAACTTATCCGCGCGCATGACCGCTATCGGACCTCAAAAGCATCCACGTCGATCCATCGACCGGACGATTTCGGGTTTTTGTCCGGCAGCACAGTGATGACCGCGAGATGGCGGCCGCGGCCGAGGTTCCGGAACACGGTGCTGCTCTGCCATTGCGTGATTGCGGAATAGAGGTCCAGGGTCGCCTTGCGCGCGCCATCGATCGAGACATCCGCCCGCCCGCGATTGGGAGCCTTGGTGTAGGTATAGGTCAGCATGTCGCCTTGAAAGGCAAACCGGATTTCGGAGCCAGGCACGTTGGAGTAGGTTACTGTGTGCGCGTGCGTTTGGGGCCATACCTGGTCCCGAATCCAGTGCCCTTGAAACGCGATGGCGGGATCGAAGTCGTCGTATATGCCAGGCTGGACAAGCGACGGCTGGTGCTGACAGTCCTTATCGATACGCGCCAGAAACAACCAGGTTGTCTGGAACTCCGTAGTGACGCAATCCTTCAGAAGGTCCCGTAAAGCCGGCGGATAGAGTGTGACTCCCAGGCTGGGCTTGGGGGCGACTACGTAGTGGACGTTCCATCGATCGAGAATATCGGCGATGTCCCGCTCGTCGCGGGCGCGCAGCAGGCGGATAAACACGTTAAACTGATGCCAGCCATTGGAATAGACTTCGGCGTTGAATGCGGCGAGATCGGCGCCGTCAGCCAGGAACACAGGGGAACCCGGGTGTGCACGATTCATGTATTCGCCGACCTCGCGGATTTGTGAGTGCTTGTCGATGTACACCTGGCGCATGGTCCGCGAGAGAGGGGCCTTCTCATAGAAATCGCCGTGATAGTAGTTTGAAGACGGCATGAACCACGCATTAAGCAGCACCGAGCCCACCGCCAGCGCGATCAAGGCGCGCCGCAGAGCGCCGGGCGCCAGCCATCCCAGCAGAGCCGCCAGCGGCACCAGCACCAGCGGCAGCGACGGATATAGATAGCGGTCATTGGGCAGGAACTTGAGGACAATCAGGGCTCCGCCGAACGACACCACTGCCGCACTCAACGCGGGGCGGCGCCTGACGGCCAGCAGCGCGACCGCGCCCAGCGGCACCAGCAGCAGGTAATGAAAGCCGAGGGAGCCAGGCCGCCCTTCTCCGTAACGATTGGTGTGAAAGGTCAAGTCGTAGGGCTCGCGGAAGGCGATGGGTTGCTTATAGCGGGGGTCCGCGAACGATACGGTGCGGTCCACCAGCGGCGACGGAAACGTCTGATTCAGGAACGGGTATACCGGATCCCCAGTCAGCCGCCAGGAGATCACGTAAGTGGGCAGTGCGGCGGAGACCAACAGGATGGCGGCGATGACACTGGAGAGCGCCGGCCTGGAACCCAGGCGATCCCATTGGCGGCGCACTTCGATGACGGCGACGGGCAATGCGGCCACGATGTACGCCAGGCCGCCCAACTTGATCGCCAGCGTGGTACCGCCCAGTACGGCCGCGGCATAAAGATAGCGCCTCTGGCCGGTGTCTCCGAACTGCCAGATCGCTACGGCCATGCCAGCCACCATGGCGGCCAGGAAGTTTTCCACTAACAGCGAGCCAGTGACTAGTTGCACGAGCGGAGTACTGGCAAACAGGGCCAGGAGTACGAATCCGATCACCGGACTTACGAAGCGGCGCACGGCGCGATAGAGCAGCGCCTCCACCAGCAGTAACATCGCGAAGTTGAGCAGCCGCGCGGCAAACTCTCCGCCCAGCAAGTAGACCATGGTGTAACACCAGTCCGCCCCCATGGGCATCGCGGACCAAAAGATGCGGCCGGGCAGATAGGTGAAGACGTGGTGCAGGGAGATATTAACGGGTACCGCCAGGTGCATGGCCAGGCCGTCGGCGCTGGACTCGGGCTGGGGCACGATCAACCAGTGCATGCCCAGCACGAATATCAGCAGCGCGAAGGCCGCCGCCTGGGGCCGCGAGCGCTTGCGGGATGGCACCAGCGCCTTGGCCCATGACACCAATCGCCGCCCTACGCCGCGGATATCGAGCAGCACCGGAATCGCCAGTAGCGCCAGGTAAACCGCCGGGTAATTCACGGGCAGCCGCGCCATGAAGGTCATCAGAAAGATATAAACCGCGATGCCCAGCATGGTGGCGCAGAGCTGGTTCTCGGGGGACGGTTCGCCGCTCGCGCCCAATAGTTTCGATCCCAAGGCGCACGAGGCGATCAGAAAGGCCGCCACCGCCAGCACCGCGAGCGGTCCGATAGCGAGCGCCGTAGCCACCGCGACAAGAAGGGCGACGATGGGCGCAAAGGCAGTGGGAACGATCAGCAGGATGGCGAGGCTCGCCGCCCAGAAGATTTTGGCGTAGTGAAGAAAGCGATATTGGCCGGTCGGCGACCAATTCGCATTCGGCCACATCCGCTCGACGCCGAAGCCGTGCAGGACACTCGCCAGCAACAGGAGGGCGAGGGCCGCCAGCACCGCGCGCGGAATCCAGGACGGCAACCCGTCGATCCAGGCCGGCCGGGCGCGCTCCGGGCCGGACCCCTTCGGGTTTCTGCCGAAAATGAAGTCGCGTTGTATCGCAAAATTGGCGAAGAAGAGGAGCATTTCGACTAACAGCTTGGCGGGGAGCAACTGGAAATGAAAACGCGAGCTCAACAGTTGGATGCCGGCATAGGAAGCGACTCCGCTTACGCACACCAGCAGGAGATACTCCGGCAGCACGGAAGCGTGCCGCAACTTAGAAAAGAAGACGGCCCGCCGCACCATCGAGTAATTGAACGCCACGGCCACCAGCCGCCCGAGAGCCTGCGATGCGGCCACGTTGCCGAAGCGGCGGTAAGCCAGATAGAAGACCAACGCGTCGATGGCCGCGGTCATCAGCGAAACCGAACTGAACCGCAGCAGCACGAAGTAGATCTTCATCGAATCGATGAGCGGATTGAAGTGCGACGTGCGGTTGCCCGGTTCGTAGATGGTGCGGATGGGCACTTCGGCGATGCGGATGGCGCGCTGCCGAATGGCGATGAGCATATCCAGCTCGAAATCGTAGCCGTTGGCCTCCAGCCGCAGCAGGTGAGGCAGCAAGGAAGCGGGGATACCGCGCAAGCCGGTTTGCGTGTCCGAGACATGCTGGCCCACCAGCGCGCCCATGACGGTGCGGGTGACGATATTGCCCACACGGCTGCGCAGGGGGACGGCGGCGTTGAAGGTGCGGGCCCCCAGGATGACGCGATCCGGCTCCGCCGCGAGCGCATCGGCGACGTGCTCGATATCGTCGGGATGGTGCTGGCCGTCGGCATCCGCGGTGACCACTCCCTGCAATTCGGGGAAGGCGCACAACGCATAGTTGAAAGCGGTTTTCAGCGCGGCGCCCTTGCCGAGATTTACCGCGTGGCGCACCAGCCGGACCTTTTCAAACTCCGCGGCGCGGCGGAAGATATCGCGGTAATCGGGGCCGCTGCCGTCATCCACCAGGACGATGGCGGGGATGGGCATCTCCGACAGCGCGCCGATTAGTTGGAGCAGGCTCTCCTCGGGACGATAGGCGGGAATGATTACGGCGTAACGGACAGTTTCCGAGGGCATCGGTGTCGCTGGTCTGGCTAGGTCCTCACACTGCACTGTTATGTGGGGCAGGCTGTTGGCCGATTGACAATCGGCCGCAGCTCACCAAGCTGCCCCACAGAGCAGCGTAGCCGCAACCAAAAGAGGCGGC
>PMVV01000251.1 GCA_003166475.1 Bryobacterales bacterium | reverse complement strand
CCTTCGAACGAGTACAGCTTGGTGATGCGCGTCGAGTGCTGGGATCCGTCCAGCTTGCAGATCGCCACCGTGTCGCCGAAATTCAGCGTGCCCTCAAAGACGCGCCCGATCGCCAGCCGTCCCAGATAGTCGCTGTAATCCAGGTTCGCCACCAGCATCTGCAGCACGCCGTCCGGATCGCCCGCCGGCGCCGGGATATGCTTCAAGATCGAGTCGAACAGCGGCTTCAGATTGTTCGAATCGTCTTCCATCGAAGTCTTCGCCACGCCCGTCTTCGCCACCGTGTAGAGCACCGGAAAATCGAGTTGGTCCTCGGTGGCGTCCAGATCGATGAACAGATCGTAGATCTCGTTCAGCACCTCCGGCACGCGCGCGTCCGGCCGGTCGATCTTGTTGATCACCACGATGGGCGGCAGCTTGGCCTCCAGCGCCTTCGACAGCACGTAGCGCGTCTGCGGCAGCGGCCCTTCGCTGGCGTCCACCAGCAGCATGACCCCGTCCACCATCTTCAGCGCGCGCTCTACCTCGCCGCCGAAATCGCTGTGGCCGGGCGTGTCCACAATGTTGATCTTCACGCCTTTGTAGCGGATGCCCGTGATCTTGGCCAGGATGGTGATGCCGCGCTCGCGTTCCAGTTCGTTGGAATCCATCACGCGTTCGACGTGAACTTCGTTCTCGCGAAAGATGCCGCTCTGGTTCAGCATGGCGTCCACCAGCGTGGTCTTGCCATGATCCACGTGGGCGATGATGGCGATGTTACGAATTGCAGCAGTAGCGTTGTTCATTGGTTGCGTTTCAAACCGGCGTAAGGGCGAGGGGCTCTCTTATATGGTAGCGAATGTGGACGCTTCCATGGCGATGCAGCATGCGGTGGCCGCCGCCGGGCATGCCTCTGGGGTCGTCCTGCTTCCGGCAGAGGCGGCCCCATTCGTCTTCACGCGGTATGGGCGCTTATTGAATGTGTATGCGCACGGGGCTGGCCGTCTGGCCATCCGCCGTCAGCACCACGTCCACATCGCCAGTCCCTGCCAAGCTGCGCGGCACTTCCACGATGACCTCGTCCAATCCCGCGAAATGGCCGGACTCCCCGGAATATCGCACCGGCGCGTCCTGTCCCGCTATCTGCACGTGAACTTCGGAAGCGTCGCGCACGCCGGATGCGTAGAACTGCAGCATCACCGTGTCCGATGACGCCCCCAGATCCAACGGCCCCGCCTGCATCGGCTGCACCGATTGCGTCCCGTCCCCGTGGGATGTGATCGCTCGCACCCCTTCGGCATGCAGAAGCGCTCTGGCTTGCGCGGCAGCCCCCGTGTAGACGGCGCCTGTCGCCGTCCCGATGACCGCCAAAGTTGTGGACACAGTGCCTTGCGAATAGACAAACCCCGACTTGCCTGTGACAATCGAAACGGTCGGGAAAGCGGCAATGCTTGTGGATGCCAGTGTGCCCGCCGGCAGCGCGATTACAGCCTTGATATTGATCGTACCTCCGAACACGGTTATCGGACCCAGCACCTGGATCGTGTCCGGCGGGTGCACCAATACGAAAGTCATGGCGGTGGGCTTGATGGTGTACGGCGTCGTGATCAGGAAAGATTTGACTGTGCCTGTCAACTCGACGGAAGCGTAAACCGCATAGTTCGCGCTCGTTTGTGACGGCGTCTTGGATTGGCACACATAGAGGGTGATGCTGAAGGGCTGGCCTGCCAGCTTGAGTTTGTCGGCTCCGCCGATCGGGTTGCTCCCAAACGCTCCCGAAGCTTGATAAGCGATCACCGAACTGGAACAGGATGCTGCCAGTATTTTCGAGCCTGCCAAGCCGGATATTACCGCTGCTGCTATCGCTATAGACCAAAGCTTTGTGACCATTGATTCCTTTCCTCCTGTTTGTCTCCACGATTGGATGTTATGCACGCTGGGCTTTCCGTTCGGCCCGCACAGAGCAGGAGACAGCGTCGATGGGGAAGCTGTCCGCCTCCGCTCATTCTCCGGAAGTGCCGGGTAACATCGTTGTTCCGCTGATGGGAGAGACTCTTTTGACCTACGCCCCGGTTTCGGCGGCGATGGTCCGCGGATTGACCCTACAGAGTCCCAGCCATCCACCGTATCCACCCGTCTCGTCTCGCCGGTGCCCACAGAACCCAAAGGGTGTTTGTCCGAAAGTACGGCCTCCGGTATTCATGCCGTCTCCCCAGCCGATCTGGTTCGCCACGGCACAGTGGATCCCGCTTTAATCCGCTGCTCACTCAGCCGGTGTTAGGCCTCACTGCGCCCGAAAACTCAATTATGCGGCAGAAGGCGCCGGAACACAGCAGTATCTTTCGGACAATCCGCATTGCTGGCGGCGGCGAGGCGTTGTTCCCGCTCACTCCGGGCGCTACATTAAGAACATGTGGGTGACCGCGGCGAACTGGCTCCGGAAGCTTTGGATGAATCCGCTGGAAACCTACATGGCCTCCGCGGAGGCGCACCGTGGAATTGTACATGCCGGCGCCGGCGCGCTTGTTTCGGTGATCGCCTATCTCGACTGGAAAGTACCGGAAGACTCCATCGGATATCTCTATATCGCGCCAATTCTTTTGGTATCGGCGATCCTGCGTGGTTGGCAGATCGCGGCGTTCGCCGCGGTGTGCGGAGGCTTGCGCGAAGCGTTCAGTAACTATGAACTCCTCAGCGCGACACATCCCACGCCGGGCGCTGGCATCCGGGTTGTCGTCGGCGGAGCCGGCTTCGCCCTCGCGGGTTACTTTGTATCCGAGCTGAACCTGAAGCGGCGCTTGATGGCGCAGAACGCCGAAGAGCGGGAACGCCAGGTGCAATTGCGGCTGGAGGCCCAGCAGCAACTCAATGTGGTGATCGAAACAAGCCCCTTGGCGATTCTGATTCTGGATAATCGCGGAACCATCTCGCTGGCCAACCAATCGGCGCAACGCCTTTTGGGTTTGAGCGCCGAACGCATGCATGGCACCGAAATTCAAGCCCACCTGCCGATACTGAACCGTTTCTTGAAAATGCAGCGGTCGTCGACGTACGTGCACACGAGTGTGGAGAGCCGCGGCCAGCGCGAGGATGGCGAGACGTTTCTCGCACAAGTCTGGTTATCGACCTTCGCAACGCCATCCGGCCGGCATCTCGCCGCATTCATCTGGGACGCCTCCGAGAACCTGCGAGACCGGGAGGGCGCCGGCCTCGATTCCATGATGGCAACATCCCGCATCCTGGTCGGCGCAGTCAGTCACGAAATCCGCAACCTCGCCGCGGCGGCGCATGCCGCGCACCGCGGTCTGGCATCCTTTCCCGGAATCTCGCAGGCGGAGAACTTCAGCACCCTGGGATCGATCATCGAGGGTCTTGAGAAGCTAGCGGCCTCCGGGTTGGGTTTGGCGTCGCATCGCGCCACCCCCATCACCGATCTGGGGATGGTGTTGGACGAGGCCCGCGTGGTGGTGGACGCCTCGCTCCGCGATTCCGGTTGCGTGGTTGCTTGGAAGATTGCCAATGGACTGCCCCTGGTTCAGGCCGACCGCCACAGTTTGCTGCAGGTTTTCCTGAACCTGGCGCGCAATAGCGAGCACGCCATGAGAGACACCAGGGTTCGAACGCTATCCGTAGAGGCGGTCGAAGAAAACGATATGATCGCGGTGAGATTTCAAGATACCGGCCCTGGTGTGGCGCGCCCGGATGATTTATTCAAACCGTTTCAGCCAGGCGCGCAAGCGACGGGCCTGGGGCTCTATATCTCGCGCGCCGTCCTTCGATCGTATGGAGGAGACCTCCGTCACGAACCAACAACCCAGGGGGGGTCGTTTGTAGTCGAACTCTGGCCGGTCGAGCGGCAAAGGTGACCCTCTTGGACTGTGAAACGGTCAAGATCAAGACATTGCTGGTGGACGATCATGCCCTGTTCCGGGAGAGCGTCGCCCTGGCGCTGCGCGCGGAGGACGATCTTGAAGTGTTTCACTGCGCCACGATCAAAGAGGCGTTCCAAGTTCTCCAGCGGCAATCGGTTGACGTAGTGCTTCTCGATCACGATCTAGGCGTGGAGAGAGCCTCGCAGTTCCTGCCCTCCGCGCGCCAGTTCGGGTTCACTGGACGCGTCCTGATTGTGACCGCGTGGGTCAGCGACACCGAGGCCCGCCGGCTGCTGCGCCAGGGAGTCGGCGGCATTTTCGTAAAAGAGAGCCCCTTGAGCGCGCTCGCCGAGAGCATCCGTAAGGTGCACGCGGGCGAGACCTGTCTCGACCGTCGCTATGGCAACCTGGCCGGTGGGGAAAGCCATCCGGATACCGAACCCAGATTCAACGAACGCCAGCGGAAAGTGCTGCGATTTGTGCTGGAGGGATTGTCCAACAAGGAGATTGCCTGGCACCTTCAGATTTCCGAGAGCTATGTCAAGGCGATCCTGCAAGGCTTGTTCGAAAAGACCGGCGTCAGGACCCGAGGTCAGTTGACGCGGGTCGTGTTGGAACACTACGAAGACCAGCTCTGACTAAGTGCGGATCGCGTGGCGGCGCTGGCATTGTCCGAAAGATACTCTTGAGACGCTGGCGATCTTGTCCCATACTCAAGAGGTTGGTCGACGAGTTAGTGGGCAACCAAGCCGGCGTCACTCCGGCCATACGGTCCACCAATGTCAACGATGTCAAAGATAAAAGACCCGGAACGCGGCAATCTCCAGTTTCCCATGGAGATCCGCTACCAGCGAGTGAAGCGTGGCCGCGGCTCGGCCGTTGGCGTAGGGAAAGCCCTGCAAATGAGCAGCCGCGAGATCCTCTTTACCACCCAGCATCCACTCAAGCGGGGCGAAAGGGTGCGACTGGCGGTGGACTGGCCCGCGATGCTGGAGAAGGACTGCCTCACGAAGCTGGAAATCCGCGGATCGGTAGTTCAGAGCGAGCCGGGCCGGGCTGCTGTCGGCATCGCCAGCTACATAGTAACCGAGAGCCTATGAGTGGACTCGCCGGGAGCATCCCGCAAATGCGCGCGCGAGACGGCTGGTTTTGAAGGGAGCAGTAAGATGAAAATCGACACGAAAACCTGGTTCCGGATACTAGTGAGCCTTTGCGTTTTGGGCGTGTCGCCTTTAACCGCCGGAACCTCCAAAGTTGAAGTCCAATGGCGGGAGCTATCATCCCTGATTCTCGGGCATACAGTGTCTTTGGTCTTGCCTGGGGGAATCGCCATTGCAGGAGAAGTGGAGGCGGTACGCGACGATTCGCTGGCGCTGGATGTACGCAAGACTTCCGACAGCAAGAGTCAACCCAAGGGAACAGCCACCATTCCACGCGCCTCGGTAACGACGCTGCAGATGACGGAAGCGAAGGGATCGGGCGGGAGAATCCTTGGCGTGGTGGTCGGAGCGGTTGTCGGACTTGTGGCCGGTGGCGAGATCGCCGTGCACACGTGCAATACCGAAGGCGCCGCAGCCGGCACCCTAACAGGGGTAGCGGTCGGGGTGACGACGGCAGGCTACTACCTGGGCAAAGGCGTGGACCGGCATTCGACGATCATCCATGTGGTTAGGGAATAACTATCGGGAAGTTCGCATGAAAACGAAAGGAGTACCGATTGCGCCCGGCGTCCTGGCAGCCTGTCCCGGCGCAGCCATCCGGAGTCGGAGCCCCGCTTCGACGAGCGCCAGCGGAAGTCGGGACACGAGGTCAATTGACTCTGGCGGTGCATGGGCAACCAAGACAGGCGCCAATGCCAGGCCAGTTGACTGAGCGGCAGTCCAGCGATCGATTTGAGCGGGGCGGGTGGGCGGAGGAGCCGCGAACGGGCGTTCGCAGGCTGCCGGAGCCGCGCGGTGGCGGTGGCTAGGGAAGAGAATTAACGGGGAATTGGCAGGTTCCAAAATGACCAACGACTCTCTGCACGGAGACCAGGCGCCGCGAGCGCCGCGCCGGTTTCCCATTCGCCAGGATGTGCGCTACCAATGCGTGAAGGGCCGCCGGGTCTTGGCCGTCGGCGCAGGCAGAACGCTCGAAATGAGCAGCCGCGAAGTGAGGTTCACAACGCGGCAGCCTCTTGAGCGCGGCCAGAAAATGCGGTTGGCAATGGACTGGCCGGCCATGCTGGAAAAGACCTGCCGTATGAAACTCCAGATCTTGGGCCGGATAGTCCACAGCGAGCCGGGCGAGGTCGCCGTCAAGATCGAGAGCTACGAATTCCGCACCCGCGGCGCTCAACTGATGGCTTGGTAGCCGCCTGGACGGATCTTCGCCTGAAACGCACTGCGCAGCTCACGCCCTGCCCCGCCTCCTCGCCAGGCCAAAATCTTTACCCGGCCGTCAAAAATCAATTTACATCGGAAATGTTTTGGTGTATATTGAGATTGCTCTGGCCAAAAATCCGCGCGCGAGGGAATGTACGCTGCCGTTACGGTTACGTTGAATCGCGATGAAATGGAACGCAGGCGCCTTGAAGCTGCCGGGGACCTGCTCAAGGGGATCACTCAAGCCCGGGTCGCCCGTAAGTTCGGGGTGAGCCGGACCACGGCTTCCCGCTGGTACCGCACTCTGGAGGGGCAAGGGTTGGAACGTCTACGCAAGCGCAAAGCGCCCGGACGCCCCAGCCGCTTGTCATCCACCCAACGGGCGGAGGTGCGCGAGATGTTCGCCGCCGGCCCCCGTGCCTTCGGTTTTGAAACGGATCGCTGGACCACCGCCCGCCTGGCGCAGGCCATTGAGGGTCGCTTCGCCATCCGCTACGATCCGGATCACGTCGGCCGCCTCATGCACCGCCTGGGTCTGCGCCCAAAGCCCGCTCCCGCTCTGTCCGCGGAGCCCGTACGCGAGCTCTACGCGATCCCCAGCGCCGGGATTGAAATGCAGATCTAGCCGCGCCGGCCGGCGGCCGTCACGAGCGTGAAATCTTGCGTGCCCGGAGGAACGAGGAGATGCCGTATCCGCCCAGCAGGCACACCCCGATGGCCAGCATGGTCAACTGCAGGACCGCTCCGGCACTGCCGTCAAATTGGCGGACGGCTCGGAAGCCGGACAAAACAAAGGCGATGGCCATCATCGTGAACACGAATCCGACGATCTGGTGCCACAGAGAGTGGGCCGGCTTAACCACCGCCGGGACCACAAATCTCAGAAAGCGGCGGCTCTCTTTGTAAACTCGCGCTCCCTCGCGATAGATGTTACGTTTAGGCACAACATCTTGATATTATCAGAAGTAATGGTACCTGTTGGTTTCGGCGCGTTATGCCGATAAAAATCAGTGGAGACCTTGTGAAGCCGTCCAGGCTCCATTACAATCTAAACGGGTACGGCGGTTGCGATCTCGAAATTGCAACGAGATGTAACGCGGTCGCATCCCACCATATTAGGGGAGGTCGTTGTGGACGAGCCATTGAAAAACCTGATGCAGGATCTGGGGAACGCGATCAACGACTCGCTCTCGGAATCCGATCGGATTGCCGAAGCCATTGGCGAAATCAAACGCGCGGGGTATGACGTTTTCCTGGTGCTGGAAGCCACCATTGGTTTCAATAAGCGCGACGACGGCAATGAGGCCTCCGAAGACGAGCCGGCTGCCGAGCCGGAGCGGAAACGCGGCTTCGAAAGCACCGGAAAGATCAAGTTCACCACCCAGGATCACCGATTCCTGAAGGCCCTCAAGATCGCCGTGGACGAAGAGTCCCGCTAGTCCGCCCTGCTCCCGGCCAACTCGCGATAAACCTGCCACGTTTTTTCGACTGCTGCCGCCCACGTAAACTTCGCCGCCCGTTCTAGCCCCCGCCGGGATAGTTCCGCGCACCGCTCCGGATCCTGCGTCAGCGCCACCATCGCGCCCGCCAGTTCTTCGGTGTCTTGCGCATCCACTAGCCACGCCGCATCCCCCGCCACTTCGGGAACGGCCGCGCGATTCGACGCGATCACCGGCGTCCCGGAAGCCATCGCCTCCAGCACCGGCATCCCAAAGCCTTCGTCCAGTGAGGGAAACGCGAATATCATGGCGCGCGCATACCAATTGGCCAACTCCGCCCGCGAAACATAGCCGAGCACGCGAATCCGTTCCCGGCTGCGCGCCGCGCCAATCCTGGCGGCGATCTCCGCCGCGCCATATCCAGCGGATCCCACCAGCACAAGCTGCCAGTCGCCATCCACTCGTTCAAAGGCGTCCACCAGGCGCGCGATGTTCTTGCGGTGCTGCACGGCGCCGACGTGCAGAATGACCTTCTCGCGTGCCACGGCCGTTCCCTCCGCCACCCTGACCCCGTGATGCACCACCCGCACCTTGGCTCGGTCCACGCCCAACAACTCGATCGCCTGGCGTGCCGTGAACTCAGAGACTGCGATGATGCGGTCGCTGCGCGCGGCCGCGTCGCGCGCCTGTTCCGCGAACCGCCGCCGGAACTCCGGCGTCGAGTATTCGCCCGTCAGCACAAACAGATCGTGGAAAGTGGTGACCGCGCAACGCATGCGCGCGTGCGGCAGCCGCTGGTTCAGACCGTGAAACACATCCGCCCATCGCGGCGCGCGCGTCTCGCCCAGCAGGAAGCGCCCGGCGTTGGCCGGCAAGCGCTCGCCCAACGAACGCACGAACCGGTGCGGCCGGTAGCAGAATGCGAACCGGTCGCCAGGGTGCGCGCGCGAGAGGCCGTCCAGCATCTCCCGCGAATATACGCCCACTCCGGACAGGTCCGCGCCAACACTGTACGTCGAATCCAGCGCGATGTTCAATTCTCGATTTTATATTCCTTAAGCTTGCGGTAGAGCGTCGTACGGCCGATGCCCAGCAACAGGGCCGCCTTGGCGCGGTCGCCGTGCGTAGCTACCAGCGCCTTCAGGATGGTCTCCTTTTCCACCGTGGCCAGAAACAACCCCGCCGGCCGCGGCGGCGCATACAGCAACGGCAGCGGCGCGGTCTCCGAACCCGCGGCCACCGCCGAAACCAGCGGCGGCTCGGCTGCCCCGTGATTCCGCAACGCGGAAGGCAGATCCTCAATGTGCAGCCAGGGGCCCGTATTCAGCGCCACCATCCGCTCGATCGAGTTTTGCAGCTCGCGCACGTTCCCCGGCCAATCGTAATTCATCATGGCATCCAGCGTGTCCGAGGTCAGCCGGTGATGCGCCTCCAACCGCTCCAGGAAGTGATCGATCAGCTCTGGAATATCCCCCTTGCGATCCCGCAGCGCCGGCAGCCGCAAGCTCACGATGTTCAGCCGGTAATAGAGGTCCTGCCGGAACGTCCCCCGCGCCGCGCCGCGCGCCAGATCCTCGTGCGTGGCGGCGATCACCCGGATATTCACACTACGCTGCTTCAACGAGCCGACCGGACGGAACTCGTGCTCCTGCAGCAGCCGCAGCAGCTTCACCTGCATGTCCAGCGGCAGATCGCCGATCTCGTCGAAGAAGGCCGTGCCGCCGTCCGCCACTTCGATCAGGCCCCGCTTGGCTTCCGACGCGCCCGTGAAAGCGCCCTTGGTGTGGCCGAATAGTTCGCTTTCGACCAGCGGTCCCACCAGTGCGCCGCAGTCGATGGGTACGAACTCGCCGTTCGCATTAGCGGCGTGGATGGCGCGCGCCACCACCTCTTTGCCCGTGCCGCTCTCCCCCAACAGCAGCACCGGCGCATGCGTTCGTCCGAGTTTCTCGATGAGCCTGCGGATCTCGCAGATCTGCGGCGACTGCCCCACCAGGCCATGGGACCAGCCCGGAGCACCTCGTTCCATTAGCTGCTTCGATTATACAGAATCCAGGCGAACCACGAATGCGGTGGTCACCGCGCGATCCTCGCCTTGGATGCGATCGGCCAAAGCGGATGCACCCTCCTGGGTGGATTCCATCCCCACCACGACGTGCCAAAAGCCCGGCTCATCGGCGCGCTCCACCAGCCGCGCCCGGCCGTATTTCGCCGCCATGGCGCGGCGCAGGTGCTCGGCGTTTTCCTTGTTCCGAAACGCCCCTACCTGCACGCCGAAATGCGCCTGGTCCGCGGCGGGCGCGCTCAGAATCTCCAGCCGCACGCGCGCAATTCCCGGACCGATCATCCCCATGGCCCGCGCCGCCGCGTGCGACAGGTCGATGATCCGCCCATCCACGAACGGGCCGCGGTCGTTGATCCGCACGTCCACCGACTTGTCATTGTCCAGATCGTGGACCCGCACCATGGTGCCGAACTCCAGGGTGCGATGCGCCGCGGTCATCTGCTCCATGTCGTAGATTTCACCGCTGGCCGATGCCCGCCCGTGATAGGGGTGGCCATACCAGCTTGCCAGGCCCGTTTCGCCGGATTCGGCTGTTGTCGCGGCCGGCGCCGTACCAGCCGGTGCGGGCGGCGCGAGTGCTTGCGAGACCCTGTGCCGGTGGCAGCCGCATAACAGAACCATCCCCGCGATCGCAACCGCCAGCGCCTGCCGCATTTGCAGCGATCCTAGCATGTCAGAGCAATGACCTCACTTATAGACGTCCCCCTTCAAATCGTCCGGCAGATCGCTCAGCCGTCCCAGCATCTCGTACACCTTCACCACCGCGTTGTCCACCATCCGCTCGCCCGCGCCCGGCTCCGCCCAAGTGCTGGCGCTGGCCGCGCCGTAGCCGCCGCGCGACGCCGCCGCGATCGTCGGGAAGTATCCGTTATACCCGTTCGTGTACCCCAGCAGCAGCGCGTGCGGCACCGGACAGCGGTCGCGCCAGTTCATCTGGAAATCCACGAATGGCTCGCCGGGCATGGTCGTCAGCGCGATGTCCCTGCCGATCAGCACCGTCGTGACCGGCAACTGGATCTCCGGCACGATGCGCGCGCCGTAAACCTCCATCCCCTCCGGGCCCAGAAATTTCAACAGCGCGGCGCGAAACTTGTCCACATCCCACCGCAGCCGCACGGTAATCGTCGATTCGGCGAAGTCGATGCTGGGCGTATCCACGGCCCGCGTATGAATCTCCTTCGCCACCCTGGCCGCCTCCTCACCCAGACGCTCCCCCGTCCAATCGCGCCGGCCAGCCGCGTCTTGCTCAATCGGCGTGACTGCGTAGTAAGGATTGATATCGCCCGGCGCGCCTTGCAGAAAGAAGCTCTGCACCTGTCCGCCGAGTTCCCGCTCCACTACGCGATTCATCGCGCCCGGAAAGTCCGCCGAGTAGCGCAGGTTGTCCGCGCCGAACACCACCGGGTGGCAGGCATAGTTGGTGAGCACTGCGAGTGGCGTCCCGTCGGCGCGGTCGATGCGCAGCACCGTGACCGTCGGGTCCACCGGCGCGGTGGGGATGCGCGTCTGGTTGCGTTCGAACCAGCTCACCGTGCCATCCGGATTCACCCGCAGGCGGTTGTGCCCGATGTACACCGCGCCCGTCCCGACGCCGATGCGCGCCGGCTGCAATGCGCCCGCCGCTTCCGCGATGGCGCGCCCGATCTTGTCCAGCGCGGCCTGCTCCCAGGCCGGCGGCGCATCGCGGTATTCGTCGCGGATCACCGGCGCGCTATGCGTGTGCGATGCGGCTACCAGCAGGCACGCAATCCCGCTTGATCGCTTAGCCGCCTCGCGCAGCCGCGCCAGCGACCCTGGTCCAAAACTGCGGCCCAAATCGAGCGTCACCACGGCCAGCCGCCGGGTCGCGCTCTCCGGGCCTGCTTCCAGCACCAGCACCCGCGCGTACAGTGGGTCCAGCGTGCCGGTGGCGGGCTGATGCCGGTCCTCAAAGCCCCACATCTGTTCGCCCGCAGGCGGCGTGATGTCCACCCGCGCCACGCCCGCCCGCAGCGCGGCCCCGCAAAAGCCCCGCGATGCGACTGCCAAAGTCAATGCCAGGCCGAGTCTACCGATGCGCATAATGGAGTCCAGTCTACCTCAGAACACTCCGCAAAACTCGCAAAGCGTCCGCTTGCTCACGCGCGCGGCTCGGTAAACTGCAGTGTCCAAGAAATAACTG
>PMVV01000269.1 GCA_003166475.1 Bryobacterales bacterium | reverse complement strand
AGTCAGTTACATTAGACGGCTAGTGCCAGTACTCTTGAGTGCCACTACCTCAGCTAATAGGGATTTGCCGTTGCCGGCTTGTGGCGCATCGAGCAACGCGGCTGGTATGTTTCCCTGGATTGCCGGCCGAATCTCTGGCGTCAGGAATAGCGCCAGCATGTTTGCTCGGCTCGCATCGTCTTTGAATGGGAAGTCGATGAAAACCTCCTCGATCAGTTCAGTTCCTGCGGCGGTCTGCTCAGGAGGTCTCTAGCAGCATCAAGTGGGGGACTTACTGCGATACGCACGAATCCGTCTTTGGTCTTCTTGACCTTGAGAAAGTTCGCCGCGCGCGTCATTTCCCCGCGAAGGTGCACGTCGCTGACATTGATAATCATGGGGCCGCCATCCTTCGCCAAATCGACGCGCACCACCGAACCGGCGCGCGAAAAGAGTTTAGGAGGCTGATTCGCGGCCGTCAATGCCGCAAGCGCGTCCGCAGATAGATCGCGAAGTTGCCGGTCGGCCACCCGAATTTCGGGCAGCCCCGTTGAAGGTTCAACCGAGTCCGCCGCCATGACTGGCCGCTCGGCGCCCTCCCGCCGTGGATTCCACACTTCAGTTGTGTCCGCAATCGCCTTCTCTATGGTCCGGTTTCTATAGTCGGCCCATTCCCATTTCTCGCGATACAGTCCGCTCTGCCGGAACAGCGAATCTATGCGGCCAGCATCCCGGCCACACCAGAAGGCGAGCATCGTACACAATGCCAAGTCCGCTTCGCTTTGGCTCGGATAGTCGCCATGATTCCCATCAAACAGACGTGAAAACTTGTCGCCATTATGAGCGCGTCTGGCGCGTTCGATGATGTCGCTATGCGCCAGAATCACCGGGCGAGCCGGTTGTGCGCTGCCGTTGCCATTCCGACGCGGGAACAGCTCGGCGTGCAACTGGGTGAGTATGGGCGTGGCATCCCGTGGCTCGACGCTGCCGGGCAGTTGGTGGCCGGTAAAGGCTAGGTACCGCGATGAGTCGTAAAACGCATAACCGACGTGCTCGTGCTTCGGATCGTCCCATTGACGCCGGCCTGCTGGCACCCGCCCCCGAGTGATGAGGCCCACTCCCTCCCCGCGCGTGGATCGTTGCATGTAGGCGAACCCTGTGAGGGCCTCGATAATTTTCGTGGCCCACGCTGGGGGCGGGTTGGTTTTGTAGCAGCCATCCAGGTCCAGGAAAACAAAATCGGCGGTGCGCACGAAGCCTACACCATCAACAACGCCGTCTCGGTATGCCTTCAGCGCATCCACAAACGTGCTCCACGTCGCCGGATCATCGGTCTTCGCCAGGTCTCCTGTCCGCGAGTTGATCGGAGTTTTGTTCCATCTGCCACCACGCAACTCCAGACGCCAACCGATCCACGCATTGATGGCTCTGAACTCTTCCGGGATGCCGGCTGGGTTGAGTTGTAGCAGTGCGGGTTTTGCTGGTGTGTTCACTGCCGCCGCGGGCGTCATGCGACAACCCTCCAATTGGCGCGCGTCAACTCCGCCTTCAGTACCAGCCGCGCCCAGATCACCGCGAACGAGCCATCTCCGCCCCAACGCGAAGGATCAGTTAGCACGATTAGGACGCATTCCTCGTTCTCAAGGGCTCGGACAAACGGAGGCGCGGCGCTCATGAACGAACCTCGTCAGAAGAATGAAAAAGCCCGCTGGCTTTGGCCGTGCGAGCCTTTTTTCCGTTGTTGAAAATGAGTCTGTGGCCGAATCCGCTCAGGCCTATCCTGCCTCGCTGTTCGGGTTCGTATGTTGGAGAAGTCGGCGGGCTCCAGTGGTGCGGCTTCGCTGGACTTGGAGTTGTCGAGCAGGATGGAAGCGAGCACGAATCGCTCCGCATCCAAATTGGCGGGCAACCTTTTTTCATCGCCAAATCGGCCGGGTTCGCGATCAGTTGGACTTTTGGTCTGGAGGCCGCGGCCTCAGACCGTCCGCGCCGTGGTTTAGAGTCCGTGCTCATGCGACCCCACATGCAGGGGGGCCGGATCCGAAAGTACACCTGCCCAGCATCTCCCGGGCCGCGGCATTCCTACGCCATTGGAGGCGCGTCCGGTGACGCGTCTGCGAGTGTGCCCAAAAGTGTGCCCGTGGTGGGGCGATTCAGGGGGACACAGGGTACGTACCGTTATTGAAAATACGGTACTTAATAGCGCCCAGTGCCCTGTGGTAACCTCTAGAGTGGGTTCGACCCCCACTAGCTTCCGCCAGACAAATCTATTCCATGAAAACCCTTACCATAGCGGTGATCGCCGGCGACGGCGTCGGCCTGGAGGTCGTCCCCCAGGCCAAGCGCGTGCTGGAGCATGCCGCCCACAAACACGATCTCAGCTTTGCGTTTCAGGACTTCGACTGGGGCGCATCCCACTTTTTCCGCTGGGGGAAGATGATGCCCTCCGGCGCGCTCGACCTGCTGCAGCCCTGCGACGCTATTCTGCTGGGCGCGGTCGGGCATCCGGACATTCCCGATCACACCACGCTGAACGGGCTGCTGCTGCCCATCCGGCGGGCCTTCGACCAGTATGCCAACGTGCGTCCGGCGTATCTCTATCCGGGCGTCAAATCGCCGCTGGCCGGCCGCGAGGGCGGCCAGATCGACATGGTCGTCGTGCGCGAAAACACGGAAGGCGAATACGCCCAGGTGGGCGGGTTCGTCTACATGGCGCAGCCCGAGGAAGTCGCCATTCAGACTGCCGTTTTCACGCGCCGCGGCGTGGAGCGCATTGTGCGCTACGCCTTCGAGTTGGCCGTCAAGCGCGGCAAGAAAATGCGCGTCGCCTCGATCACCAAATCGAACGCGCAGGGTTACAGCATGGCGCTCTGGGACCGCACCTTTAACGAAGTGGCCATCGAGTTCCCCGGCATCGAAACGGAATCGCTGCTGGTGGACGCCGCCGCCATGAACTTCATCCGCCGGCCGGAGAGCTTCGACGTGGTGGTGGCTTCGAACCTGTTCGGCGACATCCTGAGCGATATTTCGGCCATCGTGGTGGGCAGTATGGGCCTGGCGGCCAGCGCCAATCTGGACCCCTCGCGGCGCTTCCCATCGATGTTCGAGCCGGTGCACGGCTCGGCGCCGGACATCGCCGGCAGGGGCGTGGTGAATCCGCTGGCGGCGATCCTGAGCGCCGCTATGATGCTGGAGCACCTGGAACAGCCGGCGGCGGCGCGCGATGTGGAGCAGGCCGTGGCCGCGGTTCTGGCCGAAGGCCAGGTCCGCACGCCGGATTTGGGCGGCGCCAACAGCACCCAGGAGGTGACCGATGCGGTCCTTTCGAAGATGGCTTAGCCTGAGCATTCTGGCAACGGCAACCCTTATGGCGCAAACCAAGTGGCATCATCGCTACGCCGAAGTGAACGGCGTCAAGCTGCATTACGTGGAGCAGGGCAAGGGCGAGCTGATCCTGTTTCTGCATGGCTTCCCGGAATTCTGGTACGAGTGGAAGGACCTGATTCCAGAGTTCGCCAAGGACCACCACGCGGTGGCGCCGGACATGCGCGGTTACAATCTTTCCGAAGCCCCGGCGGCGGTGGAGAGCTATCGCGTGCCGCTGATCGTGGAGGACGTACGCGCGCTGGCGGTGAAGCTGAAGGCGCGCAAGTTCGTACTGGTGGGGCACGATTGGGGCGGTGTGATTGCCTGGGCCTTTGCGGCGGCGCATCCGGAGATGCTCGACAAGCTGGTGATCGTGAACGCGCCGCATCCCACGGTCTTCGCGCGCGAGCTGGCCGGCAATCCCGCGCAGCAGAAGGCCAGCGCGTATTTCAACCTGTTCAATTCGCCGCAAGCGGAAACGTTTCTGGGCCAGAACGATTTCGCATTCTTGCAAGGGTTGATGAAGCCGTGGGCGTCGCCGGCCGATCTTCAGCAGTACGTGACCAACTGGAAACGCGGCCTGACCGGCGGCTTGAACTACTATCGCGCGGCGCGGCTGCACTCACCGGTGGATGGCGCGCAGGGCACGCCCGCCAATGCACTGCCGCCCATGAAACCGATCGAGACGCCCACGCTGGTAATCTGGGGCGAGAAAGATACGGCGCTGCTTACCGGCAACCTTAACGGCCTCGACGAGTATGTGAAGCGCCTGACCGTGCGGCGCATAGCGGACGGCACGCACTGGGTGATTCACGAGAAGACCGCGGAAACGATTCGGGATATTCGCGAGTTCCTATAGCGCGGGCACGAACGCACGCGCGCCCTCCATGTACTCGGCGACGATCCTGTTAGCCAGACGGAGCTTGTCGCGCACCGGGATCGCCAGCCGATGCTGCAGCATCATGCAGACGCTCAATACGTCGCCCGTACCTGTGGTGTTCACCATTCTGGCGGAAGGGCAAGCCGGCTCGACGGCAAACGACTGGCCATCGAAATAGCCGGCGCCAGACGCGCCCATGTGGACCACAATGGCGCCCGCTCCCCAGTCCACAATGCGGCGCAGAGTGACTTCCAACTCTCCGCAACCGGCAAACTCGTCCAACTCGTGGGTATTGCCGTGCACCAGGTCGACCCATGGCAGAACCTCGCGAATGGCCTGCTTACGCCGCTCGACCTCGCCCGCGGACGACACGCCCCATTGCGGATCCCAATTCAGGTCGATGGAGACGGACATGCCTGCCTCTCGCGCCGCGCGCAATAAGCGCTGGTTGCCGCCATACAGCATGGGCTCGGAGAACCACACATCGGTGCGGGATAAGTGCCGGTAGCGCGGCAGCGCCGAAAGGTCCAGATCTTCGAACGACAGCGATTCGTTGTTCGGCAGGCAGCTTACGAAGTGGCGATGCCCGGTGTCGTAGACCAGGTTGATAGAGGTGCCCGTGGGCGCGGCGGGGTCGCGCTTCAGATGCGGGTCGACGCCTTGTTGCCGCAAAGCCTCTTCCAGCCGCAACCCGAGCGCATCCGCTCCAGTCTTACCCAGGAAAGCCACCTTCGCGCCCAGGGCGGCCGCGGCACAGGCGGTATTGGCTCCTCCGCCTCCCGTGGTTTCACGAATGAACGGCACCGACGTTTCGCCATCGTGAAACAGATAAGCGCCCGGCGCGACCGGCGCGATCCTGAGATCGCGGTTCAGATTGCCGATTACGCACAGGCTGGCGGAGGCGAACGGCGCAGCGGGCGTCATTGAGACCAGCATACTCCGGAAGCCAGTCTGCAATTGGAGGGCGGGCTTGAGCCCAAT
>PMVV01000207.1 GCA_003166475.1 Bryobacterales bacterium | reverse complement strand
TGTTTATCCGGCTACCCTAAGCTGGTAAGAGATTGGCAAGGAGGGCGTCGCCATATTCCGGGTGGTCACGACTGCGAAGGACGCCTAAAGGCTCCAAAACTTGCGTCGAGGCAAGTTTCAGACACCACCCGATGTCTGGTGCTGTCCTAGACGCGACCTTAGGACAGTACCTCAGCCTGTGAGCGTCCGGTTGCGCTGTAATGGAAGGGATGGCTGCAATCCTCCTCATGGCCGCGCTTCTAGCGGCGCCAGGCGCGCTGGAGAACGCCCGCGACCGCCAGGACCGTGCCGCGCTCGAAAAGCAGATCTCCGAGCTCTCGGCGGCGTCGCAAAAAGCGCCCCACGATGCCGATGCGCAATACCGCGTGGCGCTGGCCTCTTCGTACCTGGCGGAAATCGCATTGGAATTGCGCGACAGGGGCGCGGCCGAGCACGCGGCGGAATCCGGCATTCAGGCCGCCGAGCGTGCCATCGCCATCAACTCTAAGAGCGCCGAATACTATCGCGTGTTGGGCACGCTCTGCGGGCAGGTGGTGCCCGCGAATGTGCTCTTCGCGTTCTCCTATGGCAGGCGCGCCCGCGACGCCATCGGCAAGGCGCTGGAACTCGATCCGAAATCGCCGCAGGCGTATCTGGCGCGCGGCGTCGGGAACTACTATCTGCCGGATGCGCTGGGCGGCGGCCCGCCGGTCGCGATCCCGGATTTCCGCAAGGCTGCGGAACTCGATCCGTCTTCCGCGGAGCCTTACCTATGGCTGGGCCTGGCCTTGCGCAAACAGCATCACAACGCCGAAGCGCGCCAGGCGTTTGAGAAGGCCGTGCGCCTGGATCCCGCGCGCCTCTGGATCAAGCAGCAGTTGGAGAAGACGCCCGCCCAATGAAGAACCTGGCGCCGCTAGCGCATGCTGCGGGGATACTGGCGCTCGCCGCCCTCACGTGGTTTGAGTTTCCAGGCCACACCTGGCTGCAGCAGGATACCCAGATTTACGTCCCCATCCTGGAGCATCTGCGCGACCCCGCGGTGCTGCGGCGCGACATGCTGGTCGAGCGTCCGCACGTGTCGTTCACCATGTACGACGAAGCCGCGCGCGCCCTCGCCCGCGTCACCGGCCTGGGCTTTCGCGAGGTGCTCGAAGGCGAGCAGATCTCGACGCGCGCGCTGGGGATTTGGGGCCTGTACCTGATGGCCGCCGCGCTGGGACTCTCGGCGCCGGCCTCGCTGCTGGTGGCGGGCATTCTCTCGTTAGGCGCGACCATTGCCGGCCCGGCCGTGCTCTTGTTCGAGATCGAGCCGGACCCGCGCGGCCTCGCCGTGCCGCTGCTGTTTCTGGCCATCGGACTGGCCGCGCACGGTTGGGACCTGGCGGCGGGAATCGCCGGCTCGCTCGCGTTTCTGATGCATCCGCCCACGGTGATTCCGTTCTGGTGCGTGTATCTGGTTATAGCCGTGGTGCGCCGCAGATTCCGGGCGTTCGTGCCGCTGGCGGTGGCGTGCATCGTGCTGGCCATCGCCGCCCGCTATCAGGAAGGCGCCAGCGAAGCGCAACTCTTCTTCTCGCGGATCGCTCCGTCGCTCGAGAGCCTGCAGCGCATGCGCGCGCCCTATGCGTGGATCTCCGAGTGGTGGCGGGATTGGCTGCCGCATTATCTCGTCTTGTACGCCGCATCGCTGCTGGCGTATGCGCGGCTGCGCAAAAGGACGCCGCCCGATCTGCGATATTTCCTGATCGGATTGCCGCTGATGGGCATCCTGAGCGTACCGGTTTCCTACATCCTGCTGGAAAAGATGAAGTGGGTGCTGCTGCCGCAGTTGCAGCCCATGCGTGCGCTATTGTTTGTCACCGTCATCGCGGAGTTCTCCGCTGCAGCGGCCGGGATCTTGGCTGCGCAGTCGCGCCGCTACCTGGAAGCCTTTGCCTGGTTCGCGTTGCTGTATCTGGTTCCGCTGAATACCAGCGTCACCATAATGCCCTCCTGGAACCGCGCATTGGCGGCCGCGCTGCTGGCGGCCGGTGCCACCCTCGCCGCATTCGCCGAAGCGCGCAAGTTCCGCTGGAGTGCGGCTGCGCTGGCGGGCGTCGCGATAGGCGGGTTCTTCCTGGTCCCCACCCTCGGCGCCGTGCGCACGCATCCGCCCTTGCACACGCCGGAGTTGGCGCAACTGTCCGCCTGGGCGCGCGCATCGACGCCGCGCGACGCGGTGTTTCTGTTCGCCGATGCGGACAGGCAACTGCAGCCGGGCATCTTCCGCAGCCAGGCTCTGCGCGCCGTTTATGTGGATTGGAAAGGCGGCGGACAGGTCAACTATTTGACCGATCTCGGCGTCGAATGGTGGACGCGCTGGCAGCGGGTGCTGGCCGCCCCGTTCGACCCACGCGACGTCGCGCGCTACCGCCCCTTGGGTATCGACTACATCGTGCTGTCGCCGCGCAATCGCCTGCCGGACGCCGCGCCGGTGTTTGAGAATATGGGTTATCTGGTGTATGCGTTATCGTAGAAGCACAGGAATGATGACATGATCCGCACGCAGGTCGGCCCGCCCGCCCCCGGCGCTCCCTGGATGCGATACGCCGGCTTCGTCGAATCCGGCGACCCTCGCTTCAGCCAGTCTGTGGACGATATCGTCTATGGCGCGAAAGACTGAGTGCTACGTCGACACGTCCGCGCCGATCGCCTTCCTCGACCGCTCGGACAGCCATCATCCGCTCTTTCGCAGGCCGTTCTCGGACGGCGCTATGATTACTTTCGCGCGGAACTTCCGCGCTTACCATGCAAGCGTTCGAAGTCCACGAGCTTTCGAAGGCAGTGCCGATGGTCAAGAAGTTTGCGGACCAGAAGTTGACGCTGGCAGAACTTGCTGGTCCACCGACGGTCACTCGGGATTGACAGGCGCGCGGCTGGTCCTGTGAGGGCGTCCCTACTGCTTCACCCCACACGACTCCCTGACGGCGGCCGGTTTATCTGGTGTATGCGGGTAGGTTAACCGGTGGCCTGGTTTGCCCCGGTCCGGTACCTTACCCCGTACTGGTGGAACCCGCGGCTGCCGCTGTGATCTCGTAGAATTGCATTGAAGGGGGCGGAGCGGGTATGACATTGAACGGTGCAATTCAGGGAAACTCCCTCAAGATCCAACTCATGCAAAAGGGGTCGCTGCTCTTGCTGGCGGCGATGGCCAGCCTGTTTCTGGCTTTCCAGCGCCACAACGGGATCATGATGGGGACAGTCCTGGCGATTGCCACGGTGACGATTCCGGTGGGGTACGTGCTGATGCGGCGCGTGACGGAAAAGCTGCGGCAACACGAGATGGAAGACCGCCTCATGGTGCATACCAGGGCATACTTGCAGAACGAGGAACCGGTGCGAGCCGCGATCCCCTCCCGCGCCGCGGCGGAGTCCGATATCGAGATCCTGGCGCGCGCCATCGATGGACGGAAGCTGGCGATCCAGGACTTCCGCAAGGTCCGGGGAAGCGCCTCGCCGCTGCCGGTTGGCGATCCGGTGGTTTTCGACGCGTTGCCTCGCCTCTATGCCACCCGGAGTCTCTGCGACCGGCGCTTCGCGGACTTGGTCGCCATGCTGCCCAAGCCCGCGTCCCTGCCGCTGCGCGCGCTTTTGCCGGCGCCTGCCACGCAGAAATTCCTGTCCTGAACCGCGGCGGCTGGCGAATCTGCCAAACTAGAGAATTACACTCATGGCAGATTCCCCGATTACTTCCCGAGAAAAAGACTTCGCCGCCTGGTACCAGGACGTCGTCCTGGCGGGCGATATGGCCGAGCCGGCCGAAATCGTCAAGGGTTGCATGGTCATCAAGCCCAACGGCTACGCCGTCTGGGAGATCCTGCAGCGCGAGCTGGACACCCGCTTCAAGGCTACCGGCCATCAGAACATCTATCTTCCCCTGCTGATCCCGCAGAGCTTCCTGGAGAAGGAGGCCGAGCACGTGGAAGGCTTCGCGCCGGAACTGGCGGTAGTCACCATCGCGGGCGGCAAGAAACTGGAGGAGCCTTACGTCATCCGCCCGACATCGGAAACCCTGGTCGGCCATTTTTTCGCGAAGTGGATTCAGAGCTATCGCGACCTGCCGGTGCTGGTGAATCAGTGGGCCAATATCATTCGCTGGGAGCTGCGCACGCGCATGTTTCTGCGCACCACGGAGTTCCTCTGGCAGGAGGGCCACACCGCGCATGCCAATCACGCGGAGGCGCTGGAGGAAGTTCTCCGCATGCTCGATGTGTACGCCGAGGTGGCCGAGGATGTGATGGCCATGCCGGTGATCAAGGGCGCCAAGTCCCAGGCGGAGAAGTTCGCGGGGGCGTTGCGCTCGTATTCCATCGAAGCCATGATGCAGAATGGCTTGGCGCTGCAAGCCGGCACCAGCCATGACCTGGGACAGAACTTCGGCAAAGCCTTCAACGTGCAGTTCCAGACCAACGAGGGCAAGCTGGATTATGTCTGGCAGACCAGTTGGGGGGTCAGCACGCGGCTGATCGGCGGACTGATCATGACCCATTCCGACGATAAGGGGCTGGTGCTGCCGCCCAAGGTCGCGTCGCGCAAGGCCGTGCTGGTGCCCATCTACCGCAAGGACGAAGAGCGCGCGCGGGTGATGGAAGTGGCGGCCCGGCTGGCCGTTGAATTGGGGGCACATTTAGATGCACGCGAAGGGCTGACACCGGGCGCCAAATTCTTTTACTGGGAACGGCGTGGTGTGCCGGTGGTCTTCGAGCTGGGGCCGCGCGATGTGGCCAGCGGCAACATCGTGATCAAGCGGCGCGATACCGGCGCGAAGGAAATCATTCCCCAAACCGGGGCGGCGGAGAGGCTGGCGGCCGCTCTGGATTCCATGCAGAAAGACCTGTATGCGAAGGCCAAACAACGGCTTCGCGATAATACCGTGCTGGCGAACTCCGTGGACGAGGTCTATGCCATTCTCGGCGATGTCACGGCGGAGAAAGGCGGCGGCAAATTCGTGATGGCGCACCTGGCGGACGATCCGGCTTGCGATGCGCGCATCAAGGAGTTCAAAGCCACGGTGCGTAATATTCCGTCGGTGGATGAATACGACGGGCCGGGCAAATGCATCGTGACGGGCGCGCCGGTGGACCGGCGCGTGGTGGTTGCGAAGGCGTACTAGAGGTTTGGCGGGCAATCTTGCCCGCAGCCGGCTTTCAGCCGGCTGTCCTGTGGAATCAACGGGTTGGAGGGGAGTCACAGACCAGGAGCCAGCTTCGGTCCAGACCGGGTCTCGTTAACGCGCGCGCCGCTGCCAGGATCGGCCATCCTCACCGCGGCGGGCGGGGCGCTGGCGGGCGATCGCCTCGAAGTCGGCGTAAGCTCCTAACCCAATCTAAACCGCTGAAGGTCTAAGCCGAGCGTCGAAGCGACGGACGGCAAGGGAAGTGAGCGCAGACTGTCTTATTTGTCCGTTCCAATCCTCGTTGTGAACAAACCCGTTTGGGTGTATACTCGCGGAGATGACTACTTCAAAGATGTACTTTCCCATTGTGATCTCGATTTGCTTTGTTATGGGCGTTGCCTCGTCTGAGTTAAAAGCACAGTCGGAGTTCAAGGTTAAGTCCTATGAAATCATCACAGGCGGACATACCGTTTCCCTCGAGCCTACGTTCGGCAAAATTCAACAAAAATCAACTGGGGCGGCACGCATGTTGGTTGGGTCTTTCAAAAGCAAGCAATTTGTTCTCATTCCCGGCAAGAGCGCGTCGGCTAGAATAGCTCATGAAGATCCCCAACAGTTTTCATTTACACTCAGCTATTCTGTGCCACAAGGTTTACAAGCCGACACGCTGGTTGCCATGGTTAACTTACGACCATTGGCTATCGATAAAGATAATAATCGGCTGTACGTTTTAAATGATACTCATGTTAACGTGATCGGAGGCAAATCTGATACCCCAGGCGGTATATTTGGAATTCATGTTAACATCACTCGCGTAGTTGACAGCAAGGTTCAGTTTGAGCCAATCGAGCGGCTTCAGCCAGGTGAGTATGCATTTGTGATTCAGGACGTAAGCCCTTATGGAGAGATAACCATGAGGATGTACTGTTTCGGAGTTGATTAGATACCGCCGAGTGTAATGTTTCTTCTCCAGCAAGTACACAAGCATCTTCGCCCGTGCGTCGGCCTCTTGACAAAAGCTGGCCTCGCCTTCAGGCATTCCTCCGCCCGTGAAATCGGACAAGCGTTACGCTCCAGCGATCATTCCACCGACGCACCTCAATAACACTTTGCTCGCTTAACAGTTTGGACTACTTCGGTCTGCGCCTCGAATTACGCCATGAACGGCTCCTCCTGGAGTCTTCGGCACTTAATCACTTGAGGCAGACGTAGTCTCGCTTCGTCAAATGCAACATCCGGAGCAACGAACCCGCTTCGCTCCCCGTATTTTGCCAGCAAGGCCCGGGCACCTTTGCCGAGCACAGCGCGCATGAGAATGTTCGCGTCGAGCACCAGCATTGTCAACTCGTTCGCGTCCGGCGTTCGCGACGCAGCTTCTTGAAGTCGTCCATGAGCTCCTCCTCGGTCGTTCCCGCTGCGGCGATCAACTCCTGCATCTTCTCGCCCGCGACGCGAAAAGCCTCAAGTTGCGCTTGACTCGGCTTGGGCTTGGCCGGCAAGTAAATGCCGATGGTCGCGCCATGCCGCGTAATGGCGACTGGCGTCTTCGACTCCAAATAGCTGGAGAGGTTCTCCCGAAACTCCCGAATCCCGACTCTGGTAGGCTGCATTGGGTGTCACCTCGTTTTGTGTACACCATGATACCACAAGAGAAGAAGTCAGCGGTGGAGCAGGCGGAAGGCCAGCAAAAACCAGGCGGCGATGAAAGAGAGCCCGCCGACCGGTGTAATGGCGCCGAACCACCGGATGCCCGTCAACGCCAGGATGTACAGGCTGCCGCTGAAAATCAGAATGCCGGCCAGCAACAGGCCGCACACCCAGGCGGTCGCCGATTCGGTAAGCGCGCCCGCCCGCGTGAACAGCGGCACTGTCAGGATACCCAGCGCGTGAACGATCTGATAGAAGACCGCTTTTTCATAGATGCCCATGGAATAGGCATCCAGACGTCCGCGCAAGCCGTGCGCGCCGAACGCGCCCGAGACCACCGCCAGCCCCAACAGAATTGCGCCAATTCCGCTCCAGTTCATGACCACCAATTGTAGCGTTTGGCGTACAGTGAGAGATATGGCAGCCAAAGCGCAGACCAAATTGCAGGTCGATGTGCACCCCGCCGTGCTCATGGCACAGTCCATCATCGCGGGCATGCGGGAGAAGACCGGCCGCTCGCTCCAAGACTGGCTGGAACTGGTGGGAAACTACGGACCGCCCACGGAAAAAGACCGGCGCGAATGGCTGAAGACGAAGCACGGGCTGGGCGCCAACTATGCCGGGTGCATCGCCGAATTCTCGGTGGGCAAAGGCGAAGCGTTAACCCCGGAAGGGTACCTGCGATCGGCGGGACAATATGTCGAGAACCTGTTCGCCGGACCGAAAGGCGGACTGCGCCCCATCTACGAAGCGCTCCTGGCGACCGGACTCAAGCTTGGCAAAGACGTGCGAGTCTCTCCGTGCAAGACCTTCGTGCCGCTCTACCGCAACCACGTCTTCGCGCAAATCAAGCCGGCCACGCGCACGCGCATCGATTTCGGCCTGGCGCTGAAGGACACCAAGACGCCCAAGCGCCTGATCGATACCGGCGGGTTCGCCAAGAAGGACCGCATCACGCGGAGAATCGAGATCGCCTCGCTGGACGACATCGACGACGAAGTGCGGCGGTGGATGAAGCTGGCGTACGAAATGGATAAGTAGTGGGGCAGGCCCCCGGCCTGAATAGCGTCGGGATAAACCGGCGTGAAGTACATCTGTGGGAAGAATCACACGACGGGGTACTTCATGGTGTACCGGAAGACGATCGGCAAGCGCATGGCGCCAAGCTGAAGAAGATTCGGCAGCAGCTCCGAGAGCGCTTGCACGAGAAG
>PMVV01000020.1 GCA_003166475.1 Bryobacterales bacterium | reverse complement strand
GTCATCACCCCATTTTCGTACCATCATGGGTGGGGCGGGCTCTCAGCCTGCGCGGGACTCCCGCATCGGGGCGTGCGAATGTTCGTGCCTACTGGAACGTCGCCGTTACCACATTCGATGCCGCGCCGGCGACCGAGACCGTGATATTGACCGTCCCGCTGCCGGCCAGGCTCGGCGGCAGCAGCACGTTCACCTGGTCCAGTCCGGTAAAGCCGGGCGCCGGGCCGGCGTAGAATGCCGCCAGTATCTGGCCTCCGATCGTCACCGTCACGTCGGAAAGCGAGCCGCGATTCTGAATGCCCGTGCCGAAAAGTTCCAGCGCGGATTCACCGGCGCTTACATCCAGCGGAATGCCCACACAGCTTCCGGCCGAGCAAGGCGAGTTGAAGATATCCACCACCGTCTGCGAACCATCCGATTGGTTCGTCACCAGCATGGCCGCGGCCACTCCCGTGCCGCCCTGGTTCGCCACGAACACGGCGGGCGCCACCGGGTTCAGTACCACGGGACTGCCAACAGGACCGGTAGGCGTGTTGATGGTAATCACCGCCGGGCCCAGACTGGCGCTCTCCGGGATCTCCGCATTGATCTGCGAAGAGCCTGCGTAGAACAAGGGTAGCGGGGTCTGAACGCCGCTGGCATCGGTGATGCTAGCGCCGATCCCGGCCAAAGTAGTGGGCAGCGGCAAGCCCGGAGTGGCCACCGCCGACGTCGCCGCCAGTTTGTCGCCGTAGATGCTCACCAGGGAACCAGGCGCCAGCCCTCCGGCGCCCGTGTTCCACGCCGCTGAAATCGTAACCGCACTAGCCGGATTGATGGCGGCCGCAAACCATTGCCCAAGGGGGGTAAGCGTGCCGGCGTTCAGTGCGGCGGACTCCGCGGCTATCTCTTGAGCATTCAACTGCGCCGTGGTTAAGCTAGAGGTCAGATTGTAGTCCAGGTTCGCGAAGAAGAGTTCGCTCTCGAAGGGAGCCACGTATAGGAGCTGTTTCCAATGCGCCAAATCGATAATCTCCCCAAGGTACTCGGCATCCTGCGGCGCCCAGAAGCTGTAAGCGTTGTAGGCTTCGGCGCTGGCCATTACATTGATAATGCCGTATTCGGTTCTTCCCTGCAGTTGGGAATCGATCAGCTTGTGATCCCACGTCTCGGAGATGGCCGTGCCTTTGCCTGCCGCAATGGCTATATCCAAGTACGTCACGGCATCGTCCAGAAAGGGCGCCATGCCGGTGCCGGGAGGATTGACGGAAAAGGTGTGTATGTCGAAGTAGTCTATACCGGTAGACATCAGGGCTTGGACATAGTCGGACCCGTTCTGCTGCCAGGCGCCGCAACCGGCGCCGATGAGCGGCTTGCCGTTGATTCCGGCGCTGCGCAACTGGGTAACGATGGTTGAAATTCTGGTGGCCCACTCCTGCGGAGTGTATTCGGCCGGCAGGTTTATCAGTTCGGAATATGTATCCGGCTCAGATCCCAGATTCAGCCAATCGGGCTGCAGTTGCTGCGCCACGATCTGCGCCACCTGCGCAAGCCCGGTGTTTAACTGCGCCGTCGAAAGCGTCGCGTAATAGGCCGCCAGCGGCAGATCCGTGGCGTAATTGGGGAACACTAGGTTTGACTCGATCAGCACCTTCATGCCGCGCTGGCGGATCGCCGCCATCACATTCTGATAGAAGCTCAGCACCAGGGCGTAGTCTTGCGGGTCGTTGTTATATGCATAGAACGGCTGGTAAAGGATAGGAAACGACACGGCGACATTGACGAATTGCACACCCAACTTGGCCATGCCGTCCAACTCCGTCTGCACTTTAGTCAGAGTGTTCGGCGCCAGGATGCCCGCCAGGCCGATATTGTTGTTGGCGAAGAACAGTTCGGTGCCGAACTGCGTCGGCCCTTTCGTGTCGTTCCACTGGGAACTGACGGTGTTATTGAAAGCGCTAATGTAGCCCTGCATCTCCGTGCATGTCGCGGAGTAGACGGAGGGAACCGACGAACACTGGGCCGCGGCACGGTTGGCGGCGCACAGCGAGATCAATACCGCACATAAGCAAAGGTGTCTCATGCGAGATTGAACACCATCCCGGCCCGAAGGTCGCGCTGGAAGTTCGTTAACCGGAACTTCCGCTACGGTTGCATCGATGATCGTCATTGTGGCTCTCCTCCCGGCATGGCTTGCCGTCCTGGCGGGCGACAATGCAATCGGAGCGCCAACCATTCTAATCGCGTCCTCCGAATGGTCCAGCGGCAATGACTCGCAAAGAGTGCAGAAGTTGCATACCTAAGTGCGCAACGTACCGCCCGGCTTCCGGTGTATTACAACTGGTCGGAATCTTCGCAGCCTGCGCGGATTCTGCGGGGCAGGCCCTCGGCCCGCAGCGGCCTCTCAGGCCGCCCGCGCGTAAGCGCGGTCTTACACTCTGCCCCGAAGCCGGTCGATTTCGCGGCGATTGCGTTTCGATGGCTTGCCTCCCCGCAACCCTTCGAAATGCGGCATCGCCTTGCGCTCTTCCGCCAGCTTCAGCCGCATCTTCCGGCTGGCCTCCGTCTCACGGTAAAGCGTCTGCGCCACCGCCGCCGGGCCGCGCATCTCACTGAGAGCCAGCACCTCCACCTGAAAGTCGCCGCTGTCGTTCTTCACTTGCAGCAGGTCGCCGGCCCGGACTTCGCGCGCCGCTTTGGCTCCTTGGCCATTGGACTCGATCTTGCCCAGCTCACATGCCCGCCGGGCCAGCGCGCGCGTCTTGAAGAATCGGGCGGCCCAAAGCCACTTGTCCATTCGCACACCGGTCATCACCCCATTTTCGTACCA
>PMVV01000038.1 GCA_003166475.1 Bryobacterales bacterium | reverse complement strand
CTGTCTTCTGACTTCTGTCTTCTAGGCTAGCTGCTCACCCGCAGCACCGCCGCCCCGCGCACCGCGTCGTTCTTCAACATACCCAGCGCGCGGTTAGCCTCCGCCAAAGGAAACTCCTGTACCTCGGTATGAATCGGAATCTCCGCCGCGATCTTCAGAAACTCCTCCCCATCCTGCCGCGTATTATTAGCCACGCTGCGAATCACGCGTTCGTGATACAGCAGGTTGTAATCCATCGCCGGAATCGGGCTCATGTAAATGCCGCCCAGCGCCACCGTGCCGCCCTTCTTCAGCACCCGCAGCGCCGACACCACCAGCTCGCCCGCGGGCGCGAAGATGACCGCCGCGTCCAGCTTCTCCGGCGGCTGATCGTCGCCCGATCCGGCCCACTCCGCGCCCAATTCCCGCGCCAGCGCCCGGTGCCGCTCATCGCGCGTCATCGCGTAAACGCGCACGCCCCAATGCCGCGCTACCTGGATCGCCACGTGCGCCGCCGCCCCGAAGCCGTATAGCCCCAGCGCCCCGCCCGGCCGAATCCCCGACACCCGCAGCGACCGGAATCCGATAATCCCCGCGCACAACAGCGGCGCAGCGGCCATATCGCTGAAGCCCTCCGGAATCGGATACACGAAGTTCTCGGCCGCCACGATATACTCCGCATAGCCGCCATCCACCGTGTAGCCGGTGAACGTCGCCGCCCCGCAAAGATTCTCTTGGCCCCTGCGGCAATACTCGCAAACGCCGCAAGTGCGATGCAGCCACGCCACCCCCACGCGCGCCCCCGCACGAAAACGCCCCGCCCCGGCGCCGCAGCGTTCCACCGTCCCCACCACCTGGTGCCCCGGAATCACCGGACGCTTGCGCGGCGGCAGATCGCCTTCCACCACGTGCAGATCGGTCCTGCACACCCCGCACGCATGCACCCGTACCAGCACCTCGTGCGCGCCCGGCTCCGGCACAGGCACTTCCGTGAACGCCAACGGATTCTGCTCAATCGGCGCAGCCGTTTCCAAAACGCAAGCCTTCATCTGCACCTCCAGGCCCCTGCGCGGATTCTTCGTGGGGCAGGCTCTCAGCCTGCGGCGGCCTCTCAGGCCGCCCCCTTCATCCCAACGCCTCCGCGTCCCAAATCGCCTCCCCCCGAACCACGATATGCTCGCCGCCATAAACCGCCCGCACAGCCGCAACCTCCAGCGTGCCGCCCGCCGCATCCACCGCGCCCGCCAGACACACGCGCCGCGGAGCCAGCGATGCCGCCACGTCCGGCAGGTCCGCGTGCTGCAACATCCCGAATACGAAACTGCCGAATGGCGCACTGTAGCGCTCCGTCTCCACAACGCTCCGGAAAGAAATCAATCCGCCAGCCAGATAAAGTTCGCCGATCGCGGGATCCATCGCCGCGGCGAACAGCGCCGCCGCTGTCAACCGCCCCAGCGCCGCAACTTTCAGCTTCAGTCCCCGCAGCGCCGGATGCGCCCGCAACGCCGCCGCCAGCGCCAGGATATCGGTCACGCGCTGCCCCACCAGCGGCTTCCCCAAGATCAGCGACGCCCAAGCATAGTTCTCCTCATCCGCATGCGACCGCGCGTAATCGGCCGCTCCTCGCCCGATCTCCGGCGCCAGATCTCCCACACCGCGCACGTCCGCCGCGCACACCGCATGTCCACGCTGCGCCAGCGTGTGATACAAGCCGCCCTCCTGCCAGCGCCCATCGCGGCCCGCCGCATCCAGGATCAGCAGCACCTGGCCTGTCCGCTCGACCGGCAGATACAACCAAGCCGGCGCCCTCACCCGCGCCGCGCTCTCCACCTCCAGCGCTTCCACGCTAATCCCGCGCCACGCCGCGCGCCGCAACACCACCGCTTGCAATCCATCCCGTGGACGTTCCGCGCCGATCAGTTCGCCCAAAGGCCCCGGCCGAACCATCACCTGCCGCGCGCGATTCAATGTGAATGGCGTCTCGCTATGAAACGACCGCACCATACTGCCGCTCTCCGACACCCACAGCGTCTGGTCTTTCTCGGGTTCCGTCGCGGGTTCTTCGGTCACCGGCGCCGTCTCGTGCTTCAGCCACCGCCCAAACCAGTTGTAGATCTGTATGCGCGAATCGTACGCCAATCCGTGCGGCAGCGGCGTATCCACCCAAGCCAACCGGTCCGCCGCGCCCAGCGCCGCATACACCGCGCGCAGCTTCTTGAACTCTTCCCACCCGTTGCGAATGTATTCCGGCGAGTACGTATTGAAGTAATCCAAATCGCTCACCGAAATCAGCAGCGGCTTCGGCGCCAGCGGATACAACAGGTCCCATCGGTCGAACCCCAGGGCCCCCGAGCCGATCAGGTTCTGCTCCGCGTCGTCCGTCGCCCCCGGTGGATTGAAGTTCGCGCACGCCACGTTCTCCGTGTTGCCGCTCGCCACCGCCGCCGCCGCCAGCCGGTCGTCCACCGCCGCCAGCAGCATGGTCAGCGTGCCGCCCCCCGATTGCCCAGTGGATGCCAGCCGCCCCGCATCCACCAGCGGATGCCCCGCCAACACGTCCAGGCTGCGCACCGCGTCCCAAACCTGCATTCGCGTCGCCGTATCGCCGTTCAGCAGCATCTGCTTGCCCGGCGTCGTGTGCTCGCTGTCGGGCGATGCCATGCGGCTCCGCACGCCGCTCGCGTCCGGATAATAAACCCGTTCGCCCTGCCCCATCGGATCGAATCCCAGCACCAAATAGCCCAGCTTCGCGAGGCCCTGGCAGCAGCGCTGATACGTCTCGCCCGCCTTCCCATTGCGCGTGTGGCCCATCTGAAACAGAACGCCCGGAAAAGGAGGCTTTCCCGTAGTCGGAATATACAAATTCGCAGCGATATGGAAGTTGGGCACGCTCTCGTAAACCAACTTCTCCACCCGGTATCCCGCGCGCGCGAATCCGCCCACCGTGCGCGTGTTCAATGCAGTCCGCAGCGGCAAACCGCCCGCCAATTTCCAAAACGTCTCGCGCACCCACCCCTGCCGCGCGCGAATCGCCTCCGCCGACGTCAACTTCGCAATCTCGCGATTACGAGCCTCATACGCCCGAGCCGCCAAATCCCGCAAGTAGTCCGGCAGCGCGCGAGCATACTCGCGATACCCCACCCCCGGAAAACCCGCCTGGCCCCGAGCCGCCCGTCCCGCCAAAGCCACCGCACCCGGTACCATGAACAATTGTCGCCGCGTCACAACAGCCAGTATACCGGCATTCTGTCTTCTGACTTCTG
>PMVV01000336.1 GCA_003166475.1 Bryobacterales bacterium | reverse complement strand
CGCGCGCAAACCCCCGCGCTGGCTGAGGCCCGGCGACGAGGTCGTCATCCGCGTGGAAGGTCTAGGCGATCTGCGCAATCCCGTTATCGCGGAGGAGTAACTCAGATGCGCCTTTCAGGCTTCCTACTCTTCATGTCGCTCCTGCCGGGCGTCATCCCGGCGCAGGATACCGCCCAGTTGGCGCGCACCGGCCAGCAGGCCGCCAACAGGGGCGACTACACGACGGCTGTCTATTTCCTCAAGCAGGTGGTGACGGCGGAACCGAAACACGCGTCGGCCTGGGAAGCCTTGGGCCGGGCATACCTCGCGCTTGACCAGGTCGATGCCGCCATCGATGCCTGTCTCAGGCAGATCGAGGCGCATCCGCAGATCCCGGGTGTTTACTCGACTCTCGGTCGCGCGCTCTGGCGAAAAGGCAAGCGCGACGAAGCCATCTCCGCCTTCCAGCAGCAGATCGACGTAGATCCGCGCAATAGTTCCGCGCATGGCGAGCTGGGACGCTTATACTGCGAGCTCGAAAGATACGCGGACGCCGTTCCCGAGCTGGAGAAAGCCGTCGCGATGGAACCAAGAAACACGCTATACCAAGCCCCTCTCGGTGACGCGTATCTGGGGCTGGGTCAGGTCGATAAAGGCTTGGCGGCCCTGGACGAGCTGGTGCAGGACAACCCTTCGGCGAACACTTGGAACGCCGTGGCGCATCAACTGGCTTCACATAAGTTGGAGTTGGAGCGGGCGCAGCGCTATGCGGAATCCGCAGTGACGATCGTAACAACGGACCTGCGGAACGTCGAAGTGGACCACATCTCCATACCCGCCCTCCGTCACGTCGTTTCACTGGCGAGCTATTGGGATACGCTGGGCTGGGTCCATTTCCAGCGGGGCGATGGGGAGGAAGCAGGCAAGTTCCTCCAGGCATCCTGGTCCGCAAATCCGGATGGTCCGGTGGGCGACCACCTGGGCCAGCTTTATGCTAGCCGCGGACAAAAGCGGGAAGCCGTCCAGGCACTTTCCCAGGCATTGGCTGCCCCCCGCGCATTGCCGGAAACGCGGCACCGGTTGGAAGCCCTCGTGGCGGCCGGCGAGACCGATCCGCTCATCCAGCGTGCAGGCGGTGAACTCGTTTNNGAGAAAGCGGCTGCGGACTTCTACGTGGCGCAGGTGCCCGTGCCGGGAATCGTCGAGGCGCGGTTCATTCGCGGCGACGATAGATTGCGGCCGTTCGCGAAGACTCTCGAAGGCATCGTCCCCGCGGGCGTCTTCCCGGACGCAACCCCCGCCAAATTGATCCGCCGCGTGACACTCACGTGCCCCGGCGAAGGCGGTGAATGTTCGATTGAGATACTGCCTGCATCGGCCGCAGTCTTCGCGGAGCTGAATTCCATACCTCCCAATACTCACTTCGTGAGTGAACCACTCCCTGCGAGACCCGGTGTCTTTCCCGTCGGCAGTGGCGTGACACCTCCCGTACCGATTTACAGGCCCGAGCCTCAGTATTCAAAGGAAGCGCTTAAGAAAAAATATCAGGGGACTGTAGTTCTCTATGTGGAGGTGGACCCCTCCGGCCATCCCCGCAATATCAAAGTAATGCGATCCCTCGGGCTGGGGCTCGACGAAAAGGCTATCGAGGCAGTCAGCCAATGGGAGTTCCGTCCCGGCATGAAGGACGGCAAACCGGTGACCGTGGCCGCAACCGTCGAGGTTAACTTCCGCCTCCTGAAGGACCATTAGCGCTCATCCGCCGCCGGAAATCGTCGATCACCCGCACCACCGGAGCCCCCGAGAACTGCGGGGCAGGGAACACCGCACCCCAATGCACGCCCGCAGGAAAAATCGCCACATAGTCCCACACCACGCGGCCCGGCCGCATCGCCCCCGACAACGCGCGCCCCGGATCCCAGAACTGCGTCACGCGCGCATCCGGAACCCGCCCCACGGCGCCCGCGCCCGGCGCGTGCCAGTCCGTAACCAGCACCGGTTCCCAAACCACGAACACCCGCACATTGGGATCCCCCACTTCGCGCAGCACCGATTCGACCGCGGAGGCCCCCCGCAGGCAAGTCCCTCAAGTAGGCGAAAACAGCGCCACCACGCGCGTGCGGTCCGCTGCCGCGTTGAACGCCTCCAAGAAGCTATCCAAATGCAAGGCAGCCACGGGGGGCTGGCCGGCGGGCGCGCTCGCGGGCACATACCCGAACAGCATCGCCGCCACCAGGCCGGTTGAGCACAGCAGCACAATCACATTCAACGCGCGCCGTCCGCGTCCGCACTGGCGCGCCCGGAACGCCTGCACGAAGCCCACCATCAGCATCAAGACCGAGAACGCAATCAGGTAAGGCTGCAGCGATAAGAACACACCGGCAACCCCGGCGGACCCGGCCGCCAGCAGGAACGGTCCCAGCGGCAGGCAGCAACTGAACGCCGCCAGCGCGCTCCCGACTGCCGCGGCCGAAGCGGCCAGCGTGCCGCGCGGCGATGAGGATTGCTGTGGCATCGGCCCCGCTCCCACCGGCTAGTAAGGCACCAACGTGCGCAGCAGGCGCGCCCCATTATGCGGGCTGATGGTGAATGTGTCGGCACGCGCGGGAACCACCCAAACCTGGCCCGGGGCGAACCCTTCCTCGCCAAACTGCCCGTCGCCTTCCAGGCAGATCAGCAGTGCTGCCCGCGGTCCGCCCGCATAAGCCGCCTCGCCGGCCACCGCCATCGATTCCGTCCGAAAGTATGGGCACTCGGCCAGTAGCCGCCGCCTGGCCCCCAGATTCAAGGGCGCACTGGCTCCCGGATGGCAGCCCAGGTCGGCCACCGCCAGCGCCGCATCCAGATGCAGCTCGCGCGGCCGGCCGTAGTCGTAAAGCCGATAGGTCACATCGCTATGCTGCTGGATCTCGCACAGCGCCAGCCCCGCCCCGATGGCGTGTACCGTGCCCGCCGGCACGATGAACGTATCGCCCGGATACGCCGCATACCAGCGCAGCAGTGCTTCGATCTCGCCGGAAATTGCCGCCGCGCGCGCCTCCTCGCGATCCAGGCGCCGCTCGAATCCCAGCGCCACCCGCGCACCCGGTGCGGCCCGCAGCACGTGCCACATCTCCGTTTTGCCCCGGCCGCTGGCCGAATCCGGCGGATGCACCTGTACCGAAAGCTTCTCCGAAGTGAAGAGGAACTTCACCAGCAGGCGGGGCTCTTCGGGTGCGCTGAACCACACTTCGCCGATCTTGCCCGCGCCGTGCGGATACCAGGGCTCCGTCTCCGGAGTTCCCCAGACCTTTTCCAGCGCCGTCGAGTTGAGCCGCCGAGCCCTCACTGTTCCACTATAAACCGGTGCATGCGCTCCAAGCCCCGCTCCAGCTCATGCATGGAAGTGGCGTAGGAAATCCGCACATGCCGGTCTGTGCCGAACGCCTCGCCTGGTACCACCGCTACGCCCGCTTTTTCGAGCAGCTTCTCGGCGAATTGCACGCTGCTGGAAATGCCGTTGCCGAAAGCCACGCCGATGTTCGGATAAGCGTAAAACGCGCCCCGCGGCTCGGCGCAGCGCACGCCGGGAATCGCGCGCAGCCGCGCGACGACGAAGTCGCGCCGCTTGGCGTATTGCGCCAGCATGGTGTCCACGGAATCCTGCGGACCGCGCAACGCCTCCACCGCCGCCTTCTGCGCGATCGACGTCGGGTTGGAAGTGGAGTGGCTTTGCAGCTTCACCATGGCCCCGATCACCCGCGCCGGCGCCAGCACAAAGCCGATGCGCCATCCGGTCATCGAGTAGGTCTTCGACAGCGACCCGGCCACCACCACGTTGTCCTTCGCGCCCTTGAGCGATGCGATCGAAAACGGCTGGCTGTCGTAGAGGAAGTGGCAGTAGCACTCGTCGGTCAGCAGGAAGATGCCGCGCGCCGCCGTAAGCCGGTAGATCTTTTCGAACTCCTCGCGATCCACCAACGCGCCGCTGGGGTTCGACGGCGAATTGATGAACACCATCTTGGTGCGATCGGTCAGGTATGGCTCGATCATGTCCGCCGTCAGCGCGAATCCCTGTTCTTCGTCCGTGTCCACGAACACGCACTTGCCGCCCGCGTAATTCACTACGTCTTTGTAGGTCACCCAATACGGCACCGGGATCACCACCTCGTCGCCGGGATTGAGCAGCGCCTGCGTCAGGTTGAAGATGGCGTGCTTGCCGCCCACCGCGATCAGGCACTCGCCGGGCTGGAAATCGGTGCCGAAATCCGCTGCGTGCTTTTCGCACACGGCCTGCTTCAACTCCAGCGTGCCGCCCGCATTGGTGTATTTCGTGAAGTTCTGTTCCAAAGCCCGGATGGCAGCGCGTTTGATGTTGTCCGGCGTCGGAAAGTCGGGTTCGCCGGCCCCGAAGTCCACGACGTCCACGCCCTGCGTGCGCAATCTCTCCGCGTCGGCCGCCACTTTCATGGTGGACGACACACTGATCAAAGAAATGCGCTCCGAGATTTCTTGATTCGTTTGCACTACCATCCTCTCTCCTCTCCTAGTGGGGCAGGCTCTCAGCCGGGGTGCCCTCTGGGCCCGGCCTCCCAGGCCGCCCCTCTACTAGCTTCGCCCGAACCGCTTCCGCAGCCTCACCTCAACCGAAGGCGGCACCAGCCCCCCGATATTGCCGCCCAGCCCAAATACTTCCTTCACCAGGCGCGAGCTGATGAACGAGTGCGCCTCGCTGGCCATCATGAAAACNNTCGAAGGAGTCCACCGCTACGTTCGGATAGCAGTTCACCACCTCGCCCAGCATCTCGATTCTTTCTTCCACGCTGAACAGAGGCTGCTTGGTTTCGTTGCGCAGAATCGCGACAATCAGCTTGTCGAACAGGCAACACCCGCGCACGATCAGGTCCAGGTGGCCATTGGTGATCGGATCGAAGGAACCCGGATAGATGGCGGTCACTCGCGGCGGCTTCGTGGCCGCTCGCACGCGTTCAGTCTCGTTGGCTATTCTTCGATTCTACCCGAACTTTAGCCCGCTTGCTGAGCGGCCCGCGATTCATCGACAATACGGCTGGAATCTGAGGCAGAACCTCCGCAGCCTGAGCGGATTCTTCGTGGGGCAGGCCCTCGGCCTGCGGCGGCNNGTGAGGACGGCGGTGATGGCCAGTCGAGCGTTTGGGGTGACCTGGTAGCGGTGAGTTTTGAAGACCTTTTGGAGCAGTCCGTGGGCGCGGAGGATCCTCAGCTTCCGGCTCACGGCTGCCGAACGGCGCCTCTTCTCTTGGAGCGAGAGGGGGGAATTGGGATCGACTGGCCCGTACAATAACAACTGCAGATCGCGGTTTCTGAGTCCGTTGATGGTGAACTCGCCACGATTGACAGCCTGCAGCAACCGGTGATCGTCGG
>PMVV01000303.1 GCA_003166475.1 Bryobacterales bacterium | reverse complement strand
AGAAGGCAGAAGACAGAAGACAGAAGGCAGAATGCCTCCCGACTCCCTCTCCCCCTGCTAGAATAGAGGGCATTGGTACTCTCCATGGTCGCACGCATTCCTATCGCGCTCGCCCTTGTCTCGCTGGCGCTGGCTCAATCCGACAAACCGTCCAAGCTCATCAAGGTCCAGGTGAGCGAGGTGATCGTTCCGGTGACCGTCACCGACGAGAAGGGACGTTTCGTCTCGAATCTGGAAGCCAAGGACTTTCGCATCCTCGATGAAGGCAAGGACCAACGCATCGAGTTCTTCAGCCGCGACCGCAATCAGCCGGTGGTGGTGGGGTTCCTGATCGATCTCAGCAACAACACACGCATTCAATGGAAGCATTTTCAGGACGCGGCCATCGAGCTGGTGCTCAACCTGTTGCCTGGAGACAAGAAATACAGCGGCTATCTGATTTCGTACTCCAACGAGCCGGAGCTGCAGGTCAATACCACGACCCAGTCGGACAAGCTGGTCGAGAAGCTGACCAAGATGAAGCCGGGCGGCGGCGCCGCGCTCTACGACGCGATTTACATGGCCTGCAAGCACCGCCAGTTGGTGGACGGCGAGCCCTACGATCCGCGGCGGGTGCTGATCGTGATCGGCGACGGGCACGATACGGCGAGCAAGAAGAGCCTGGATGAAGTGATCGAGATCGCACAGCGCAACCTGGTGACGATCTACGGGATCAGCACAGCGTCGTTCGGTTTCACCAGGGAAGGCGACGAGAATCTGCAGCGGCTGACCAGCGAGACCGGCGGCCGGTTGGTATACCCGCTGAACGATCTGTATTCCGACGTGGATGGTTACCTTTCGCATCCTTCCGACGACGGCAATTACGCCATGGCGGTCGGTATGGGCGCGTATGCTTCGGAGGTTTCCGCCGGGATTTTCCACGCGATTGCGGCCATTGCGGGCGAGGTGACCACGCAGTACATTCTGCGCTACGTGCCGGATACGGGACCGGCAAGTGAGAAGCTGTTCCGCAATATCAAGATTGTAGTGCCGGATTTACCGCAAGCCAAGGTGCGGTTCCGGAAGGGGTATTATCCGTTTGCGCCGTGAACTGAAAGCAACCACAGATGGACACAGATGCACACAGATGAAAACCGGTTTTATCCGTGTGCATCTGTGTTTACCTGTGGTTCCGTTTTTTCCGAAGATCGCTTAGGTTTGGACGATAAGGTATTGTATGGCTGCGGTCATTCCGATTAGTGCGCGCACGCGGGGGGAGTACGTTCTGTTGCAGCTCGCGCTGCCGGGCGAGCCCGTGCACGACGTGGGAGTGCTGCTGGTGGATGCGGACCCGGATTCCGCACGCCACGCCTTGCGGTTGCGCGCGCATTGGGAGGATCTGGCCGGCCCGGAAGACGCCGTCTACTTAGCGGCACTGGAGCGCGATTTTGAGGACAAGATTGCCGAGCTGGGGCCGCGGCGATTGCTCGAGTCGTGGGAGGATTCGCTTTCGAACGTGTTGCGGGTCTCCCAGCGGGAAGCCGTGCCGGTGGATTCATTTTCGCGCGTAGCGGACCGCATCTTCGAGCGGCACGTCGAGAAGATCGCGGTCCAGCGGTTTCGCACGCACCTGCCTTTGTACACCCTGCGTGCGGCGGCGGGCAAGTTCGGCGCCGACGAAGAAGTGGAAGCCGAAGACTGGGTGCGGGCGCCGGAGGGCTTGCGCCTCGCTGAAGGGATGTTCGTGGTCCACGTGGAGGGCCGCTCCATGGAGCCGCGCATCCCGGACGGCAGCCTGAATATCTTCCGCGGGCCGGTGGTGGGTTCGCGCCAGGGCAAGATCGTGCTGGTGGAGCTGATTGGCCTGCACGAGCGGTTCACCGTGAAAAAGTACACCAGCCGCAAATCGGCCGCCGGCGAAGACGAGTGGCGCCACGAACGGGTCCGGCTGGAGCCGCTCAACCCCGAGTACGAAGCCTTCGACCTGACGCCCGATCGGATCAAGTACGTCGTCGCCGAGTGGATTCAAACGCTCGCATGACACGCGTCCCGGCGCGCTCCCTCGCCGCCAAACTCCTCGACTGGTATGGCGCGCACCATCGCGATCTCCCCTGGCGGCGCACCCGCGACCCTTACCGCATCTGGGTTTCCGAAATCATGCTGCAGCAGACCCGTGCCGAGGCCGCGATCCCTTATTACCAACGATTCCTGGATCGCTTTCCCAGCGTGGCGGCGCTGGCAGCCGCTTCCGCGGAAGAAGTACTGGCGAGTTGGAGCGGTCTGGGCTACTATTCGCGCGCGCGCAACATGCACCAAGCCGCGCGCGTGATGGACGGCGTTTTTCCACGCAGCTACCAGGCGATACGGGACCTGCCGGGCGTGGGCGACTACACCGCCGCGGCGATTGCGAGCATCGCCTTCGGGCTGCCTTATGCCGTGCTGGATGGCAATGTCATGCGGGTGGTGGCGCGCCTGACCAACGATGCGGCCGATATCGGCGCCAGCCGCACGCGCGCGCGGTTTCGCGCCATCGCGCAGCATCATCTGGATGGACTGGATCGCCGGCGGGCGGGCGCCTTCAACCAGGCCATGATGGAACTGGGCGCGACGGTGTGCCTGCCGCGCTCCCCGCGCTGCGGGATCTGCCCGCTGGCGGAGATGTGCGCAGCCCGGCGCGCGGGCCGCCAGGCGCAGTTGCCGGTGAAACTGCCCGCCACCGCACCGGTGAAGATCGCGATGGAAGTCGCGATTATCGAACGGCGCGGACGCCTGCTGCTCTGGCAACGGGACGCGGATGCGCGGCGGCTGGGCGGCTTTTGGGAGCTGCCTTCGCCCGAGCAACTGCCGGAGTTGGGTGCGCTGCCGGCAATCGGCACGTTTCGCCACACAATTACACATCATCGCTACCAAGTGACGGTGCGATCGGGCAGCCTCGCGCGGCAGGCGCGCGTGGCGCGGCCCCTGCGGTGGGTTCCCATCGAGACTCTGCCCTCACTGCCGCTGAGCACGACGGCCAGAAAGGCGTTGAGGTTGGGGCAGAAGACAGAAGTCAGAAGGCGGTCTCCGCAGGAGCCATTCTGACTTCTGACTTCTGACTTCTGTCTTCTGTCTTGCTCAGACCAGCAGCCCGGCGATGGCCACGATCAGGCCCGCCACGCCGGCGATGAAGCCGATTATCGGGAACAGCATCTTGCGCGAGATGAAATAGAGCGAGCTGAGCACCAGCGCGATCTCCAGCAGGCCTTCGCCGAGATCGTAACGCAGCCCGCGGTGCTCGGCGGCTTCCGATTTTTCCATCTGAGTGGTGGCTTTCTCCTTTTGCTCGTTGGCCTGGTCGGTGTACTTCTGCTTATCCTTGTGGAATTGTTCCAAGGCCTCTTTCGCGCCGGGATTATGTGGCCCCAGGATTCCGATCAGCCGCTCGCCCAATTCCAGATTGTGATACTTCAGTTTGTTGGCCTGGTAATACTGCCACTGGTCGTTGGAGTCCGTCTTGGTGATGATGGCCTCGGTGTGCGCGCGATGGGAAAGGATAGTGACAACCGCCAGGAATACGGCCAGCAGCGCGGCCATAACTCCCACCCGCTTGCCCATGGGGTCGTGCTCGTGTCCTTCCTCGTGATGAATTTCCAGTTCCGCCATTTCGCTTTTTTCCCTTGTTCTTTTGACTCAGACAGGCCCGGAGGCCGGTCCCACTTCTTCCGCCAACAGCTCGCCCTTTTCCAAATGCCGCACCTTGGTGGCGAATCGCGCCGCGTGCGGATCGTGCGTCACCAGCACCACTGTTTTGCCGTACTCCTTATTCAATTTCGAGAGAATCGTGAGCACGTCGTCGGCGGAGGCCGCGTCCAGGTTGCCGGTCGGCTCATCCGCCAGGATCAGCGCCGGGTCGGTGACGATGGCCCGGGCGATGGCCACGCGCTGTTCCTGCCCGCCGGAAAGCTGCCGCGGATAGTGGCCCATGCGGTCGCCCAGGCCCACCAGCTTCAACGCCGTCGCGGCGTGCTCCAGGCGCTCCTGCTTCTTCAGGTTGGTCAGCTTCAGCGGCAACTCCACATTCTCGAGCGCGGTCAGCACCGGAATCAGGTTGAATTGCTGAAAGATGAAGCCTACGTGTTCATTGCGCCAGTGCGCGATCTGGCGGTCGCTCAGCTCGCGCAGATTGTGGCCCAGCACGCGGATTTCCCCGCCCGTGGCCTTATCCATGGCGGCGATCAGGTGCAGCAGCGTGGACTTGCCCGAGCCGGAAGGTCCCATCAGCGCCACAAACTCGCCCTTATCGATGCGGATGCAGATGTTCTTGAGAGCCACAACGTGGAACTCGTCGCGGATGAATTCTTTCGTCAGGTTTTGCGTTTCGATAATGGTTTCGCTCATGGGGATTAGGCTTTTTGGCGCACGCGGTCGCCGTCTCTCAACGTGGCCGGCGGGTTGACGATGAGGTCTTCGCCGCCGATGAGTCCCTGCTCGATGCGCACACCCTGGCTATTGGTGGGGCCTGGCTTGATGGGGCGTGTGACGGCCCGGCCCTCCAGCATCACGAAAACCTTGTTATCGCGGATGGCGGAAGCCGGCACCACCACGATCGGCTGGGACGGCGTGGCGGCCGCGTTCTTCTCATCGGAGAGGAACGCCACGCTGGCGTTCATTTCGGGCCGCAGATATTCGTCCGGATGGGCCACCTTCACTTTCACCTGCACGGTGGCCTTCTGGCGGTTGGCCTCGGGCGAAACTTCGCGGATGAAGCCATCGTACTTGCGGTCGGGGAAGGCATCGGTGGTGATGGTGCCCTTCTGCGCCATGTGCAGTTTGGCGAAATCGTTCTGGCTGATGTCCAGTTCCACCTCCAGGTCGTTGAGGTCGGCGAGCGAGACCACGTAGCCTTTGGCGCCGCGGTCGCCCACGAAGCTGGTGGTCACGAATTCGCCGATCTCGACGGCGCGCTCCAGGATCGTGCCGGTGACCGGGGAGCGGATAATGGTGTTCGCGAGATTGGTTTCCGCGTAGGCTACTGCGCCGCGAGCCTGCTCCACCTGGCCGCGCATGGCGTCGATCTGCTCCTGGCGCGGGCCGATCTTGACCAGGTCGTAGGCCTTCTGCAGCGAATTCACTTTGGCCACGGCGGAATCGTAGCGGGCTTGGGCGTCGTCCAGATTCTGTTGCGACATGACCGCCTGCGACACCAGCTTGCGCGTGCGCTCCAGGCTGACGCGGGCGTTTTCCAGGTCGGCTTTTGCGGAGTTCAGATTGGCCATCGCCTGGGCGATCTCTTCCGGCCGCGAACCGTGTTCCAGCTCGGCCAGATGGGCTTGGAGGTTGGCCAGGTTCCCCTTGGCCTGATCCAGTTGCGCGCGGTATTCGTCGTCTTCCAGGCGGACGAGCACCTGCCCTTCTTTCACCTTGTCGGCCTTGTCTACACCGATCCACTTGACTTTGCCGACCACCTTGGCGGCCAACTCGATCTTGTGCGCGGCCACGATGTAGCCGGTGGCGTTGAGCACCACGCCTTGCTCGGCGTGTCCGGTGCTGAGGGCTTTGACCCGCTGCACATCGACTTCGGTAGCCGCGTTGAGGCGGATGTAAGCGAAACGGCCGGCGCCCAGCAGGAGGAACAGGATGACGCCCGCGACGATCCAGCGCGTGGCCCATTTGGATGGCTCACCGGAACGCTTTTTGCCGCGGTCGATTTGGAGAGATTTTAGTTCAGCATCCATATACAAACGGTGGCTGGACCCGCAGGCGGGTACCCCTGGTGGCTGGTGATTGTGTCATTACACTTCCCTCAGGGCCACCAGGATTTCTTTGTTGGCGGCCATGCGGGCCGGGAATACGCCTCCGAAGGCCCCTAACAGGGAGGCGAAGACGATTCCGGCCAGCATGATCTGCGGCGTCACGCGGAAGGAAAACGCCAGTTCGCTGAACGTGGTGCTGCCGATGCCGGTAGTCACGCCATTTAAAGGAAACACCAGCAGGCAGCCCAGGATTCCGCCCAGGCCCGCCAGCAGCACCGATTCCACGAAGAAGCTGAATAGAATACTGCCGCGCGAGAAGCCCAGCACGCGCAAGGTGCCGATCTCGCGGGACCGCCGGGCCACCGCGGCATACATCGTATTCATCGCCGCAAAACTGCTTCCGATCGCCATGATGATGGATACGAAGATTCCGAGGTATTCGATCGGCGCGGCGGACCGGGTTTGCAGGGCGTAGTATTCCTTTTCGGAAACGGCATTCATGTTCAACCGTTGATCGTCGTTGATGCTGTTCAGTAATGCGGCGGCCGCGCCAGCATCGGTGGCCCGCACCAGCGCCGAGCTGAGTACGTCCGCGCGTTGCAAGTCGGAGCTCACCTGGTTCAGGTCGCCGAAAATCTCGCTGTTCTGCGCGCTTTGGCCGGCGTCCATGACGCCGACCACATCCCATTCGCCGCGGCCAAACGTGAGACGCTTGCCGAGCGCCGCGCCAGGGTAGCGCTTGGCGATGGACTTGCCGACCACCACTTCGCGCTTACCTGTCTCAAACCACCGGCCCGCGGAGATCTTGAGCCCAGGGCGCATCTCGATGCCGACAGGCGAGAGGCCGCGCAGCGTCACGTTGTTGCCTTCCGGCTGATCGATGCTGGGCAGGTTAATCACGGTCACCACTTCGAGCGATGCCATGGGATCGCCATTCTGCGCGCGCGCGATGCCCGCTTTGAATTTCAAATCCTGGAACTGCGTGCGGGTGAAGTTGGAGACCAGCTCCGACTCGGAACCCTTGCGCATCACAATGATCTGCAGCGAATCGCCGCTAGCGGAAAGCGTGGCGCCGAGGCCGGTCAACAGCGCCATCATGGCCAGCAGGACGGCCACGGTCAGCGCGATGCCCAGGGCGGTCATCAACGTGGTGGTCTTGCGAACCACCAGATTACGCAGGTTATAAGTGATAGGGATGGCCATGGGCGAATCTCAATCGGTACTGCGCAGAGCCTCCACGATATTGGTGCGGGAAGCGTTCCAGGCAGGGATGAAAGAACTGATCAGGCCAATACCAAGGGCTACCAGGATGCAAACCGACCCTACGGCCGGGTCGAACCGCTGGATCGGCGGGAGGAACATGCCGGCGGGGCTTTTCTGAACGCCGCCGACCAGGAAAGTCGAGAGCAGGAATCCGATGGCGCCGCCGGCGATGGAAATGACGCAGGCTTCGCCGAGAATGATGAACAGGATGTTCCCGCCGGTGAAACCCAGCGTCTTGAGCACGCCGACTTCGCGCACGCGCTCGCGCACCGACATGGCCATGGTGTTGCCGGAAACCAGCAGGATGGTGAACATCACCGCGCCGCAGATGGCGATCAAGAACAGCTTCACGTTCCCCAGCATGGAAACGAAGCTGAGCAGGAAGGCCTGCTCGGTCTCCGTGCGGGTCTCGACCGGGGCGTTATGGAACCCGTCATCGATGGTTTTGGCCACGCGGGGGACCACGTCCGCGTTGTCGCAAAGAATGTCGAAGGTACCCACCTCGCCCTTGCGGCTCTCCGGCAACCCTTCCCGCACGTAAGCCCAATTGAAGTAGAGCATCTCGCTCTTGCGTGGGCTGTCGAAGATGCCGCGCACGGTGAGTTCCAGGTTGCCGGGATAGATGTCGCCGATCAAGGTGATGCGATCGCCCAGGTGGAAATTGAACTTGTTGGCGAGGTCGCGCCCGATAACGGTGCCGGTACGGTCCCGGATGAAAGCCTGCTTCTGATCCTCGGGGATTTTCAGTTCGCCAAAAATGGTAAAGAGCTTTTCCGGTGGATCGACGCCGAAGCGGGCGAAGAAGTTCTTGGGATCGCGGGCGTCCTTATAGGTGCCGTTGAACCATTGGGAACTCATGATTTCCTTTACGCCTACCACCTGGCGGATGCGCTCCCGGTAAAACAGCGGGATGGGGACGGTTAGCGAGATGCGGTTGCGGGTGACCAGGCGAAGGGCTTGGTCGGGGGTAGCGTCGCTGAGGTACAGGGCGTGGTAGACGGCAATGAGCACGCCGAGCAGGCACATGGAGACCCCGATGCTGACGATGGTCAGCGTGGTGCGGCGGCGGTTGCGCCAGCAGTTCTTGACGATCAACGGGAGGTATCGGAACATACGGGGGTCTTCCTATTCTAAGCTAATAGGGGCATGCATGACATCTGGATGCGGGAGGCCGTGGCGCTGGCGCACGAAGCCGAGGCGGCGGGTGAAGTGCCGGTGGGAGCGGTGCTGGTCGTTGCGGGCGAGATCGTAGGGCGCGGCCGGAATTCGGCCATCGGGCTAAACGATCCGACGGCGCACGCTGAGATCCTGGCGTTGCGCGCGGCGGCGGCGGCCCTGGGAAATTACCGGCTGGAGCGGGCCACGGTCTACGCGACCCTGGAGCCTTGTGCGATGTGCGCCGGCGCGCTGGTGGCGGCGCGGGTGGAGCGGCTGGTGTTCGGCGCGCGCGATCTGCGCTTCGGCGGCGTCCGCAGCAAGTTCCGGATTGCGGATTCCGAGTTGTTGAACCATCGCGTGGAGATCGTTGAGGGGGTGCTGGCGGTGGAGTGCGTGGAGTTGCTCCAGCAGTTCTTCGAGCGCCAGCGGCGGGCCAGGAGGCCTGCTATGGAGGCCCGCAGCACGGTCGAAAACCAACCGTAAGTTATTGAAATTGGAGGGCGGCCAACCTTGGCCGCAGCCGCCTTTTAGGCGGCCCGAAGCCGGCTGAAAGCCGGCTGCGGGCAGGATTGCCCGCCCTCCAACGTGGGCCGCAGGCCACCCTGACAGGCGTGGACGCTCCAGCATCGGGAGCGCAGGCGATCGATCAAGGCAATGTCGTCGAGAACGGCGATGTCCATTTTGCGCAGGTATTCGCTGGCGGGGTTTTCAAAAAAATCCTCGTCCTTCGTACACAGTACGTCCGCTTCGCCGATTATCGCGGTCTGCATCACGATGATGTCGTTCACGTCGCGGATGGGCGCAATCACAAGGGGGTCCAGGGTCACGATTTCCGAGGATCGCCGGAGGAACTTTACGTACTCGAAGACCATCTCTTCGGTGAGACTGTAGAACTCCCGCAATCGCGGATAGCGCAGGACCCTGGCAAGCTCGTGAAGCATCTCATTTGAAAGCAGGAGGCTATGCTCGCCTTTTACGATGTTTGTCAGGAGTTCACGGGCAAGGCCGTGGGAGCGTTCGTTGGCGCGTACCAGAATTGTCGTGTCGAGGACGATTTTCACCGATGCGGACGATAACCGGGCCGCGAGCTTCGGATGGCCTCGGTCAGGACTTCCTCGGCTTCCTCTGGGGAGCCGGGCTGGCGGAGGGCATCCACATCGGAGAAATATTTCCGCAGCTCCGCCGTTTGTTCGCGCCGCCGCCGGTCGGAGACCGCCGGGGGTTCGATGGCGCGGATGCTGATGGCTTCATTCTCCAGCACGCGGCGTCCCAGCAGGCTTTCAATGGCTGCCTTCTGGTCGACAGATAGATCTTTAGCATGGTGGATCATGGGACGGAACCTGAATACATTATGACCGATTGGATCGCACTGCGCTACGGCGCCGCCCTGCGCAAAGACCAGGTTCTTCTCCCGAAACCAAAGCACCGGCGCCCGCGTCTTCTCTGCTATAGTTTAGCTGGGGAATTGGTATGTCTATGAAATCCTGGAACAGAATTCCGGCGCTGCCGGTAGCCTTGGCAGCGCTGTTGGTGCTGGCCGCCACGTCCCTTGCCCAAGACCAATCCGGTCCCACCAAGGATGTGGACCAAACCGTGGCCAAGCCGCGCAAGGCCACGGAGGAGCCCGAAGTAGCCCCCATTCCGTCGAAGCTCAGCAAGAAGGCCCAGCCCGACATCCCGGAGAACCTGCCCAGTTTCAAGAGCGACGTCAGCGTGGTGAGCGTGGACGTCGCCGTGCTCGATAACCACGGCCACTTCATTCCCAATATTCCGCGCGGCAGCTTCCGCGTCCTGGAAGACAATGTTCCGCAGCAGATCAAATCCTTCGGCAAGAGCACCGCGCCCATGACGGTGTGTCTGCTGGTCGAGTTCAGCGCCAAATTCCAGTGGTATGGGTCGCAGACGTGGTATCAAACCCTGTCCGCCGCGTACGGCTTTGTGCAAACCCTGAAGCCCGAAGACTACGTGGCCTTGATCGCTTACGACATGCGGGAGGAAATCCTTTCCGACTTCACTACCGACAAGCATCAGACGTATGAAGCCATGCAGCGCCTGCGCATCCCGGGCTTTTCGGAAGCCAACCTGTTCGACGCGCTGGCCGATACCGAAGAGCGCATGTCCAAGATCGAGGGGCGCAAGGCCATCGTGCTGCTTTCCTCCGGCGTCGATACGTTCAGCAAGCTGACCTACGATAAGGCGCGCAAGATCATTCAGGATTCGGGCGTTCCGGTCTACGCCATCGGGCTGATGCAGGCGCTGCGCATCATGAGCGCCAGGGGAGACAGCATCGGTTTCCTGCAGGCCGACAACCAGATGACCACCTTCGCCAAAGAGACGGGCGGCATGGCTTTCTTTCCGCGCTTCTACGGCGAGTTTCCATCGATCTTCGGCAGCATCCAGGACTCCCTGCGCAATCAGTACTCCATCGGCTATGAACCCGCCAACAAGGCCAGGGACGGCAAATTCCGCAAAATCAAAGTGGAGCTGGTGAACCCCGCCACCAACGAACCGTTGCGCGTCGTGGATGAGAAGGGTAAGCCGATCAAATACCAGATCGTAGCCAAGAACGGCTACACCGCGCCGCGCGAAGTGGAATAGCGCGGCGTTTGTCAAGCACTCCATCTTGCCTCTTTACAACCTGATGCAAAAGCGTTGACAGTTGCGTTACGGGGGTGGTAACCTCGCCTGCGTTAGCATGAAACACGTCCCCGCCCCATCCCTCGCCAAGACTCCCGAAATCCTGCTGGTCGACGATAACCGCCAGGGTTTGATCGCGCGCAAATCGCTGCTCCAGGAACTTGGTTACAACATTTCGACCGCTACCAGCGGAGACGAGGCGCTGGAACTTTTTTCCAAGCAGAACTTCGACGTTGTGGTAACCGATTTCAAAATGCCGCGCATGGACGGCGTGGAACTGATCAAGCGGATTCGCAGCGCGCAAACCGGCGCGCGCATCATTCTGCTTTCGGGATTCGTGGAGCCGCTGGGTTTGACGGAACAGTCCACCGGCGCCGACGTGGTCATCGTGAAGAGCGCCGGAGAGGTCGGGCAGTTGACGCGCTCGGTCAAGCGGCTGCTGAGCCAGCCGCCCGCGCGCAAGCCGGCGAGTTCCGCCGATGCGGTCGCGCGTCCCCAAGCGCGCGCGAAGCAGGTGTAGCTGGAGGGCGGGCAATCATGCCCGCAGCCGGCTTTCAGCCGGCTTTGCGTGTTTTGGATTTCCCAACGGTGGCAAGGCTTCCCACTGGCCGGACTGGAACGGACCCAGCCTGTGCAGACGCAGGGCCAGCCCCAGCATGCAGATTGCGCTGAACCCAAAATAGGAGCCAAGCCAAAGAAGGTCTGAGTGCGATCCCGGTTCTATCTTGATCCAGCGCAACCCCAAACCCAGAAACGTCACGGCAAAACCAAATGAGGCCACTCCGGCCAAGGCCAGAAACCATGCGTCGGCGAAATGACGCCGATGCCGCAAGGTTCGTGCGACCACCAATTCAAGACTGCCGATGCTCATTGCCATCACGACGATCAGGAGCGCGACAGTGAGGAAGCTAATTCGAAAACGGGTTAAGCCGTATTGGATCAGTCCAAGTGCGCCCAGTGCCAGACCATTAAGCATCAAAAGCCAGCCTTTGCCAGTTGCGGACCTCCAAATGCCGGCGGCGATCGTGCAAGCTCCCGCCGCCAGCGCGAGTTTACCGGCAAACACAATCATGCCGTTCCATGAGTGGAAAGTCAGTGGTCCATCCGTTTCCCGCATGACTAAGTAGATGACCGAAATGATGGCGTCAAGAACGCCACACAATGCCAGCAACACCCAGTTCCTAGTCAGCGTTTGAATCACCGCCCCACCGCCATCTCCCGCGCGGGCGTCATGAACTCCAGCAACGCCCGCTTGATCTCCGGCGGAATGCTGAACCGCTCGATCTCATTCAAATCGCCGGCGGCGTACTGCACGGCGTCCCTGTTCATGGCGATGGCGATAAACAGGTGGCGAGTCACTTCGTGGAACAGCCCCCGCGGCTCCTGCTTCTCCGCCTGAAAAGTGAGGGCGCGCACGGGCGTCTCATCGCCGGCCAGACTGGTTTCGTACGCCATCGCCACTTCGGTCGAAATGCGTTTCTCGTAATCGGCTTGGATGCGCCGCGCTCTGTCCCTCCAGGAAATTTCCTGGTAGACCAGCGCGGCGATCGCGAACAACAAAGCTATTTCCAGGGGCGTCATGTTCGGTCCTCAGCCTCGCTTCGCCTTCATGTCCGCCAGCATCTTCTCGATCTGGTCCTGCTTTTCGAGCGTGGCCAATTGCTCCTCCACGTCGTCCTTGAACAACTCCGCCCTCGCCTGGCTGACGGCCTCGCTGTGGCGGACCTTGTCCTTCATCCGGTCGAACGTAGCGGCCGTGGAATGTTCGCTGGTGGCAAACTGCGCGTCGGTCGCCTTAGTGGCGGCGCGCGCGCGGCGATGCTGCGCAATCAGCACATCCTTCTTGGCCTCGGCTTCCGCCAGTTTCTGCGCCAGCTTCTGCAAGGCGGACTTCAGATTCTCCACCTGCTGCTTCTGATCGGCCACCTGCTGCCGGAAGCTCTCGCCCATGTTGCGGTAACTCACCGAGCGCTCCAGCGCCACGCGCGCCAGGTCGTCCTGTTTCTTGTCCACGGCCATCTCCGCTTTGCGCACCCATTCCGCGGTCTTCTCTTCGTTTTCCTGGTGCTTCTTCTCCAGCACATGCATATCGGCGATGGCGATGGCCACCTGTGTTTTGACCTGCAGCAGTTGGTTCTGCATGTCGAGAATCACCTGCTTGATCATCTTTTCCGGATCTTCGGCCTTATCGATAAGGTCGTTCAGGTTCGCGCGAACCAATGTGGATACTCGTTCCAGTAGTGCCATAACCTTTCTCCTTTTAATCGGCGGGCCACCCGCTAACGCAAGTGACCCGCCGCCATTCTGACTTCTGACTTCTGTCTTCTGACTTCTGTCTCCCGCCCTTACCCCTTGCCGCTCTCCTCGGGCGCCTTAGGCTTGTCCCCAATCTGTCTCACCTTGGCGAACAGTTCGGACATCTTCATCCCGGAGAGCGTTTCAAACAGCGCCGGAATCTGCGCTGCCATGGCGGTCATATCTCCGGTGATCTTGTTCATGCCCGCCGCGTGGCCATCGCCGGTCGAGACGATGGTGATCTTGTCCACGTTGGCCAGCGGCGCGGCCAGCGCGCGCATGATCTCGGGCAAGCCCGTGATGAGCTTGTCCACGACCGCGGCCTGGTTGTATTCCTGGTAAGCCTCGGCTTTCACGTTCATCGCCCGCGCCTCGGCGTCGCCCTTCTTGAAGATGATTTCAGCTTCGGCCTCGCCCTGCGCGCGGATAGCGGCGGCGTGACCGTCGGCTTCCATCACCAGCTTCGATTTCTCGGCTTCGGCCAGCGTCTCAATGCGCCGGCGCTCCACTTCTGCCGGCTTCAGCACGGTGGCGATCAACTCTCGCTCGCGGCGCTGGATTTCAGCGTCCTGCACGGCAACTTCGTGCTCCTTCTGCACCTGCTGGATCTTCACCTGTTCCGCGATCACCTGCTGCTGCATGATGTTGGTCTGAATCTCGTAAGCCTTATCGGCCGTGGCCTGTTGCTTCTGAGCCGTCTCTTTGTAGTTGGCTTTCTTGATCTCCAGGTCGCGCGTGGCTTCAGCCTGCTTGGCCTGCGAGAGCGTCTCGGCGAGCACCCGCTCCTGGGTGGCCTGGGCTGTGGCCACGGCGGCGGCGCGCGTGGCTTCGGCGCGCTTAATGGCCGTGTCGCGCTCGGCTTCGGCGGCGGCTACATCGGCGTCGCGCTTGATCCGCGCCACGTCCGGCCGCCCCATGTTGGAGATGTACTCGTTCTTATCGCGAACTTCCTTGATGGTGAACGAAATCACTTCCAGCCCCATCTTGTTCATGTCGTCCGCGCAGGTGGAGCGCATGCGGTCGCCCACCATCTCCGGCTGCTTGACGATCTCTTCCACCGTCAACTGACCGATAATGCCGCGCAGGTGGCCTTCCATCACCAGCCGGATCAGGCCCTCGCGCTCCTGATCGGTCTTGGTCAGAAACTGCTCGGCGGCAGTCTGGATGGACTCCGGATCCGACTTCACCTTAATCTGCGCGACAGCTTCCACCGTGACCGCCACACCTTGACGGGTGTAGAGGTCCTGCTGCGGCGCGACGTCGAACGACATCAGCTCCAGCGACAGGCTCTTGTAGGTCTCCACCACGGGCCAGATGACCGTGCCGCGCCCCTTGACGATGCGCGTGCCCCTGCGTCCGTAAACGATCAGGGCTTCATGCGGACCCGCCTTGCGGTACAACCTCGCCAGCATCGACGCGATCAACACGATCGCGAGTAACATCAACAACACAACAACCACAACCATGTCCTTCTCCATACTTCTCCTTTAAAGACTTCCTAACTCCTCCGTCTTCCGACTTCCGACTTCTGTCTCCCGACTTCTGTCTTCCGACTCCTGTTCCATATCCTCCCAACGCCGCACATACGCGATGCCCTTCTCGTACCTCTGCACCACCACTTCCGTGCCCTTGGGGATCGCCGTCCCATCGTCGCTACGCGCCCCGGAAACATGGCGCACGCCCTCCTGCGAGAAGACAATCTCGCCGGTGCCGCCCTGGCGAATGGGGATGCTCAACTTGCCCAGCACGCCGATCATGTCGTAGTCCGCCGGATCCAGCGCCACGTCGTCCGAGGACAGCTTCGCCAGGAACCAGAACACGATGGCGGCGCCGCCCAGTCCGCTTAATAGGGCAATTGCCAGCGCCACCAGGAACCAGACCGCGTAGAAGCGCTCCAGCAAGTAGCCCGTGCCGCCGAACCACGCCAGAAACGCGGTCATGGTGCCGAAATTCAGCCACGGGACGCCCTCCGCCTCCGCGCCCCCCGCATGCACATGCGGTACGTGCACGTGCGGCAGGTGCGGCAGATGCAGATGCGCGCTGCCGGTAAGCACCGACAGCAGGCTCAGCCCCAGGCCCAACAGAAAACAGATCAGATAGAAATCCGCCCACGTCATTGCGATCGCCTCCTTAGTTTAGGCAGAGCCTTGGGCACAGCCTCCGCCATGGCCGCCGCCGGGGACGGCTTCAATACCTGCAACAACCGCTCGGCGAGGCCCGGGTTATCCAGGATGGCGCCCAGCAACACCACGCACATGCGCGAATCGTCGTGCCGTGCCACGCGCAGCAGCGCCTGGCTCATCTCCGGGTCGCCGCGGAAACGCTCCGCGCCGTTGATCAGCCACAAATCCAGCTTGTCCTCCAACGCGCCCAAGTCGGACATTAGTTCTTCCTGGTAGCCCTCCGGATCGTCCACCAGGTAACCCGGATGCACTTTGTAAAACCTCGCCAGCAGCATGCGGCTGGAGTTGGTCAGGTGCGGCCGCGCGCCGCTCTCGATCTGCGACAGATACGCCTGACTGATGGTTTCCCGCAGCTCCTTCTTGAGCAGGCGCACGACTTCCGCCTGCGTCAGCGCGCCCTGGCGGCCCCGCAACGCGCCTTCGATTTCCCGCAGGTACCGGAGCTTTTCGCCTAGCCTCATATATTGCAGATCGTAATCAGAATATAGCAATTTGTGATATCTGTCAAGAGAAATATTTGCCGTGTTTTCAGCTATCCTGGAGGGCATGCTGCTTTACATCTTTGCCCGCCTGGAGCCCAGGCCCGGAAAAGAGTTGCAGTTGCGTGACGAACTGATGCGCGTTGTGGAGCCCACCCGCGCCGAGCCCGGCTGCGTACGCATCCATCTCTATGAATCCTCGCGCGGGCCCCTGGTGTACTACATTCACTCCGAGTGGATCGACGAAGCGGCCTTCGACGAGCATGTCGAATTGCCCCACACGCAGCGGTTCATCGGCGCGGTCGGCGATCTGATAACCCAGCCTTTGCAGGGCGTCCGCACCAAACAGATTGGCTGAAGCCTCTCTCCCCCAACATGCCTCTTGACATTGCATCCCTCCGGTCGTATTGTAATTGGTTTAGGCGTCTGTTGTAATTCAATTAGGCATCGACTCGACAAGGCATGAGCAAACCATCCGATCTCATCCAGGGAACCCTGGACCTCCTGATTCTCCAAACCGTCTCGCTCGAACCGAAGCACGGCTGGGCCATCGCCAAGCGCATCGAGCAGGTGAGCGAAGACGTGCTGCAGGTCACTCAGGGCGCGCTGTATCCCGCGCTGCATCGCCTGGAGCAGCAGGGTTGGGTACGCGCCGAGTGGCGCAAGACCGAGACCGGACGCGAGGCCAAGTTTTACGAGCTGACCAAAGCCGGCCGCGCGCAGCTCGAGAAAGAACTGGCCCAGTGGGAGCGCCTGTCGCGGGCCGTGGGGTTGGTGATCGTGCAATGAAGTTGCGGCGCACCTGGGATATAGTCCGGATGCGGCTGCGCTCTCTGGCCCGACGGAATCGCGTCGAAGAAGATCTCGACCGGGAACTGCGCTTCCATCTCGAACAGCAACTGGAAGAGAACCTCGCCGCGGGCATGCCGCCCGCCGAAGCCCGCCGCGCCGCGCTCCGCAAGTTGGGCGGCGTGACGCAAATTCAGGAGGAATGCCGCGATATGCGACGCACCGATTCCGTCGAAACCTTCTGGCGCGACCTGCGATACGCGCTGCGAACCCTGCGCAGGAACCCCGGCTTCACCGTGGTGATCGCGCTCACGCTGGCCCTCGCCATCGGCGCCAATAGCGCCATCTTCAGCGTCATCGACGGCGTCCTGCTACGGCCGCTCCCCTACCCGAACGCCGCCCGCCTTGTGCGCGTCTTCTTCCACAGCGCGGATTACCCGCACTTCCCCCTAAACCCTTTCGACTTTCGCGATTTCCGCGCGCGGAATCGCTCTTTCGAATCGCTGGCCGGTTACGCCCACGCCGATCTGCAGCTTTCCGGTACCGGCCAGCCGGAGCGCTTCACCGGCTTCGCCGTGACCGCCGGATTCTTCCACACCCTCGGATTGCGCCCTGCGCGCGGGCGCGAGTTCACCGCTCACGATGAGATCCCCGGCAACCAACAGCAGGTGATTCTGAGCGACCGCTTGCGGCGCAACCGTTTTGCCGCCGACCCCAACATCCTCGGCCGCAAGATCATGCTCGATTCCCGGCCGTTCACCGTCGCCGGCGTCATGCCTCCCGGCACCGAGCATCCCGGCAACGAATATAACGGCGTAGCGCACGGTGAAACGGTAGACCTCTGGTGGCCGTTTGCCTTCCAGGGCGATCCCAACCAGCGCGGCTCGCATTTTCTGGAAGCGATCGGACGGCTGAAGCCGGGCGTCGCCCCCGCCGCCGCGCAAGCGGAGATGAACGCGCTCATCGCCCAGCTTGCCCGCGAACATCCCGGCTTCCTCGATGGCTGGCAGGCGCTGACAATTCCGCTCTACCGGGAAATCGTAGGCCCCAGCGAGCGGCTGCTCTTCGTCTTGCTGGGCTCCGTCGGCCTGGTACTGCTGATCGCCTGCGCCAACGCGGCGAACCTGCTGCTCGCCCGCGCCACCGCCCGCCAGCGCGAGATTGCCGTGCGCACCGCGCTGGGCGCCAGCCGCTCGCGCCTGGTGCGTCAACTGTCGACTGAAAGCCTGCTGATCGCCTCGCTCGGCGGCGTTCTCGCCACCGCCCTTGCGGTCGCAGGTGTGCGAACCCTCGTCGCCCTGCTGCCTGCCGGCTTCCCGCGCGCCGATGCCATTCACGTGGATGCCGCCGTCTTCGCCTTTACGCTGCTGATTGCCTTAGCCACCGGCGTCCTCTTCGGCCTCGCACCCGCGCTGCAAGCCGCCCGCGCCGACGTGCAGGACAACCTGCGCGCCGGCGGCCGCGGCGCAGGCGCCCATCGCGGACACCTGCGCTTGCGCAGCGCCCTGGTGGTCGGCGAAGTCGGTCTCGCCTGCCTGCTCCTGATCGGCGCCGGCCTGATGCTGCGCAGCTTCGTGAACCTCCTGCGCGCCGACCCCGGGTTCCGCCCCGAACATCTTCTCACCGCCCGCGTATCTCTCCCGTACGCCACCTACAAGCCCACCGATGCGCCGCGCTTTTGGACCCGCCTCTGCGCCAGCCTCGATTCCACTGCCGGCATGCGCGCCGCCGGCGTGGGTACGGACCTGCCCTGGACCGGCTACGACGACAACATCGGCGGCCTCAACATCGAAGGCCGGAAGGCCCCCGCCGGCCAGGATTTCCATGCGCGCTATCATGTCGCTAGCGCCGGCTACTTTCGCGCCGCCGGCATTCCGCTCGTCGGCGGCCGGTTCTTCACTTCCGGCGACGATATGAAAGCGCCGCTGGCCCTGATCGTCAACCAGAGCATGGCTCGCCGTTATTGGCCCAACGAAGACGCACTCGGCAAGCGCGTCGCGATCGACGACCACCCCAAAGTGGAGGACTGGATGACCGTCGTCGGCATCGTGGGCGACGTGAAAGATAAGCCCGATAGCCTCACGGCGGAGATGGCGCTCTGGTGGCCCATCGAACAGTCGCCCGTCGGCGTCAACAACAACATGGCGGTGGTGATGCGCGGCAGCTCCGACCCGGCCCCGCTGGCGAACGCATTGCGGCAAGCCGTGCGTCAGCTCGATCCCACGCTCGCCGTCGCCAACATCCGTCCGATGGACGATATCGCGGACGCCAACGTCTCCACTCCGCGGTTCGCCCTGTTCCTGGTAGCGCTCTTTGCCGGGCTTGCCCTGGCGCTCGCCGCAATCGGCATCTACGGCGTGATCTCGTATGCAGTGAGCCAGCGCACGCACGAATTCGGCCTGCGCATGGCTCTCGGCGCGCAGCCGGGAGATGTGCGGCGGCTGGTGTTGCGCCAGGGTGTGAAGCTCGCGCTCGGGGGCGTGGCTTTGGGACTGGTGGGCGCACTCGTCCTGGGCCGCGTGCTCTGGAGTCTGCTCTACCAGGTGAGCGCCGCCGATCCCGTGACGTTCACATCGGTTTCGGCCATCGCCATTGCCGTCGCGGCGCTGGCCTGTTACCTGCCCGCGCGCCGGGCCACGGCCGTCGATCCGGCCAATGCGCTGCGGTCGGACTGACCGCGATTCTCCCATAATCGACTGATAATACATGGATTGCTGCTGCAACCTAAAATAAATCGGGGTGTCCGTTATAATAAATAGAGGTACAGCCATGACTCCCCCAAACAGATTTTGGCCTCTCTATGACGACCAGGAGGTGGAGATTTACGATAACCCCTTCTGGGATCTGCCCGGCAGGATGCCCCAACCCGCTAAAGCTGTCAACACTCCCCGCGATACTCGATCGCTACCAGCGTGATATCGTCGGCCTGCGGTGCGCTCTCGGTAAACCCGGCGACGGCGCCGGCAACCGCCTCGTGCAGGGCGTGGCAGGAGCCCGTGTGGTGCTCCGCGACCGCCTGGCGAAGCCTCTGCCGGCCGAAAAACTCGCCTTCGAGGTTCTGCGCTTCGGTGACTCCGTCGCTGTAGATCACGATCTTATCGCCGTCGGCGAGCGTAGTTTCGCCCACCGCGAACTCCGCGGATTCGATGAGCCCGACCGGCGGAGCGGTGGCGGCCAGCGATTCGATGCCGCCCGCCTGCCGCACGATCAGCGGCGGGCAATGGCCGGCATTCACATAAAGCAACTGGCCGGCGCGCTCCAGCAGGCAATAGAAAACCGTGGCGTATTTCTCCCCCGCGGTGCGCTCGTTCAAGAACGTATTGATGCGTTCCAGGCGCTTATGCAAAGCGGCATCGCTATGGCTGACCGCCAGGAAGGCGCCCTGCAACAACGCGGCCAGCAGCGCCGAACTGACGCCCTTACCGGAGACATCGGCCACCACCACAGTCCAGGCATCCGGGCCGGAGGGGATGAAATCGTAATAATCGCCGCCCACCTGGTGCGAGGCCACGCTGCTGCCGCACACGCGGAACCAGCCATCGGCGGGCAGGCTGCGCGGCAGCAGGCCCTGCTGGATGGTGCGCGCCACGCCCAGTTCTTCCTCGATCCTCTGCTTGATGCGCTCTTCCTCGAGCAGGCGCGCATTCTCCAGAATGGTGGAGGCTTCGATGGCCAGGGTTTGCAGCAGTTCGCGATTGCCTCCCGCCAGGTCGGCCGTGGCCAGGCGGGAATCCATGTAGAGCACGCCGGCCGTCTCCTCGTCCGTGGAGAGCACGCTGGTCGCATCGCCACGCACTTTGCTGATACGCACCAGCGGCACGGATATGACGCTACGCAGCTCCAGGTCCACCACGCTGCGCTCCGGCTGGAACTCGCCGGTGCCCTGCGGATCGAAGTTCATCGACAGCAGATCGCGGCGCTGCTCCAGGGCGCGCCTGATGACGCGCCGAGGGACCCGCAGGTCGCTGGCCGGGAGCGTGGCGCCCTGGCGATTGCGGGCCACGCGCGTCTCCAGGTCGCCGTTCTTGCGCAGCAGCAGGAAGCCGCGTTCGGCACCGGTGATGGCCAGCGCCGCGTCCACCACGGAATTCAGCACATCCTGGAGAGACAGGCCGGTTTGCAGCGTACGCGCCACGTCCAGGATCGCGCGCAGCTTGGCCAGGTTGGCGCCAGCGCCCGGCACGCTGCCCATGGGCCCGGTCTTTTCGTGCGCGCCGAATTGGCCGATCAGCCGGTTCAGCTCGGCGCCGTCCATGGCGAAGATGAGCTGGTAGGAATCGGGAAAGCCAAACTCGATGCGGTCGGAGTTGCGCAGCGCGTGGCTTTCCACGCGCTTGCCGTTGACATAAACGCCATGCAGGCTGCCGGCGTCTTCAACGCTGTACTCGCCGCCCTTGCGCACGATGCGGGCGTGCTCGCGCGAGGCGCGGCTGTCGCGCAGGATCAAGTCGTTGTCGGCTTGGCGGCCGATCTTGAAGGGCAGCGGCGCCAGTTCCACGCGGGAGCGGTGGCCGCTGGGATCGATGACGATTACGGAGGCCGAGGGTGCGATCTCCGCCGTGAGCGTGTCCATCAGGCGGTGCGCTTGGCGCGGGGCCGATGCGGCGCGCCGGGTCCGGGAGCCACCCCGCTCGCCAACACCGCATCCGCCAGCCCGTGCTGCCGCGCCCTCTCCAGCTCTAGCGCGCGCAGCGATTGGCAATGCGCGCAGTATCCCCCCACCTCGGTGCGCGCCAGCAGAATTTGAAATCCGAAGTGGCTTTCGATCTGCTTGCGCAGCCGTTGCAGGGGCTCGCCGAAAAATTCCTCCACCTTGCCGCAGCGCAGGCAGATGACGTGCGCGTGCTCCTGCTTCAGGCGGGTTTCGTAGTAGTGCTGGTCGCCTTCGTGGTGCATGAGGTCCAACTCATCCACCATGCCGCCGGCCTTGAGCATCTTCAGCGTACGGTAGACCGTCACGCGGTTGAGCTTGGGATCTTTTTCCTTGGCCAGTTGGAATAACCGCTCGGCATCCAGGTGCTGTCCGGTCTGGTCGATCAACTCCAGCAGGATCTGCCGCTGGCGGGTGAGGCGCACGCCTTTCTCGCGCAGGGAAACCTTGATGGAGTCGATGGCCATACCGGCTTCTCACATTCTAGCAGCGTGGGGTGCGCCCGGCGGGAGTGAGGGCTTCAACGGGTGCTTAATTAACCGTTCTGGGGATTCTGACATAAACCGCTCCCCAAAACGGTTACTAAGCACCCCCCTGTAATGAGGCTATTGGCCGGCAGGCGGCAACAAGAACCATGCAATCGGGATTTCTGGGACGAATTCACCAGGCTTATCGGCGTGGAAGCGGACCGTAATGATATGGTCCTGAGGCGCTGGATACGCATCCGGCTGGAACAGCGGTTCCAACTCCGGAAGGTTCCTCGGAAACGGGTAAATCAGGAAGCCGGCGGCCAGGTTGCGGGGCACGGATCGGCAGTGGACCCTTCCGCTGGCGCTGAAAACGGCATCTACGTACACGGCAGAGGATCGAAAGAGCAGCGACGTCACTTTTCCTGTAAGACTCGGGCCGATGCGCGGAGCCATGACCAGCAAACCGCCTGTGCGGGGCACGGGCACATCTTCATCCCAATGCGCCGTCGAATCTCCCAGGCACCCCAGAGGTCCATAGCGGCGTTGGCCGCGGTGGCGCAATAGAAGCCAACCCCCGGCGGACAAGCTGAGATCGTATCGATCCAGCAGGGCCCGCCAGGAGAGCGGCGTTTCCAGGAAGGGATGGCGACCGTCAATGGCGGAGAGGTTCAACAGCACAAAGTCCGCCGTGCGATTGCCTTCGAGGTGCTCCGCGTTCATGCGATCCAGCATCGGCGTGTACGCGGCGTAAGACTGGAATACGGGGCTGGGCTCCCATCTCCAGCCATTAGCCGGGACAATGTCGGTTTCAAATGGCTGCACGTCCACCGTGCCGTTTCCAACGATCTGATGAAACCGGTCGGGCAGGCGCAAACGCCCGCGGAGGTCCTTTTCAATGGCATTGACGTGGTCCCAGGTAGACCGCCAGTGCCAGAATGCAGCTAGCGTTGAGCCTATCCTGCGGAGCTCCAGGCGAGCTCGGACATCATCATTGAATCTTGGGAGCTGTTCCGCCGGAATGACATACGCCATAGCGACGGAGAATAGCGTGAGGACCAGAACCAGGCGGCGATCGCGAGCCAACCTGGCGGAAACGAGCAGGAACAGCAGACCAACCGCGAAGCTGATCTGAAACAGCACTGCATGGACATCCTGCCGGACCATGGCGTGCTTAAAGGCGAAGAACGCGACAATCAGGGCGGGCGAGAGGCCCGGCAGCAGCGCGCGCAGATCGCCCGCAACCAGCAAAACAGCGGCAAAGGTGGTCGCGATAGTGGCGGCGGCCAAGGCAGCTTGCCATAGCGGTCCCGGCAGGCCCATCGCTTCCGAATAACCTGAAGCGATCTCCCATCCGGATCGTACATATGCACCCACGCTCAGTATTGAGCCGGTCGACGCCCAATCGAGGACCACGATGGAGAGAGGCAGCACGGCGAAAACGGCGGGCCACAGGCGCCGGCCACGCGAGCCCAGCGGGCGGTTCTCAAACACAGCGGCAATCGCCACCGCGAAAAAGATGGCAATCCCCTCGGCTCCCTGGTCGAGCTTTACCAGGCACCCAACGGCTGCCAGAAAAGCCAGCAGAGCCGACTCCAGCAATCGCCACGGGGAGCGGTCCGCCAGTACCAGCAGGGCCACTGCCGTAAGCGCGATCATGCCCTGGCTCTGCTCGGGCATGGGATCGAGAGCGACCCCCAAACCCAGTAGCAGGGCGGTCCAAAAGGCAGCCGCTTTCGACCGGTGGACCCAGACCAGGCGGCACAGCGCTGCGATCGAAAGCACGTACAGACCGATCCGGTACAGGAGAGGCAGAAGGGGCGAGCCGGAGACGCCATCCGGATACACCAGATATCCGAGAGGGCCGTACGTGAACACGATGTCGCGGCCTGCTGCCATCGCTTGCCGGTGCGCCAGGTTAAGGCCCAGTATCCAGCTCGCATCAAGCCCGATGTCGTACAGACTCCAGGGCATCGGCAGGCTGATGAGGGCGGCGTAGGCGACCGACAGCGCGAGCAAGCCGCGCAACAGGACGGGCTGGCGGAGCGTGGAAGTAAAGTCCTGCAATTGCCTTCAGCGCAGGCAGATGACGTGCGCGTGCTCCTGTTTCAGGCGGGTTTCGTAGTAGTGCTGGCCGCCCTCGTGGTGCATGAGGTCCAGCTCGTCCCCCATGCCGCTGTTCTTGAGCATCTTCAGCGTACGGTAGACCGTCACGCGGTTGAGCTTGGGATCTTCTTGCTTGGCCAGTTGGAACAACCGCTCGGCATCCAGATGCTCTCCGGTCTGGTCGATCGGCTCGAGCGGGATCTCTCGCTGGCGGGTGAGGCGGACACCCTTCTCGCGCAAGGAACCCTTGATGGAGTCGATGGCCATGCCAGCTTGTCACATTCTAGCAGTGTGGGACAACCGCGGCGGTTATGGCCGTCCTTTGGCATATGCGGATCGACTCTTCGCCCGCCGCGGCTGCGGGCGATGGTCGGAAAGCGGTCGGCGGGGCGAGCGTGTAGAATGTCGTTATGTGAGCCGAGAAAACGCTCCGACGGCTTCTCAGTGGCACCGCCGACGCGGCGATTCGCTTTGACGACCTGTGCCAGTTGCTTGAGAGTCTGGGTTTTGAGAAACGCGTAAAGGGAAGCCATCATCTGTTTCGAAGGAGTGGTGTGGAGGAGAAGATCAATTTGCAGAGGGCGGGCGCACAGGCCAAGCCCTATCAAGTCAAACAGGTCCGCGCTGTGATCCTGAAAGCCAGGCTTGGTTCTAAACCATGATCAAATACGAAGTCATCATCTATTGGAGCGAAGAGGACGGGGTATTCGTCTCAGAGGCGCCCGAGCTTCCGGGGTGCATGGCGCACGGCGACACGCAGGACGCGGCCCTTGGCAACGCGCTGGATGCGATTCGCCTGTGGATCGAGACCGCCAAAGAGTTCGGGGATCCGATTCCCGAGCCGAAGGGCCGCCGCTTGATCTTCGCGTGATGGCCACCCGATTTTCATTCCGGCATCAGCACCGGGATAACTTTGTTCCCGTGGCGGCGGTAGACGCGAAAATCTTACCGCCGAGTTCGGAACTCAGCCCGCGCCCCAATGCTAAAATCGAGTGAAGAGCCGCACGGCTCTCCATCCCAAGACCATGAGCACCCCGGCAGTCCGCCGCCCCGCCACCGCGCGCGACATCATTCTGGAGGTCGTCCGGAATATGCGCGAAGGCCTGGAGCCCTTGCATTACACCACGCTGCCACCCGCCATCTACCACGTCTACCTGCATTCCGAGGATTTCGAGCGGCTGCGCGGCATCTTTCCGCGCATGCTGGAGGAGACCCGCCAGGCGCTGGACGCCGAAATGGCGGAGATGAATCGCGCCTCCCTGGGCGAACGCCTGAAGCTGGCGCGCAAGCCCGCGGCCAAAGTGGTGGCTCCCGATGGCGGCTGGCGCATCCAGTTCTTCGAGAACACCGATGAAGACGTGGAAGCGGGCGATATCGTGATCTACTCCGAGCTGGCGCTGCCCGCCAAGCCGGAATTCGGCGCCGGCAGCATGACCATGCGCATCCAGACGAGCCGCATCGCCGGCGCGGCGACCGCCTCGCGGAAATATGAAGAACAACCGCCCGCCACCCAGGCTGAAACCGAGGAGATGGAGGCCTACGCCACCATCGAATACGAAGACCAGTCCGGCCGACAGACTTACCGCATGGCTAAAAACCAGATCGTTATCGGGCGCGGCGGCCGGGACTACTGGACCGACCTGAAGCTGAACACGCTCCCGGATGTTTCGCGCGAACACATGCGGCTGCGGCGCGACCCCCAATCCGGCGAGTTCTTCATCAAGGATCTGAGCCGCCTGGGAACCAGCGTGGATGGCGAGAAGATTCCCACCAGCGTCGAATACGTGGATGGCGAGAAGCGCGACAAAAACGTGGAGGTGAAGTTGCCTGCCACGGCGCGCATCGGCCTGGCGGACGTCGTCTATCTGGATTTCGAAGCCGCAGCCAGACCCGCGGGGCCCGAGGGGCACCCCGGCGGCCGCTGAGATGCCCATCAAGACCAGACTTCGCTGCGCGGGCGAGAGCCACATGGGCATGGTGCGCCAGAACAACGAAGACCGCGTGCACCTCGACCCGGACCGCGGCATCTTCATCGTGGTCGACGGCATTGGCGGGCAAGCCGCCGGCGAGAAGGCCGCGGACATCGCCCTCAACCGCGTGCGCGCGCGGCTGGAGCGCCAAACAGGCACGGCCGAAGAGCGTATCCGCGAAGCCATCACGGTAGCCAACAACGAGATCGTGCACGCGGCCGCCGGCAACCCCGAGTGGCACGGAATGGCTTGCGTCCTGACCGTGGCGGTGGCCGAGAATGGCCGCGTCCTCATCGGCCACGTTGGCGATTCGCGCTTGTATAAGATCCGGCCGGGAGAGATCCGCAAGATCACGCACGATCATTCGCCGGTGGGCGAGCGCGAAGACAACCGCGAGATTTCCGAGGCGGAAGCCATGCGCCACCCGCGCCGCAATGAGGTCTACCGCGACGTCGGATCGCAAGAACACGCGCCGGACGATCCCGATTTCATCGAGCTGCTGAGCATCCCATTTGAGCCGGATAGCGCGCTGTTGTTGTGCAGCGATGGATTGACCGACCAGGTGACCGCGGCCGAAATCTGGCGCACGGTGCTGGCCAATGCCGGAGATCCGGGCGCCGCCGTGCGCCAGTTGATCGAGGCGGCCAACCGCGCGGGCGGCAAGGACAACGTCAGCGTCGTGATCGTGGAAGGCGACCGCTTCGCCGACGCGCGGGCGCCTTCGCCGGGAGCCGCACCGCCTCGAAGCGTGTTCGCCGGCAGGACCGCCATGTTCGCCTATGGCCTGGTATTCGCATCTCTCGTCTTTGCCACCCTGCGCTATTTTGGTCTGGCGGACCGGCAACCCGCGGTCCCGCCCGCGCAGACGCTCAGGGTTGGAACCGGCGGCTTCGCCAAGATCGGCGACGCCCTGGCCAAGGCCCGCCCCGGCGATACCGTGGAAGTCTCCAGCGGCGAGTATCCGGAGCAGCTCCGGCTCCCCAACGGGGTCACCCTGCGGGGCCGCATGCCCGATGTGCCGGTCTTGCGCGCCGCCTCCATCGAAAACGGACCGGCCGTCGCCATTCTGGCGGAGGGCGTCCAGGGCGCGCGCGTCTTCGGCTTCCGTATCCGCGCGGACGAGAAAGCGCCCTTGGCGGTGGCCGTGTCGATCTCGAATTCCGACCTCGAATTGCAAGACACCGAAATCGTGGGCGCGGCCACCGGTGTGGAGATCCGCGGAAAGTCCACGGCCGTGTTGCGCGCCAACTCCATCCAGGATTGCCGCGACGCCGGCGTCCGGATCTCCGGCGATTCCGCGCCATGGCTTTTGTACAACGCCATCCTGCGCAATGGGCGCCGGACGCATGTTGCAGAGACGCCCCTGGGGCCCGGAGTGCTGATCGAAGCGCCCGCCCATCCCGTGCTGATCGGCAACACATTTGGGGAAAACGGCGGCGAGCCGGTGCGCACACCGGAAGACATGGATAAAGCTCCGATTGCGAAGTTCAACTTCTTCCTTCCGGCCACCAGGCCGCCGGCCCGCAATCGGGCAGGAGTGCCACACTAATGGTGATCCCGGAGAGGCGCAAGGTCGGCAAATACGAAATCCTGAGCAAGCTGGGACGCGGCGGCATGGCCGACGTGTACCTGGCGCAGGACACCGAAAACCAGCGCACGGTGGCGCTGAAGGTGATCGAGCACGGGCCGGATGCCGATTCCCGCGAAACCATCGAAGCCGAACGGCGCGGCTCCCAGTTGCAGGCCAAACTCGCGGAAATCGACCCGCGCGTGGTGAAGATTTTCGACGCAGGCGACATGGACGGCTACTTCGGCGTGGCCATGGAATACGTCGAGGGGCAAGACCTGTCCGACCTGATGCGCCACGGGCCTGCGCCGGTGGACGATGCGGCGGATATCGCGCTGGCCATCTGCCAGACGCTCCACAACGCGCACACGCTCGAAATCACCATCGACGGCAAGGATTACCGCGGCATCGTACACGGCGACATCAAGCCGAAGAACATCCGCATCGATAACGAGAACCGCGTGCGCGTGCTGGATTTCGGCATCGCCAAAGCACTGTCGCTTTCGCGCAAGCTGACGCGCAACGAGTTCGGCAGCGTGCCCTACGCTTCGCCCGAGCGGCTGGATTCGGGCGACGTGAATTCCATGTCGGACCTCTGGTCGCTGGGCGTGCTGTTATACGAGCTGGTGACCGGATCGCAGCCCTATCAGGCGGAGTCGACCGAGCGCCTGGAGAGCATGATCCGCTCGCGTATTCCAGCGCCGCCCGCGCCGGACCCCTGCCCGGAAGCGCTGCGCCGCATCCTGATGAAGAGCATGGACCCGGAGCCAGAGCGGCGCTATCAGTCGGCCGCCGACCTGGCCGCGGACCTGGTGGCGTTTCGCGCGGGGGCGCCGGTGCGCGCGGAAACGGAGGAAGACGCCAACGCCACGCGCCGCACATTCCATCCCGGGCCGGGTGCGGACGAAGACACCCGCCGCACGGCCAAGCCGGCAGCGCCCATGGCCCCGGTGCGATACGGCAAGCCCGCCGCGAAACCCGCGCACCTGGGATACCGGGCGCGGCGCGTCCTGGTGATGCTGGCCGGGCTGGCGCTCGCTTACATTGTATATGCGGTGACCTCCGGCGTGGTCCTCTGGCGTCATGGACAACAACTGGATCGGGATATCCACGCCGAAGTGCTGACCGATCCGGAAGCCATCTGGAGCCGCTGGGCCGATATCTCGAAGGGCAACCCGCAGGCGCTGGCATTATTTACGCCGCGCCATTCGGTGAAGAAGAGGCTGGTAGCAGCCGCGGACAAGGTGATCGGGACATATCGCACGAGCGACAGCCAGCCGGTCTACGAGAACGACTGGAAGCGCGCCAAACTGTACCTGGCCCGCGCGCTGGAGATGGATCCGGCTGACGAAACCGTGCGCGGCGAGCTGCGGCTTTGCGAAGGGCAGATCGATCGGATCAATGGTGTCAGCCACCACAACGCGGCGCTGTTGAACGAAGCCGTACAGAAGTTCGAAGAGGCGCAGCAGGCCCTGCCCCACTCGCCCGATCCGGAGTTGGGCCTGGCGGGGGTCTATGTTTCCGGCTTGAAAGATATCGATAAAGGCTATGACGCGCTGCAAGAGGCCGAGCGGCGCGGGTACAAGCTGGGCAATCGCCAGAAGGCGCAACTGGCCGATGGCTACCGCGACCGCGGCGACCGCCTCTGGTGGGACTCGCGCGACGTGCGCGGCCTGCCGCAGGAGAAGGACCAGATCCGCAAAGCCGCCGACGACTATCGCCGCGCGCTGGAACTTTATCAGGGCATGGTCCCCTACAGCAGCGCGAACGTCAACATCGTGCGCGTGCAAGGCAGCCTGACCGCCATCGAGTCCCGGCTGTCGGAGCTGCAAGCGGAACCGTTCCGGTAAGCGTCCTGGGAGGGCGGGCAATCATGCCCGCNNCGGCCAAGATTGGCCGCCCTCCTGTGGGAACGGAGTATATCTTGTATTAGGTGTTCGAATTTGAAGCAGTCATTCGCATCGGCTTCCGGCATCTCTAAAACCGGGCGGACCTACTTCTCTCATCGACAGCGCCAGAGCCGGCGCATTCTCGACGCAGCCGCCCGGCTGTTCGACGAGCGGGGAATTGACTGCGTCACCATGGCCGACATCATCGCGGCGACCGGGATTCGGGCGTCCACGATGTATCAGTACTTTTCAAATAAGGATGACGTCGTGTGGACCATCCTGGGCGAACTGTTTGCCGATTCAGCCGTGCGTGCGAAGCAGGCGATGGAAGCCGGGACTTCGGCGCTGGACAAGATTGCCGCGCTGCTCGAATTCATGGCCGACGGGCTGACAAACGATCCGGCAAAGGTGCGTTTCGTGGCCCAGTTCGATGCGATGTATGCGCGACACTGGCCCGTTGAGCGGCTCCTCTCGCTCGAAGCGCGCATCAGCCCCCAAGGCTTCGAGTCCTTCTCGGCATTGATCCGCGAGGGTATGGCCGACGGTTCACTCCGTCCCGACCTGGACCCCGGGCTGACCATGCACGCCGTCATCAACGCGGTGATCGGGGCGCAGCGGCGGCTCGCATCCTTAGGAGACCGGGTGGAACTGGAATACGGAAAGCCGATCGACGTTCTATTCCGTGAAATAATCCGCATCATCTTGCTTGGTTTGCGGGCAACCGGCCCCGCGGTGGCGCCCAACATTCGCAGACCGTCGCAGCCAAAAAGAAAGAGGCACTCGTGAAACCGACTCTCTGGCGCATGATCGCCATCTCCGCCATACCGGCGATGCTCGTGACGATTCCGGCAGCGGGGGCGCAACCCCAAAGTCCCCGGCTGGAACTGGCCGCGGATTCGAACTGGAAATTCATCCTCGGCGATCCGGCCGGCGCCGAGACCCGCTCGTTTGACGATGCAAACTGGCGCAGAGTAGAACTTCCGCACGACTGGAGCATTGAGGGACGCCCCAGCAAGGACAACCCCACGGGTTCGGAAGGCGGTTATTTCCCAGCCGGGACCGGGTGGTACCGCAAGACGTTCAGCGCGCCTCCGGAGTGGAGAGGCAAGCGGGTGAGCGTCGAGTTTGACGGAGTGTACCGGGACGCAACGGTGTATCTGAACGGGAAAAAACTGGGTAACCAGCCGTACGGCTACACCAGCTTCAGTTTTGACGTCATGCCGGACCTGGACTTCTCCGGGCTAAACGTGTTGGCCGTGCGAGTCGACAATTCCGCGCAGCCCAACAGCCGGTGGTACAGCGGATCGGGAATCTACAGGCACGTGCGGGTGGTGGTGACAGATCCCGTTCATGTGGCGCATTGGGGAGTGCTGGTCTCGACGACCAGCGCCTCTACCGAGAGCGGTTCGTTATCCGTTCGCACGCGAGTCGAAAACGAGTCGACCGCGACAGCCCGAGTGACGGTGGAGACGCAAATTCTGGACCGTGGCGGGAAACCGGTCGGTCATGCACAATCGGCCGTCGAAACGGCGCCGGGGAGTGGGACCGAAGCCATCCAGGAAATCGCGGTGTCTAAACCGGCCTTGTGGTCGCCGGAGGCGCCGGCGCTGTACCGGGCGGTGACGCGGCTGCGCAAGGATGGCAAGGCGATCGACGAGGTAGTGACGATCTTCGGCATTCGGACCCTGGCGTGGTCGGCGGAGAAGGGACTGTTGTTGAACGGCAAGGCGATCAAGCTGGCGGGCGGGTGCGTTCACCACGACAATGGACCGCTGGGGGCGGCAGCGTTCGATCGCGCGGAAGAGCGCAGAGTCGAGTTGCTGAAGGCGGCCGGGTACAACGCAGTGAGAACGTCGCACAACCCGCCGTCGCCGGCGTTTCTGGATGCGTGCGACCGCGTCGGTCTGCTGGTGCTGGACGAA